>NZ_PTRI01000008.1:0-184892 GCF_002965965.1 Escherichia sp. MOD1-EC5495
GACTATCACTTATTTAAGTGATATTGGTTGTCTGGAGATTCAGGGGGCCAGTCTACATACCAACTGCCAAATAGGTTTTATTATTAGTTTCAATAACAGCCTTATTTATATAGAAGCTACTTCCTTGTTCATAGGACACAAGATTAAGTAAACGATCCATACGCTCCTTGTATTTATAACTGATATTATTAATGATTTTTTTGAGTTCAACAATCTCGCTACTATCATTTTGCACAATATCAATTGTGTCGTTGCGATATACTGAATTAGCTAATTTTTTCAGATGTTCTATTAGTTTGCTGGATTCGCCTTTAATTTTTTTTGTTATTTTTTCAACGATATACCATAATAAACAAAAACAAACCAAGCCACATAAAAACATCAATGTAAAATATTTATTGATGTTTGCATCTTCTGCTTTTTGATAGTAAAAGTAATGGAATCTGACATCAGGAAGCCTGGGGAGTGAGATAATATTGTCTATATAGTTGCCACTATTATTACTTATGTTATAACTTCCCGATGACTCGCGGACAATAAGATGTAACATTGATTTTTCATTACCTACCATAATCCTTTTATTTTGTTCCATGAATAGAATATCAGCATCACCACCTAGTTTATTTAAAAAATTACTGAAATATCTTTCATCAAGATCCAGATGTATTAACTTCAGAGCAAATGAATCTTTTTCTTCTTCGGATGGTCGTAGAGAAAATGAAAAACATTTTTTTCCGGCAATACCATAACAATTATACCATGGTGACCATTTTGAATAAGTCCCTGCCGGTAATTTATTCCAGGGACGTGATTCCGGGTTAAAGTAGTTATCGCTAATATTACCATCGTCCCCAATAAAAGGTTTACCGGGTTCTGATTTTCCCAGGAATTTTACCTCACCATTCTCCGCTCGAATAAAGCTAAGATAGCTTCCATTATTGAGCATTATCCCCACTAAATTAACCGCGTCTATTTTTTTCATGCGATGAAGGACTGCTCGCTTTATCTCATCTTCATCATTTAACAGATAAATTGCATCTTTTAATGCATCAGCCTCTTTTTCAACTTTAGAAAAAAAATTATTCAAATTGTTATTGATGAGTATAAGGTTAATCCGTGAAGAGTTTTCTGCTATTTTTTTATGGAAATCAATTGCGGTAATAAATGACAAGACAATATAGACAGTAACAGCTAATATAACCGCAGTGTTAAATCTTGAGTTTAATTTTTCGGTAATGCTATACATACTGGTGTTCTGACTAAAATGTTATCAATTGCTTTAATATAATATCGTATAAAGTTCTGTATATTAGACGATGTTACCCTTCTCTTTATGACTTTCTTAATTTCATTATTCCCATATAACAAATATGTCATGATGAGAAGATTGATTTTTTCTTAATTTCCACAAGTGATTATCATGCTTCTTATTTTAACCAGAACAATATTGTTATATGTAATGCTCATTTTTGTATCTTTCATCCACGCTACCGCCTTTCGTTAAATTTGCAACGAAATAATTTAGATATGAAAAAATTACCCTATAACAACACAACTAGCACATCCTGCCGAGTTGTGACATCTACTCTATAATTATCCAAAAGAGGTATTAGCATCTATTATCAGTAATCCATTCTGTTTATTTATCTTATTCAAGACATGTGTAATACGACTCTCTTAGCCCAAAATATATTAATCAGTAAACTTAAAGTAAAATTTAGTCAGAAAGTGATCGCGAAAATTTCACTGCCAGGGCTGTAATTTGTCCATCAACCTAACAGATAAATATTTTCAGGAGTACACGTTCGATAAAACAATAGATGCAACATTAGAGCACTATTTTATTTTTAAAACAAAAGACTGTAAACTACACCAGGTATGAGAAGATTCTGTCGGGAGATGATTCTTGTTGGATTAAAATCCTATAAAATATAGCTTTACCAGAATATTGCACCAAGAAATCAATATACCATCTGCATAACCAAACAATAATTGCAATCATTCTCAGAAAATTTAACCATAATTAGCAACGTGTAAATTTATTGATACAGATCAAAAAATCCGAGTTTACATTACCACTCTTTGTTGAAAATTTAGCCGTAAAAATCATGTTATTACGATGCGCAAGAGTTTACTCCAGAGCTCCAAATAATAACTTGCAAAATAACCAATAATTAAAACTATCACCATATCTAAAAATAAAGGTCTCCGATAACTAAAATTTGTATTATCACGGCAGCGTTTATATTCTTTCATCCCTTAAGAAAAACTTAACTTTTGCCTTGGCAGACCTGCTCTAATTTTAATCTATTTAATATCATAGCCCCGGAGAACCGGGGCATGATGACTATTTTATATTCGCTTTACGTGCGAGCAGCGGGAATATCAGCCCCAGTCCAACGAGGACAAATGGCGTAGTAATGTTCAGTGCCAGTTGGAATGTCCACTCTGCAGTGAAGGCTTCCATTTTCGGGAAGATTCCTGTCAGGCAGGCAAACGCGGTAAAGGCAAAACACCAAATCCCAACGGTCATTGCCAGCGACTTATTACGAATAAAGACATACTCTGGTTTATATTTCTGCGCCAGGCGAACGACAGCAATAAACGCAACAAATACCCACAAATAACGCAGTGGCATCACTACCGAGTTAAGATTCAACAGCCATTTATAGAGATTGTTCATATCACCGATGCCGAGAGTCGGGAGCATAATCAGGATCGCCACCAGCACCAGAGTCAGAAAATAGCCATTCACGGGCGTACCGGAAGCGTTGGTACGACATAAACTGGCAGGAATATATTTGCTGTCGGCATCGCCTAATAACACTTTAAGCGGTGCATCAATCGAAAATACCAGTGCGGCAACTTGCCCCAGAGTGTTCGCAATGGCATAAATCACCATTAAGGTATTACCCATATTGTAATACTCCCCCAGCTTCTGGAAGGCGTAATACTGACCGTTAGTCATCAAATCATCGGGAATATTGCGCGAGTCAAACATCATCCCCATCGCCAGTGAGCCGAGAATCGCACATACTGCTACCATCCCCGCCAGACACAACATCCCTTTTGGAAATTCTTTTCCTGGGTTGCGTGTTTGGTTAACGTAAGGAGAAATCTTCTCAGCACCACCAACCGCAAAAACCAGCATTGAAATGGTGGTAATGTAGGTGAAATCGATATGTGGTATGAATGTTTCCCAGGTAATGTTAGTAGTCGCAATATGCACTTCAGTAATCGCAGGCGCGGTTACCGCCATCGCCACATAAAGGAGCGACATGACAAACATTGCAATCCCTGCCACAGAACCAACAATTTTCAGTGACTTCATGCCTTGGGAGGCAACCCACATAAAGAAGATAAACAGCACCAGCGTTAACCCCTGTAACGCTACGACCGAATATTCTTTGATTAACGAACCATCGCCTTTCATCGCCCAACCGAGCGCGATCAGTATTGCCTGTGGTTTTTGTGCCAAATAAGGAATATGCACCACCCAGTAGGTCCATGCTGCAAGGTAAGCCAGCCCTGGTCCCATGGTATGTTTAATCCAGGTACTAACGCCCCCTCTCCCGTCTTTAAAGGTCGAACCTAACTGGCCGACAATCAGGGCATAAGGTGTGAAATAGAGCACAAAAATAAATACCCATGAAAAAACAACCACCAGTCCCTGGTTGGCATAGTTATTTACAACGTTGCCAAAGCCCCAAACGGTAATAAATGACATCAAAGCAATGTTGTACCATCGCAACTGTTTTTCCTGAACGTTCCCAGCCATAGATCGATCCTTCGCCAATATTTAATGGATATTTAGAAAACGAGGAATTATGCGCGGCAAACAAGACGTGCGGAAATAGCGGAATGCAAAATTATAACCTGCTGCACACTTTATTTTTTTACGAATAAAATTTGCTAAAAGATAGTTGTACAGAGGAAACAAAAAACAGAGTGCGAAACAGGCAGTTCACACTCTGCACTCATTCATTTACACGTGAGCAACGGGTTTTGGTGTATGACCGGCGTTACGAAGCAGCATGAGTAAATAAATAAACGACACACTGGCGATCATGATAAACAGCAGATTATCAGAGAAATTCTGCATTAACATGGCAGTAAAAGACGGGCCAAGCAGACTACCGACGGTATAGCTTAACAATAACGCCTGATTCATTGCCACCAGCTGATGATGTTCAACTTTCTCGCAAGCCCAGGCCATCGCCACCGGATAGAGCGTAAAACCGGCTGCACCGAGGATGAACAACGCAGGTGCCATTGCCGCCTGACTTAACATCGCAATGCTACCGAGAATGACGACAAATACCTGAACGCGTAGTACCAGCAGGCGACCAAATTTATCTGCCAGACGACCAATTGGCCATTGCCCAAGGATACCAGCACTAACCAGAACCGCCATCCAGAAGCCAATGCTGGCGTTGCTAATCCCTTTATGATTGAGGTACAGCGGCATCAGGCCATACAAAGAACCCAGAACGATTCCCGAGATAATACAGCCGTTCACGCCAAGCCGCGCCTGACGAAGTTTTAGCATTGACGTAATTGGCGTCGAAGCATGGTTCTCAGCCTGCTGATTCACGATACGAGTAAACAGCAGCGGCAAGATCCCTGCCAGGGTCAACCCTGTAGCCCACGGCAATACGCTCATCAACTCTGTTGAAACTTTACTGAGCAGTAACTGACCTAAAAACGTCCCCACGTAATAAACCATCATATAGGCGGCAAGTAACCGCCCACGGTTACGTGACGTACCGCTGCACATCAGCGCGCTTTCTACCACCACCCAAATCATGGCGCAACCAACGCCTGCGACGAAACGCCAGGCTAACCAGCTCCAGAAACCAATCATCAAGCCAAGCCCGGCACAACCCGCAGCAAAAATAAAGGAAGCAAGGTAATAGCTGCGATTAAACCCAAAGCGTTTAATGACATACCCTGTCAGTAAAGTACCGACCAGGTTGCCGGTAAAATAAGACGAACTGACGACGCCGACCTGCCATGTGGGCAAGTGTACCTGGGCGAGCCATAGCGGCACGAGTGTATTTAACACCGCGATCGCCAGAGTCAACAAAAGTAGGCCAGACAGCAAAAGCATGACAGGCCGGGTATACGTGGACATGAATGAAAACCGTGAGGAAGTTCAAATTTCATGCGCATCATGCCACCGCCAAAAACATTGTCAATGGGTGAAAATACGTACATAACGCAGCGGCTGTATTATCGATTTATATTACTCATTCATAACACTAATAACGAAAAGATAATCAGTCTCATCTAATTGTTTTTATTGATCTAACGTAACGTTCATATGTTTAGTTCAGTCGAAAAATTTCATGGTCACTGCAAACCTGAATTTCCCGTCTATGCTTTCAGGGCAACGCATCGCGTCTGAACGATTTCAGGCGTACCACTGACTCTCGAAAGGAGAAGAGAATGACCAAACCGTATGTTCGTCTCGATAAAAATGATGCTGCTGTTTTGTTAGTTGATCACCAGGCCGGTTTACTTTCCCTCGTGCGGGATATTGAACCTGACAAATTTAAAAATAACGTGCTGGCGCTGGGTGACTTAGCCAAATATTTCAATCTACCCACCATTCTTACTACCAGTTTTGAAACCGGTCCTAACGGCCCATTAGTCCCTGAACTGAAAGCTCAGTTCCCGGATGCACCGTATATTGCCCGTCCGGGAAATATTAACGCCTGGGATAACGAAGATTTTGTTAAAGCGGTCAAGGCGACAGGTAAAAAGCAGTTGATTATTGCCGGAGTGGTCACCGAAGTTTGCGTAGCATTCCCGGCACTTTCGGCGATTGAAGAAGGTTTCGATGTCTTTGTGGTGACTGACGCGTCAGGAACCTTTAACGAAATTACCCGGCATTCGGCATGGGATCGTATGTCACAAGCAGGGGCACAATTGATGACGTGGTTTGGTGTCGCCTGCGAACTGCACCGTGACTGGCGCAACGATATCGAAGGTCTGGCGACGCTGTTCTCTAACCACATTCCTGATTATCGTAATTTGATGACCAGTTATGACACCTTAACGAAACAGAAATAAAAGAAAACCGGGGCCGAGACCCCGGTTATAAACATCTTAGCTGGCAACGGCCATCCCTACAGTCATATGCAACCCGTAGAACACGCCGCGCCCGATTAACTCACCAGCCAGAAGCAGGATGAATGACACGGAAAGCAGCGATACCGCAGGCTGAGAACCTTTTAACTGCGGTACAATCCACAAGCACAGTGCCACGGCGATAAGCACAATCCGCCAGGCCATCAGCGCACCGTAATCCGGCACTAACGCCGCTGCCTGCTGTACAGAAGAGTGAATCGTAGCGAGTTCAGCCCCCTGCATTACAGACATTACGCCGCTCACCACCAGCGCCAGCACTGAAATGGCCGGAAGTAAACGCATCACCCAACCATTAACCCCCGCCAGACGCAGTAACAAATATCCCAGCAGCGGGCCTCCCATAAACATAGTCAGGAAGAAACCCATCGGTGTCCAGATGCTGTACCAGGTCGGTACGGTATCGATGCTGTTATAAACTCGCACCATCATCCAGACAAACACCACGCCGAGAATCATCGTCACCACCAGCCACAGCGTGCGTAATGCCGGTGACAGCTTTTTCAGCACTGCCAACAACCAGCCGATGCCACCTACGGCAAAAAAGATCGAACCACTGGCGATTTCGTTACTCAATGCCGAAGAGCCAACCCGGTTGAGTGAGTTAAAAGCGCGCATGGGTGAGCCAAGGTGAAGCATTGAGGCGATAAAGCCAATGCCCATCAGTACCCACAAGCCAAACATACAGGTAATCACCCGCTGTTGGGTATCGGCCCGAAGCTCGCCTTTCAACAAGGCGAATGCCAGAACGATAAAACCGCCCACGACGCACTGCCCGAAGACCGTGAAGATCATCAACGGCCATTCATGCCATCCACTTCCCATCTCACACCTCCTTCGGATTTGCCAGATAGCCAGTGGTATCCCCGGTTGGGCGGCTGTTGGCGTTAGGTTTGATCACAATATTCGGTTTGGTAAAGTGCGCTCGTGGCAATGGCGCAACGGCCGCCAGATCGCCGTGTTTTTTACGCAGCTCGTCGATGGGGCCGAAATCCAGCGCCCGCAGCGGGCAAGATTCGACGCAGATCGGCTTTTTACCTTCCACAACGCGGTCATAGCAGCCGTCGCATTTGGTCATATGCCCTTTGGTTTCGTTATACTGCGGTGCACCGTACGGGCAAGCCATATGGCAGTAACGACAGCCGATGCACACATCTTCATCAACAACGACAAAACCATCTTCACGTTTATGCATCGCACCGCTCGGGCAGACTTTGGTACACGCCGGATCTTCGCAATGATTGCATGAAATCGAGAGATAGTAGGCAAACACGTTTTGATGCCAGACACCGTTATCCTCCTGCCAGTCGCCGCCAGCATATTCATAAATGCGGCGGAAGCTGACTTCTGGCGTCAAATCTTTGTAGTCTTTACAAGCCAGTTCGCAGGTTTTGCAACCGGTGCAACGGCTGGAATCAATAAAAAATCCATACTGGGTTGTCATCGGTTACTCCTTACACCTTTTCAACCTGAACAAGGTTTGTATGCGACGGATTCCCCTTGGCGAGAGGAGACGGACGTTGAGTGGTCAGTACGTTGATACAACCGCCCTTATCGACACGTTTTGCATCCGGGTCATACCAGGCGCCTTCGCCCAGTGCGACCACACCCGGCATCATTCGTGGCGTCACTTTCGCCTCAATATGAACTTCACCACGATCGTTAAAGATCCTGACTTTATCGCCGTTGCTGATACCGCGTTTTTGCGCATCAAGCGGGTTGATCCACATTTCCTGGCGGCAAGCCGCTTTCAGCACGTCTACGTTGCCGTAGGTGGAGTGAACGCGAGATTTATAGTGGAAACCTGTAAGTTGCAGCGGATACTGTTTGTTCAGCGGATCCTGATAACTTTCAAAACCTGGCGTGTAGATCGGCAGTGGATCGATCACGTCGCCTTCCGGCAATTCCCAGGTAGCGGCAATGTCAGCCAGCGCCTGGGAATAGATCTCAATTTTGCCCGATGGCGTGGTCAGTGGATTAGCCTGCGGATCTTCACGGAAGGCTTTATAAGCAACGTGATGCCCTTGTGGGTCGCGCTTTTTAAAGATCCCCTGCTTGCGGAACTCTTCAAAGGTCGGCAACTCAGGGATCGCTTCCCGCGACTGCGCATACAGGTGACGCATCCACTCTTCCTGAGTACGACCTTCCGTAAACTGTTGCTCAACGCCAAGACGTTTTGCCAGTTCGCTGGTCATTTCATAGATGGTCTTACATTCAAAGCGCGGTTTAATCACCTGATCGTTGAAAATCACGTAAGACATATTCCCGCAGGATGCATCCAGCGCAAAGTCCATCTGTTCGGAAGCGGTGCAGTCCGGCAGCAGGATATCAGCGTATTTCGCGGATGATGTCATGTGGCAGTCGATAACCACAATCAGCTCACACTTCTTATCATCCTGAAGGATTTCATGGGTACGGTTAATTTCTGAATGCTGGTTAATCAGGCAGTTACCGGCATAGTTCCAGATCATCTTGATCGGCACATCCAGCTTATCTTTTCCGCGAACACCATCACGCAGCGCCGTCATTTCCGGGCCACGTTCAATGGCATCGGTCCACATAAACATGGAAATGCTGGTCTGGATCGGGTTTTCGAGAGTCGGCATCCGCACAAACGGTAAGCTGTATGAACCTTCGCGCGCGCCGCTGTTACCACCGTTAATCCCGACGTTGCCGGTCAGAATTGCCAGCATTGAGATAGCACGAGTAGCGATTTCACCATTAGCGTGACGCTGCGGCCCCCACCCCTGGCTGATAAACGCCGGTTTGGTACTGCCGATTTCACGTGCCAGTTTGATGATTTTGTCTGCCGGAACGCCAGTGATTTGCGATGCCCATTCCGGCGTTTTGGCAACGCTGTCTGCCCCTTCACCCAGAATATAGGCTTTGTAATGACCATTTTTCGGCGCACTGGCTGGCAGGGTTTTCTCGTCGTAGCCAACGCAATATTTATCGAGGAATTCCTGATCAACCAGATTTTCGGTGATCATGACGTACGCCAGACCGTTAACCAGTGCGGCATCTGTTCCCGGACGAATTGGGATCCACTCATCTTCACGCCCGGCACCGGTGTCGGTATAGCGCGGATCGATGATGATCATGCGAGCATTTGATTTCTGACGAGCCTGTTCAAGGTAATAAGTTACCCCGCCACCGCTCATTCGCGTTTCGCCCGGGTTATTACCAAACAGCACCACCAGCTTACTGTTTTCGATATCTGACGGGCTGTTGCCATCCGCCCAGCCACCATAGGTATAGTTCAGACCTTCTGCAATTTGCGCGGAGGAATAATCACCATAATGGTTCAGATAACCGCCGCAGCAGTTCATCAGGCGCGCGACCAGGGTATTTCCCGGTGGCCAGGAACGGGTCATTGTGCCGCCCAGCGTACCGGTGCCATAGTTCAGATAGATGGATTCGTTACCGTACTCTTTAATCAGTCGCTGCATATTAGTAGCGATAATGTCGTAGGCTTCTTCCCAGCTAATACGCTCGAATTTGCCTTCACCGCGCGCCCCGACGCGTTTCATCGGATATTTCAGGCGATCTGGGTTATAAACGCGACGACGCATCGAACGCCCACGCAGACAGGCGCGTACCTGATGCAGGCCGTCGTAATTGTCATCACCGGTATTATCCGTTTCGACGTATTTGATTTCACCGTCCACGACATGCATTCGCAGTGGGCAGCGGCTACCGCAGTTAACTGTACATGCGCTCCAGATAACCTTCTCGTCAGAATTTGCCGCAATGGCGTTATCGACAGCGTGCGCTATTCGACTAAAAGGTAATGTTAATGCACTGCTGGCCATCGCCAGGCCACCGATCGCTGTCGTTTTAACCAAACCACGGCGACTCACCTCAGCAGCCAATACCGCATCAGGGATTTTCGTTTTCATAATGGCTCACTCAAGCTTGCTCACGATTAATTCCAGTAACAAACCGTATTGTGTAATTATTTTTATAGCTGGCGCTATATAGGTTTGTATACATCGAATGATTTGAAAATCAACGGGATAGGTAGATTTTCACTCGTAAGTAGTATTGCGCTTAAGTAACGAGTAATTATTGTTTGGTATCAAAGGGAGACAAAAAAAGCGCCCGCAGGCGCTTTTTAGATTCAGAAAAATTGGGTATTAGCCAATATATTCCAGTCCGTTCATGTATGGACGCAGAACTTCTGGTACTTCAATACGACCATCAGCCTGCTGATAGTTTTCCATTACTGCAACTAGCGTACGGCCAACAGCCAGACCGGAACCGTTCAGGGTATGCACCAGACGGGTTTTCTTGTCAGACTTGCTGCGGCAGCGTGCCTGCATACGACGCGCCTGGAAATCCCAGACGTTAGAACAAGAAGAGATCTCGCGGTAGGTGTTCTGCGCCGGGATCCATACTTCCAGGTCGTACGTTTTGCAAGCGCCAAAGCCCATGTCGCTGGTGCAAAGGATGATTTTACGGTACGGCAGACCCAACAGTTGCAGGACTTTTTCTGCATGACCGGTCATCTCTTCCAGCGCCGCCATAGAGTCTTCCGGGCGCACGATCTGAACCATTTCAACTTTGTCGAACTGGTGCATACGGATCAGACCACGGGTATCACGACCATAAGAACCGGCTTCAGAACGGAAGCATGGAGTATGGGCGGTCATCTTAATCGGCAGGTCATCTTCATCAATGATTTCACCGCGCACCAGGTTGGTCAGCGGAACTTCTGCCGTTGGGATCAGCGCGTAGTTACTGGTGTCTGCTTCTTCTTCCAGCGGACGGGTATGGAACAGGTCGCCAGCAAATTTCGGCAACTGACCTGTACCGTAAAGCGTATCCTGGTTAACCAGATACGGGACATAGTTTTCACTATAGCCATGCTGCTCGGTATGCAGATCCAGCATAAACTGCGACAATGCGCGGTGCATACGTGCGATCTGCCCTTTCATCACCACAAAGCGCGAACCGGTCAGCTTAACCGCTGCTGCAAAGTCGAGGCCAGAGTGCATTTCACCCAGCGTCACGTGGTCACGAACTTCAAAGTCGAACTCACGCGGGGTGCCCCAGCGGCTGACTTCAACGTTGTCATTTTCGTCTTTACCCACCGGCACTTCATCTGCAGGCAGGTTAGGGATTGTCAGCGCGATATCGCGAATTTCAGCCTGTAAAGCATCCAGCTCGGCTTTTGCTGCATCCAGCTCTTCGCCCAGTTTGTTCACTTCCAGACGTAAAGGCTCGATATCTTCCCCGCGCGCTTTCGCCTGGCCAATGGATTTCGATCGGGAGTTACGCTCCGCTTGCAGGTTTTCCGTTTTTACCTGCAATACTTTACGACGCTCTTCAAGAGCGCCCAGCTTATCTACATCCAGCTTAAAGCCCCGGCGTGCCAGTTTTTCAGCGACTGCGTCTGGCTCATTACGCAGCAGATTGGGATCGAGCATGCTTATCCTGTGCTTATCGAATTAAAT
This sequence comes from Escherichia sp. MOD1-EC5495, assembly GCF_002965965.1. NCBI lineage: Bacteria > Pseudomonadati > Pseudomonadota > Gammaproteobacteria > Enterobacterales > Enterobacteriaceae > Escherichia > Escherichia sp. MOD1-EC5495. The sequence continues at coordinate 11,607 of NZ_PTRI01000008.1, forward strand.
GGGAGATGTGGCCACAGCCTGCGACCACAGGGATACAGTAACAACATTACCGCAACGATAACATTAACGGTAGCGTTTTATGGGGCTATTTTGATCCTGTTCAGCCAGCCAGGCGAGCTTTTCGCCAATCTTGCCTTCCAGCCCCCTGTTTGTCGGGAAATAATAGCGTGTTTGTGCTATTTCCGGCGGGAAGTAAACCTCACCGGCAGCATAAGCGTTTGCTTCATCATGAGCGTAACGATATTCCTGCCCGTAGCCCATTTCCTTCATTAATTTTGTCGGCGCATTACGCAAATGAACCGGCACGTCATAATCCGGACGTTCGCGAGCATCGGCCAGCGCGGCTTTAAACGCGGTATACACAGCGTTACTTTTTGGTGCACAGGCCAGGTAAACAATCGCCTGGGCAATGGCGCGTTCGCCTTCTGCCGGACCAACGCGGGTAAAGCAATCCCAGGCAGCAATCGCTACCTGCATCGCACGTGGATCAGCATTACCGACATCTTCCGACGCTATCGCCAGGCAGCGACGCGCGACATATAACGGATCACCACCAGCAGTAATAATCCGCGCATACCAGTACAGCGCCGCATCGGGTGCACTACCACGCACAGATTTATGCAGCGCAGAAATCAGATCGTAAAAGCGATCGCCTTTATTATCGAATCGGGCACTACGCTCACCGGCGATTTCCGTCAGCAATTCGGGCTTCAAAACGCGCTTGCCGCTGCTATCGACTTCGGCCATATCCGCCATCATTTCCAGCGTATTCAACGCCCGGCGCGCGTCACCATTCACCAGTTCAGCAATCGCACGGCGTGTTTCATCTGGCAGAACAATATCCTGCCCGCCATAGCCGCGCGTTTTGTCTTCCATTGCCTGAGTAAGTACTCGCTCAATATCCTCGGTCGTCAAGGATTTCAGCAGATAAACGCGGGCACGGGAAAGCAGCGCCGAATTAAGCTCAAACGAGGGGTTTTCAGTCGTCGCGCCAATGAAAGTGATGGTGCCATCTTCAATATGCGGTAGAAAAGCATCCTGCTGGCTCTTGTTGAAGCGGTGCACTTCGTCGACAAACAGAATGGTGCGGCGTCCGGCGTTGCGGTTCTGCCGCGCCCGCTCGATCGCCTCGCGAATCTCTTTCACACCAGAGGTAACGGCAGAAATACGTTCCACATCAGCGTTTGCGTAGCGGGCGATCACTTCGGCAAGGGTCGTTTTACCCGTACCTGGCGGCCCCCAGAGGATCATAGAATGCAGGTGCCCGGCTTCGATAGCGCGCGGCAACGGCTTCCCCGCAGCCAGCAAATGTTGCTGACCGATATACTGTGCTAAATTTTCTGGCCGCATACGCGCGGCCAGAGGTTGAAAAGTATTATCCGAAAAATCGAGCGACAGATTGCTCACTCAGGTGCCTCTACTTACGTTGGTCATCTACCGTTACGCCTTGCGGCGGGGTGAAGGTAAATTTCGCTGCATCCACAACGCCATTTTGCTGGGACTTTAACTGATAACTGCTGCGCTGATCGTCCTGCTCCACCGCGCTAAACTGATGGATTGTGCCATCACGCCCCACGTTAATGGTGAACTGCTTCAGGTTGCCATTGCTGGCTTTTGGCGTCAGGACAAAGTCATCACCATTCTGTTTGATATTGTACTGCTGCCAGTCGCTGGACTGGTTGCGGGCAATCAGCATAAACGGCGTATTACCGGTAGCATCTTTCAGCCAGGTTGCCGTAGCCTGCTCAACGAACGGGTTATAGAACCACAGTGTTTTACCGTCAGAAACCAGGATACTTTCATCAGGTTGAGTCATATGCCAGTTGAACAAGTTAGGACGTTTCACCCACAGATCGCCCTGACCTTCCTGTACTGCAGCGCCGCTACCGTCAGTCACTTTTTGCGTGAAGCTGGCATGGAAGCTGCTGACTTTATCCAGGCGACTTTTCAGATCGCTTGCGGCATCAGCCCAAACGCTGCTCGCCACAAAGCTTGAGAGTAATACACAGGTGATGGCAATTTTTTTCATCATGGTTCCTCAAATTACGTCACTCCCAAACGGGAGTTCCCTCTACTCTCTATTCCAGGCTAATAATCAGCTTGAGGAAAGAAGAAAATACTGAATTTTCAGTTGATAGTGTGCCGGATGCGACGCTATCGCGTCTTATCCGGCCTACAATGCCCTAATCAGTCAAACGGCGGTGGAGCCAGCACTTCACGATTACCGTTGTGACCCTGTTCGCTGACGATCCCCTGCGCTTCCATCTGTTCGATAATACGCGCCGCACGGTTATAACCAATGCGGAACTGACGCTGTACGCCTGAAATTGACGCTTTGCGTTTTTCAGTGACAAACTGCACCGCCTGATCGAACAACGGATCCAGCTCTTCTGCGCCATCGAAACCACCGGCTCCACCTTCACTTTCACTGTCGGAAGTGATGCCATCGACATACTGCGGACGACCACGCGCTTTCCAGTCCTGCACCACGGCATGAACTTCCTGATCGCGAACAAAGGCACCATGAACACGTACCGGCATGGTGGAGTTCGGCCCGGAGTAGAGCATATCGCCCATTCCCAGTAACGATTCGGCACCAGCCTGATCAAGAATGGTACGCGAGTCAATCTTACTGGATACCGTAAAGGCGATACGAGTTGGAATATTCGCTTTAATCAGACCTGTAATAACATCAACTGATGGACGTTGCGTTGCCAGTACGAGGTGGATTCCTGCGGCACGGGCTTTTTGCGCCAGACGTGCAATCAGCTCTTCCACTTTTTTACCCACCGTCATCATCAGGTCGGCAAATTCGTCCACCAGAACAACAATATAAGGCTCTTTTTTCAGCACCGGATGCTGAGCATCCATACTGTCGCCCGGTTTCCAGTACGGGTCTGGTATTGGGCGCATCATACGGTCAGCTTCAGCAATTTTTTCGTTATAACCCGCCAGGTTACGTACACCCAAAGCCGACATCAGTTTATATCGACGCTCCATTTCGTTGACGCACCAGCGTAAAGCGTTGGCAGCATCTTTCATGTCGGTCACGACTTCCGTTAACAGGTGCGGGATACCTTCATAAACTGAAAGCTCGAGCATTTTCGGATCGATCATAATGAAACGCACATCTTCCGGCTGCGCTTTATAGAGCATACTCAGAATCATAGCGTTCACACCGACAGACTTACCGGAACCGGTAGTCCCCGCAACCAACAAGTGCGGCATTTTTGCCAGATCGGCAACGACCGGATCGCCAGCGATATCTTTACCCAGCACTATCGTTAATGGCGATGGGTTATCGCGGAACTTAGCGTTGTCCAGCACTTCGCGCAGGTAAACGGTTTGGCGTTTTTTGTTAGGTAACTCCAGACCTACGTAAGGTTTACCCGGAATAACTTCAACGACACGAACCGCCACAGTTGATAGCGAACGGGCCAGGTCACGTGACAAGTTAGAAATACGCGCAGCTTTTACGCCCGGTGCCAGGTTCAGCTCAAAGCGAGTGATAACTGGCCCCGGAGAATAGTTGACGACATCGGCTTTAATGCGGAAGTCAGCCAGGCGCGCCTCTACCAGACGCGCCATTTGTTCAAGCGCAAAGGTATCTACGGGTTCCACTTCGCTCGGCGGCGGCGTCAGCAAATCCAGAGAAGGCAACGGCGTCGTCGGCTTGTGTAGCGGACGACTGTCGCCATTGCGCATTAACAGCGGATGAAGCAGGGTATCCTGCGGCTGTGGTGCCGTCGGTTGATGCGGCTGCTGATAGTGATGCTGCGGTGCTACCGGTTGTTGCGGCTGCTGATACTGCGGCTGTGGCGCTACCGGTTGCTGCGGCTGCTGATACTGCTGCTGCGGTGCTACCGGTTGCTGCGGCTGTTGATATTGCGGCTGCGGCACGACTGGTTGCTGCGGCTGTTGAACAGGTTCAACAATTGGCGTAAACAGCGGCTCGTGTGGACCATCATCCACTAACGCTTTCATCGGTGAAAATTCGAAATCATCCAGCGAGAACGGATTCGCCCCAGTCGGTTGTTCACCGGAATAACGCTGCTGCTGAGTCTGGGCAAACTGACGAGCCAGCTCAGCCTCTGCCGCAGCATCTGCATCTTCCGCGTTCACTGGCACATCATGTTGATATTGCTCGCCATAGCGTTGCTGCTGCGTCTGGGCAAACTGACGAGCCAGTTCATCCTGCTGCATCGCATCGATTTCATCATCGTTATACTGCCCGCCAGCATCGTACTGGTTACGCTGCGCTTCACGAGCCTTCTCTTCCGCCGCTCTCTGCGATGGCAGCTTAATGCCATATGACGCCAGTTCACGACGTGTTGGTACGCGGATACGCTTCGGTCGAGGTAACTGCGGGCCAATGCCCTCTTTCACTTGCGGACGCGGCGCACCGCTATTTGCCAGGCTGAAAACAGGCGCAGCAACCGTCGCTGCGGCTCCCGTCGCCAGGGTCGCTTTTTTCACGCCCGATGCCAGCGGTGAAACAGCGGCAGCGGCTTCTACTGGAGGTACTGCTGCAACAGAAGGTGCTTTCAGCGAAGATTTGATCGGTTCTGGTTCCTTAACCGGTTCAGGAATTGGTTGATACCAGGCCGCAAGTTGTTCACGTTCACGGGCACGCTTCTCTTCCACTTCTTCAAAATAGTAAAGCGGCGGACGCGCAGGCTTTGTCTCTTCTACAACAGGCTCCGGTGTCGCGACAGGCTGCTGTTCAACAGGTTGCGGCTGTTGGTACAACGGCTCCTGAACGGCTGGCTGCGGGTAAGTTTGCTCTGCCTGGTATGTAGGCTGTGGAGCAAAAGTGGATTGCGTCTCTTCGGCTTGCCAGGCGTTACCTGCCACCGGCTGTTCCGGTGCAGATGTATAATACGGCTGTTGAACCGGTTGTTCCGCTGCAGGCGCGTAATATGGTTGCTGAACCGGCTGTTCAGGCGCAGGGGTGTCGTAAGGTTGTTGCACAGGTTGTTCCGCTGCAGGCGTATAGTATGACTGCTGTGGCGGTACAGGCTGCGCATATTGTGGCTGCTGTGGGTAACCTTCTGCTGCAGGAGCAATAACCGGCTCGCCCGTTTGCGGCCCCGGTACAGGCTGCCAGGATACAGTAGGTTGCGCAGGTGGAACATCAACAGAGGCAACAGGCGGCGTCTGAGTAACAGGTTCAACCGGCGCGGCCCAGCTTTGCGTCGCCGTGGTTGCAGCCGCTGCGGCAGCTACAGGCTCGGTAATCGGCGCACCATTTAATAAAGGATCGTATTCGTCATATTCAGGCTGCGTTGCACGATTGCCCGAAAACAGGACGTCATCAGGATCGGCCGCTACTCCGCGCGCAGTGTAGGTAACATCTTCTTCATCATCCATCCGCTTGCCGGAGAACAACGCAGCGTCCGTTTGTCGCCCCATCGGATTAATGAATTTTTCCGCCAGGCGTTTACGACGCGCTAACGCGCCACGAAGAATACGAGCACGGCGCGATTCATGCTGTTTACCGTGGTTTTCATCTTCGTACTCTTCGTCATCGTCATACTCATCTTCATCGACCCAGGTATCATCGCGACGGGTACGATTACTGGCGAAGGTGAGAATGTTTAAAATCCAGCCGCCCAGTTTTTCGGCAATAGTCACCCAGGACCAGCCGGTAAACAGCGTCAGGCCCGCTGCCCAGACGCAAAGCAGCGCAATTGTTCCCCCACTGCTGTGTAGCAGAGGCTGTAACGTGGTGCTTAATAAGCTACCGATTACGCCACCGGAGGCAAAATACCAGATATCGTCGGCGTTAATGGCTGCCAGACCACAGGAGGTAAGGATGAGCGCCAGCACGCCAATAATACGTAGCGAAACGGCAAAATAATCAATGTATTCGTCGCTGGACTGATGACGCCACGCAAACCAACAGCCACCGACAATGATGACGGGGATGGTGTAAGCCATCACGCCAAAAATGAAGAACAGGGTATCGGCCAGCCACGCACCAGGTGCCCCGCCTAAATTATGGATAGGCTCATGCCAGGCCGTTTGCGACCAGCTAGGATCCGAAGGGTTAAAACTCAATAAAGCTGCCATCAACCAGACGGCAAACAGGACAATAAGAATCAGCAACGCCTCCAGAAGTCGGCGCCCGCTGCTTAACTTTGTCAATGTGACTTCTTTGTCTTCAGTGTATTCCTGGCTCAAGAAAGGCTCTCCAGGTTACAGGCTTTTCCTGCCCGATGCTAAAACGGACAACAGTACCAGGTTACCCCAGTACTGTTGCTGTATGGATTAACAGGAGTGTAATCAAAATACGTCGATTTTGCACCTGTTCCGTGTTAGCGCGTCTTAATAACCAGACGATTACTCTGCTTGACTTCTTCCATAACAACGTATGTCCGTGTGTCATTGACGCCAGGCAGACGCAGCAGAGTTTCCCCCAGCAGCTTACGGTAAGCTGACATATCCGGCACGCGTGTTTTCAACAGGTAGTCGAAATCACCAGATACTAAATGACACTCCTGAATTTCTTCAAGTTTTTGTACAGCGGTATTGAATTGTTCAAACACATCCGGAGCACCACGATTCAGAGTAATCTCAACGAATACCAGAAGTGATGCATCCAGATAATGCGGGTTCAGCAGTGCTGTATAGCCCTGGATAAACCCTTGTCTTTCCAGCCGACGCACGCGCTCAAGGCACGGCGTAGGGGAAAGTCCCACACGTTTAGAAAGCTCGACGTTAGAAATACGCCCATCCTTTTGCAACTCATTAAGAATGTTACGATCGATACGGTCGAGATCTTTGCCAGGGCGCTTCTTGCTATCTACCATTATTATTGTCTCTCTGTATTCCTTCCCTACTCCTGTCTGACCCTGAAAACATCACTGTTCAGAGTCGCTACCCGTCACGATAGACCGAAATCATTAAGATTCACGGCGCGCAATGCCTGGGTCTACGGTGAGAAGACCGTTGCCTGGAGGCCGCTATCGACATCACGAATGGCGTCTGTCCACGCCATGCGTAGATTTCACTAGCACGGTAAACATGGTATTTACATGCATGATTATGCGCATATAAGAATACTGTTTTTTTCTTCCTCGAATGTTTTCGCAAAACGCCAGGTGATTGTCAAAGCAAAACATCGTTTTTTAGTACAACATGCCAGTTATTCATTAACAGTCGCGTTTAATCATCATTTAATCGGCTTATAAACCGAAAAAATTAAGTAGCAGGCGTGATAATGACAGAAGAATTTGACACGCTTATCGCTTCTGACGATTGCACAAATCGTTAACAAAATCGTCATACTCTTTTTTTACGTCTGTAAATTCCCTACAATCCTGCCCATTGTCTGCCAACAACTATGGGGATCTCATGGGCACGACCAAACACAGTAAACTGCTTATCCTGGGTTCAGGCCCGGCGGGATATACCGCTGCTGTCTACGCGGCGCGCGCCAACCTGCAACCCGTGCTGATTACCGGCATGGAAAAAGGCGGCCAACTGACCACCACCACGGAAGTGGAAAACTGGCCAGGCGATCCAAACGATCTGACCGGTCCGTTATTAATGGAACGCATGCATGAACATGCCACCAAATTTGAAACTGAAATCATCTTTGATCACATCAACAAAGTGGATTTGCAGAATCGTCCGTTCCGTCTGTCTGGCGACAGCGGCGAGTACACCTGCGATGCGCTGATTATTGCTACCGGAGCTTCTGCACGCTATCTCGGCCTGCCCTCAGAAGAAGCCTTTAAAGGGCGTGGGGTTTCTGCCTGTGCGACCTGCGATGGATTCTTCTATCGCAATCAGAAGGTTGCGGTTATCGGCGGCGGTAATACCGCTGTTGAAGAGGCGCTGTATCTGTCTAACATTGCTTCTGAAGTACACCTGATTCACCGCCGCGATACTTTCCGCGCAGAAAAAATTCTGATTAAGCGTCTGATGGATAAAGTGGAGAACGGCAACATCATTCTGCACACCAACCGTACGCTGGAAGAAGTGACCGGCGATCAGATGGGCGTCACTGGCGTTCGTCTTCGCGATACGCAAAACAGCGATAACATCGAGTCACTCGACGTTGCCGGTCTGTTTGTTGCTATCGGCCACAGCCCGAATACCGCCATTTTCGAAGGGCAACTGGAACTGGAAAACGGCTACATCAAAGTACAATCGGGTATTCATGGTAATGCCACCCAGACCAGCATTCCGGGCGTCTTTGCGGCAGGTGACGTGATGGATCATATTTATCGCCAGGCCATTACTTCCGCCGGTACAGGCTGCATGGCGGCACTTGATGCTGAACGCTACCTCGACGGTTTAGCTGACGCAAAATAATTTTACAAATCAGTAACAAAAGTAAAGAAGGCGACAGCATGCGACTATGGGTCGCCTTTATTATTCCTCCGTTGTAACATTGCCCTGCAAAAAATTCTGATAACTCACCTGCTAAGCGTGCAATGAATAAATCCCGTCAAAAAGAGTTAACCCGCTGGTTAAAACAGCAAAGCGTCATCTCCCAACGTTGGCTGAATATTTCTCGTCTGTTGGGCTTTGTGAGTGGCATATTGATAATTGCCCAGGCCTGGTTCATGGCGCGTATTCTGCAGCACATGATTATGGAGAACATCCCCCGCGAAGCCCTGCTTCTTCCCTTTACTTTACTGGTACTGACCTTTGTGTTGCGCGCATGGGTGGTCTGGTTGCGCGAACGGGTGGGGTATCACGCCGGACAGCATATCCGTTTTGCCATCCGCCGCCAGGTTCTCGACCGTTTGCAGCAAGCAGGACCGGCGTGGATTCAGGGCAAACCGGCGGGGAGTTGGGCGACGCTGGTACTTGAGCAAATTGACGATATGCATGATTACTATGCTCGCTACCTGCCACAAATGGCGCTGGCGGTGTCAGTGCCGCTGCTGATTGTGGTAGCAATATTCCCTTCTAACTGGGCTGCGGCGCTTATTCTGCTAGGCACTGCGCCGTTAATCCCGTTGTTTATGGCGTTAGTTGGAATGGGCGCCGCCGATGCTAACCGACGTAACTTTCTCGCACTTGCTCGCTTAAGTGGGCATTTCCTCGATCGCCTGCGCGGCATGGAAACGCTGCGTATTTTTGGTCGTGGTGAAGCTGAAATTGAAAGCATTCGTTCTGCTTCTGAAGATTTCCGTCAACGGACAATGGAAGTGTTGCGACTGGCATTTTTATCCTCCGGCATTCTGGAATTCTTTACCTCGCTGTCGATTGCCCTTGTGGCGGTGTACTTTGGTTTTTCCTATCTCGGCGAGCTGGATTTTGGTCACTATGATACTGGCGTGACGCTGGCTGCGGGTTTTCTGGCGCTGATCCTTGCGCCGGAGTTTTTCCAGCCATTGCGCGATCTTGGTACGTTTTATCATGCTAAAGCCCAGGCTGTTGGCGCGGCTGACAGTCTGAAAACGTTTATGGAAACCCCGCTCGCCCATCCGCAGCGCGGTGAGACGGAATTAGCATCAACCGATCCGGTGACCATTGAGGCCGAGGATCTGTTTATCACATCGCCGGAAGGTAAAACGCTGGCCGGACCGCTGAACTTTACTTTGCCAGCAGGCCAACGAGCTGTATTGGTTGGCCGTAGCGGTTCAGGTAAAAGCTCACTGTTGAATGCACTTTCCGGTTTCCTCTCATATCAGGGATCGCTACGGGTCAACGGTATCGAATTGCGCGATTTATCACCGGAATCCTGGCGCAAACATCTCTCCTGGGTTGGGCAGAATCCACAACTACCAGCAGCAACACTACGGGACAATGTGCTACTGGCGCGACCTGATGCCAGCGAACAAGAGTTACAAACAGCACTGGATAACGCATGGGTCAGTGAGTTTCTACCGCTCCTGCCACAAGGAGTTGATACGCCTGTTGGCGACCAGGCTGCCCGCCTTTCCGTAGGTCAGGCGCAGCGCGTGGCGGTGGCGCGTGCATTACTGCATCCCTGTTCGCTATTACTGTTGGATGAACCCGCTGCCAGCCTGGATGCACACAGCGAACAGCGCGTGATGGAGGCGCTGAATGCCGCCTCTCTGCGCCAGACTACGTTAATGGTCACCCACCAGTTAGAAGATCTTGCTGACTGGGATACTATCTGGGTGATGCAGGATGGTCAGATTGTCGAGCAAGGACGTTACGCGGAATTAAGCGTGGCTAACGGTCCTTTCGCTACATTGCTGGCCCATCGTCAGGAGGAGATTTAAATGCGCGCTTTGCTACCCTATCTGGCTCTGTATAAACGTCATAAGTGGATGTTAAGCCTTGGTATTGTACTGGCGATTATTACTCTGCTCGCCAGTATCGGTCTGTTGACGCTTTCCGGATGGTTCCTCTCCGCCTCAGCGGTTGCGGGCGTTGCAGGACTGTACAGCTTCAACTATATGCTCCCCGCCGCAGGGGTGCGTGGCGCAGCAATCACCCGTACCGCAGGGCGTTATTTTGAACGTCTGGTGAGTCATGACGCGACTTTCCGCGTATTGCAGCATCTGCGCATTTACACATTCAGTAAACTTTTGCCGCTCTCCCCTGCCGGGCTTGCGCGCTATCGTCAGGGCGAATTGCTCAACCGCGTCGTGGCGGATGTTGATACGCTCGATCATCTTTATTTGCGCGTTATCTCACCGCTGGTGGGCGCTTTTGTGGTGATTATGGTGGTGACAATCGGGTTAAGTTTCCTTGATTTCACCCTCGCCTTTACGCTGGGCGGCATTATGTTGCTGACGTTGTTCCTGATGCCTCCGCTATTTTATCGTGCTGGTAAAAGCACAGGGCATAATCTGACTCATCTTCGCGGGCAGTATCGCCAGCAACTGACCGCCTGGCTGCAAGGGCAAGCTGAACTGACCATTTTTGGTGCCAGCGATCGTTATCGCACGCAATTAGAGAATACTGAAATTCAGTGGTTGGAAGCGCAACGCCGTCAATCTGAACTGACCGCTTTATCGCAAGCGATAATGCTGCTAATTGGTGCGTTAGCGGTGATCCTGATGCTGTGGATGGCGTCTGGCGGCGTTGGCGGCAATGCTCAACCCGGCGCGTTAATTGCCTTGTTTGTCTTCTGTGCGTTAGCTGCGTTTGAGGCTCTGGCGCCGGTGACAGGTGCATTTCAGCATCTGGGGCAAGTCATTGCCTCTGCAGTACGGATCACTGACTTAACGGATCAAAAACCAGAAGTCACCTTCCCTGATACCCAAACCCATGTTGCCGATCAGGTTTCCCTGACGTTACGTGATGTTCAGTTCACTTATCCTGAGCAATCACAGCAAGCTCTTAAAGGGATTTCCCTTCAGGCAAACGCCGGAGAACATATTGCGATTCTCGGTCGAACGGGATGCGGCAAGTCGACACTATTACAACTGCTGACCCGCGCATGGGATCCGCAACAGGGCGAGATTTTGCTTAACGGTAGCCCTATAGCCAGCCTGAATGAAACGGCTCTGCGTAAGGCCATCAGCGTTGTGCCACAGCGTGTACATCTGTTTAGCGCAACGCTGCGAGATAATCTGTTACTTGCAGCACCAGGCAGCAGTGATGAGGCTCTGGCGGAGATCTTGCGCCGCGTCGGTCTGGAGAAGCTGCTTGAAGACACAGGACTCAACAGTTGGCTGGGTGAAGGTGGACGCCAACTCTCCGGTGGCGAACTGCGCCGTCTGGCTATCGCCCGTGCGCTATTACACGATGCGCCGCTGGTATTGCTGGACGAACCAACCGAAGGCTTAGATGCCACAACTGAAAGCGAGATCCTTGAATTGCTTGCAGAAATGATGCGTGAGAAAACGGTGTTAATGGTCACCCATAGACTTCGCGGACTCTCTCGTTTCCAACAAATAATTGTGATGGACAACGGACAAATTATTGAGCAAGGTACTCATGCAGAACTGCTTGCCAGACAGGGACGTTATTACCAGTTTAAGCAGGGTTTGTGAGCTATTATTGAACGATCCGACTTGCGTAGTGGAGTTTTGCGGTCATGCGCCTGGTTCAGCTTTCTCGCCATTCAATAGCCTTCCCTTCCCCGGAAGGCGCATTACGTGAGCCTAACGGCCTGCTGGCGCTGGGGGGCGATCTAAGCCCTGCGCGTCTGTTGATGGCTTATCAACGCGGTATTTTTCCGTGGTTTTCTCCTGGCGACCCTATTCTGTGGTGGTCGCCCGACCCTCGCGCGGTATTATGGCCAGAATCCCTGCATATTAGTCGCAGTATGAAACGTTTTCATAGACGCTCGCCCTATCGTGTCACGATGAATTACGCATTTGGTCAGGTTATTGAAGGTTGTGCCAGCGATCGCGAAGAAGGAACCTGGATCACGCGCGACGTGGTTGAAGCTTACTACCGCCTGCACGAGCTGGGTCATGCCCACTCTATTGAAGTCTGGCGTGAAGACGAGCTTGTCGGCGGCATATATGGCGTGGCGCAGGGAACGTTATTTTGTGGTGAGTCGATGTTCAGCCGCATGGAAAATGCGTCCAAAACGGCGCTCCTGGTATTCTGCGAAGAATTTATCTATCACGGTGGCAAATTAATCGATTGTCAGGTGCTTAATGATCACACAGCTTCGCTTGGCGCCTGCGAAATTCCCCGCCGGGATTACCTCAATTATCTTAATCAAATGCGCCCGGAACGATTGCCAAATAACTTCTGGGTGCCACGGCAATTGTTTTCGCCTCAGAAATGAATGTTTTCGGCACATTTCTCTCCAGAGTGTTATAATTGCGGTCGCAGAGTTGGTTACGCTCATTACTCCGCTGCCGATAAGGAATTTTTCGCGTCAGGTAACGCCCATCGTTTATCTCACCGCTCCCTTATACGTTGCGCTTTTGGTGCGGCTTAGCCGTGTGTTTTCGGAGTTATGTGCCAAACCTGTTTGTTGCGATTTAGCGCGCAAATCTTTACTTATTTACAGAACTTCGGCATTATCTTGCCGGTTCAAATTACGGTAGTGATACCCCAGAGGATTAGATGGCCAAAGAAGACAATATTGAAATGCAAGGCACCGTTCTTGAAACGTTGCCTAACACCATGTTCCGCGTAGAGTTAGAAAACGGTCACGTGGTTACTGCACACATCTCCGGTAAAATGCGCAAAAACTACATCCGCATCCTGACGGGCGACAAAGTGACTGTTGAACTGACCCCGTACGACCTGAGCAAAGGCCGCATTGTCTTCCGTAGTCGCTGATTGTTTTGCCGCCTGATGGGCGAAGAGAAAGAACGAGTAAAAGGTCGGTTTAACCGGCCTTTTTTGCGTCTGGAGTTAAGGAAGAAAATAAATATTGGGGTATGGATTTTATAACTGCCTGTGCGGCTGTGAACCACCCGCAGCCGGGGCGTATCTCCGCGTTAGCTTTCTAAGCTGCCTGTACAGCAGTGAACAAGATTTCCTGTTGGATTAAGTGCCAGCATTCTTTTCTAAGCTGCCTATACGGCAGTGAACCTGCGAAACGATCCCTGTTTGAGTATTGAGGTTTTCTAAGCTGCCTGTACGGCAGTGAACGTTAAGCGCGAAGATGTTGAAGACGACCAGCTCTTTCTAAGCTGCCTGTACGGCAGTGAACAGATATCCTCTTAAGCGCCCGACTTAACGTCGTTTCTAAGCTGCCTGTACGGCAGTGAACACTCATTTTTCATCACTAAAGAACACCGTCATTTTCTAAGCTGCCTGTACGGCAGTGAACATTGGCAATAACCCCATTGTTATTCGTCTTCTTTTCTAAGCTGCCTGTACGGCAGTGAACTGGAATAATAGCAGACTATCCTATTGATTTACTGTTAAAACTTACAAAATCTCCAATTCATACCCTTTTTCGAGGCATCAAAATAGTAATAAATAAAATCAATGCGTTACATCTCACCCTGAAAAAAGGGTCGATTGGAATGTCTTCAATCTCATATTTCCAGCGTAGCTTTTGATAAATAATTGCCCAGAGCATATACAGTCACAATCCTGGTCGGATGAACTGCGTGAACAATGCATAACCAAACAAACCAATCTAAATAAATTCTTCTTGACCGTTTTACTCCAACTCCCTATAGTAGCGCCCCGTTGCCCCCATATGGTCAGGCAACAAAAATTTGGTGAGGTGTCCGAGTGGCTGAAGGAGCACGCCTGGAAAGTGTGTATACGGCAACGTATCCGGGGTTCGAATCCCCGCCTCACCGCCATATTTTAAGAAGAGCTCGTACGAAAGTACGGGCTTTTTTTTCGCATATAGATGGCTTCGTATACCTCTCAGTTCAATAACTACCTCTCCAGGAAATGGTTTAGCAATAAAACTTTTTTAGCAAAGAAAACAACATCCCGGATATGAACAATTAACATCCAACACATCTTCTCAACGGCCTGGCCACACTACAAAAAGGCCCAGCCACACGGCCAGGCCTCTTAATAATTGCAAAACATCAAAACCAGGGAATAGTTGCCGTTGTGCTTAATCCATAACTACTAAATTCCCCTTTAACCGGTTCTGCACGCAAATCACCGTGCTGGATAAACAGCTTAAACTGTTGCTGACTCGACAAACTCTTCATATTAAGAAAAGGTAAATCGGTCCGCTGTTCAGCTTGCGTCGCCAGTCGCTCAATCGCCTGCTCTTCAGTAAGCCAGCCTTTTTTCACTGAACGCCTTAACAGACGCTGTGGGTTACTTTTGACCTGCACACGACTTACCACTCGCCAGCCCTTTATTTCAGGAATGGGAATGACAGGCGAACATTGGCAATAATCCGTAAGCCCTTTACGCCACGTTGAGGCTTCAAGCGCCTGCAATGCTGGGGCGCTACCATGCAAGCGTAAACGCGCTCCTGGCGTAACGTTTATATCCGGGAAACTCACACCGATATCACCTTGACCTCTTGCGCCTAGTGCCCGGTGCAATTTGGCAAATAACGCCGCCATCAACATTTCACTCGAAAATTCAGGATCGGGCAGAACGCGGATCTCAAGATAGTGATCCATTGGCAGCTCCTTATTCCGCTTTCTCACCAAAAACACCACCACGGATCAAGACAGCCATCACGTAGTGCTGCTGATCAACTTCCGGTTTGACGCCTTTAGTCACCCAATTATCCAGTAAGGTATAAAAATCGAGTTTTTCTTTTGGTTGACGGCAAGCGACACCGCGACTGGTTACAGAACCATAAGGTTCCACAGCGATAGCTCCCAGCTCATCAACCTTCGGATGCCAGGTATCAATGGTACGTAAAGCGTTGCCAATTTTTTGGGAGTGAATACCGGCAATGCCTGCAACCTGGTACAACACGCGACTTTTGCTACTGTTGCTGTCGAGCACCAGTTCCTGTGACGGGAAGACTTCTTGCCCGGCACCGAGGCGAACTTGCGCTTCAACGGTAAGCATGACCCACTCTTTTCCGCTTAACCCTTGTTCTATGATGGTCGCCAGCTGCGTGACCGCTGCCTGCTCCTGGTCAAATTGACGTAAAGAGAAGTCATGGCTGTTAAAAGTCCATGAAATATCATTAGCAGTAACTTTCACCTGGATCTGCTCAGCGCCAATGCGGTTGCGCCACAGAAAACGGCCATTTGCCAGATTCAGCGCATAGCGTAACGCCAGCTCTTTAAAGCCATGTTCACTGATGTAACCTTCAATGACCCCGGAAAGCGCCTCCTGGTAAGCCATATCATTACATACTGAAGTGAAGATAAATTACCCAGCACTCGCAGCGTAAACACCACTTTTAGCGTATCCGCATCTACCGGAAGCGAGGCCACATCTACCCGCTGCAAGTTGGCTTTTTGGATTTCAGCGTCCAGTTTTGTGGGGTCGCTGGCAATCGTGTTTTTCAGGCGATTAGAGATGGTTCCGCGAACCGCTTTCTCCTGAATCTCAATGGGTTGCCATTCATTTCCTTGCCAGTTACCTGCATACATCACCGCGTCGGATGTTGCCAGTTTGCGTTCAAATGCCAGTACCGATGCTGTTTTTATTGCTACAGGAGCCTTTGCCATAATTATGTCCTTATTCTGAATCGTCATCTTCATGAGTTATAGGGTCGTCAACGAGTGGTATTGCCGAGCAATAGTAGCCGGTGTCCGTTGTACGGTAGCGCCACATCAGCGGTTGCAGGTCAGTGATGCGATGTAATCCGCGCCATTCACCAATTCCATAAACGGCTTCGGCAAAAGCAAATGGCGTCACGGTGTCGCGCGCATTTTCAACTTCACCGGGGGCGTAAACAGGAGATATACGTTGGTAACCGCACATTAACGGTACCAGGAAACCGGGCATCGGCTTCGGCTGGTATGTCCATTTTGCGCTGTTGTCTTCTGCCGGAGATTCGGCCTGATATTTAATGGCGGCGAAATCGAGCCAGGCATCAAGCAACGATATATCAGGATGTTGTTGGTGATGTTCAGCCAGCCATTCGCTGCGATCGTAAAGCGCGTAACCCGGCATTAAACGCCAGATGATTTTACGCAGTTGCTTTTCATCTTCAGGTGCATGAAAAAGCTGCGGATCGCGCATACTGACAATGCTGCCACCCGCCAGTTTGTGGCTCTGGCAAAGCACTTTCAGATGATCACACAGGGCTTTTCTACCGTATTCACCATTAGTAATTTCGCCATTACATTCAACAAGTAGAGAAACCGTCAGGTGCATACGCCCCTCTTCATTGAACGAGGCAGTTTTACCTTCTTTGGTTAATGGGTTACGGGTGAGAGCGAACTGAAAATCGCGCCCGGAACTGTACGCCTGAATATGCTGTTCATGGCTAACGACTGCGCAACCGGCAAAACTTACGCCAAATTCATCCACCACTTTGCGAGAAAGCGCATGAACATAGCCGAGAAAATGGGTCATCGCCGGGAATCCCCAGGTCAACCCGGAAACGGCGTTAGCGTTTTCTATGCGTATATGGGGTAACAAGAGCAGATAACTCATTTCAGCGCCTCCTGCAAAACGGCTTCCATTTCACGCATCCGTTGAGTGAACAGGGACTGACTACGCCACTCTCTTTGCTCGACGGCTCCCACATCGAAACTTGCTTTTTTCAGGCGATAGTTCAGCCAGCGCGCGAAGTCATCAGCGACGGTTCTCTGCCAGTCGTTTTTCTCACGCTCCAGTTTGAAAGCCTCATCTGACAGGCTTCGCCACGGGTCCAGCCAAAGCTGCTGGTGACGTGGTAAGTCTGGTGATTGTGCTGACCACCCCTGCCATTTTTCTTGCTGAAAAGAGGATGCCTGCATGAACAGCAAATCTATCAACTCATCAATATATTTCGCGCGCGCAGTACGGATATGAACATTGTTTATGTCAACTTTCAGTAAGTAGGTCATCCTGGCGATAGTGCCCGAAGCTGAGCGATTGAAATCGCCGCGTAAGGCAAAAATACTGCGCATGTTTTGTGGTGCGCGCTCCTGCGTCGACCAGGTGGGGGGCATTGATGGCAGCAACCAAATACGACCACCACGAACACTGTTGAGCAGAGAAATATTCTGCGGTTTTGTGCCGCCAAAATGCATCTCAGCAAGATTAGGGAAACGAATATCTGGCTGTGAGTGCCATTTACCTGCCTTGCGAGCATCGCGAATGGCTTTCGATTCCTCGCTAAAACGCACAGCGGTTAGCTTTTCATACATCGCCTGCGCCAGTGAACTGGAAAACAGCGGGCATAACAGGTGATAGCCATCATCGACAGGGAAATAGATTTGCTTCGATAGTTTGTGCGCTTTTATCCACTCCGATGCATATGCTTGACTAAAGCATTCAACCCATTGTTTTAGTTGTTCATCATCCAACGCAAAGGCATTTAATGATTGATAATCGCCACGTTTTAAGCTGGCGAGTAACGAATCACCGTGAACATCTGTTAGGAGTATTTTTGCAACATCATAAAATGCAGCGTTGCCTTCAGCATCCTCTTTAATAATTGCCAGTGATGCTGTATTTAAATATCCCTCGCTGACGAATTTCTCCAAATAACGTCCATATGCTTTGGAGTCACCATTACTATATTTTGCCCCGTGGGAGATTATCCTTATAGAACGAACACGCTTCGCCGCATCCGTTAACCAGTTACGAGGCAGGTAGCGTGCTTCAAGTTCCTGCCGTTCCTGAGCGATGGCGCTGACATCATCGCCCTGCTCCAGCCTCTTTGCTGCTTCTTTTTCAAAGGCATCGATTTTGGGTTGCCTTCGCGAAGCGATGTAATCAGTAATAAATTGTATTAGCGCCGTTTTTTCCATCTCGGCTCCTTTCGTTAATCCATCAAATTAAAGTTGCTCCCTAACTTCACTGAAAAATCTCCGTAGCTCAACATGGCTTCAGTACAACGACGCATACAGCAAAAGGGACAACACCCGTGGTGATAATCATGGATAGTTCACCTAGATGTATCTACGCATTAATCTAGCCAAACCCAATGCAATAAACCAAAGTTATATTACCATGAATAAATCATTTGAAACATAATAGTTTCGAGATTAATATTCACGCACTGCCGTTGGCAGCTTAGAAATAGATGTATCTCCGGATACGGACTTGTAAACTGCCGTACAGGCAGCTCGCGCCCCTTCACGGGGCGCGAAACACCCCTAACCATGGGTGATAATGCCAGCCGTTGAGCGCATCTTCGTCACAGACGGGTACTCTCACTTCAGCAAACCTTTCCCCAACACGATTAATCTCACAACTGTGCTCAACAGCCAGATCCAACAAAACTTGTTGGTAATCCATCATGCCCCAACAAGCAACGCCGCTGGCGCATATCACTTCTTCTCGTTTGAAATTCCCCTGCTCTTTACGCTCGTTGTCGCCCATGCGGGAATAGAAACTCGCTTTTCTTTCTTCGTCATCCATATGCAGAAAAAACACCGCTTCCGGTAACGACGAATAACGAAAAGGCGTCTGGCGCTGCATCCAGCCGTTCCAGCTTAGTGGTGCGCGCCACCATTGCGCAGCTACCACATGTTTGCTTTTACTACTCATCAACTCGGTGAATAAACGACTATGCTCAAGTTCCGCCAGTTTATTTTCATTATTGGCAGGTAAGATCCGTGGTAAGGCATTAATCGTCCGGTAGTCCGTGAGTGGCATCAGCTCGCAAATATCATGGCTATTCAGCACGCGATCTTTTGTTTCGAAACCCGGTTTACAAAATGCGGGGCATTTTTTCTGCAATGCTTTGATATTGCTCCGCAAAATAACCAGATTCTCACTGGTTGGCACATTTCTGCGGTGGCGTTGAATACGTCCGGCAAATTGAATAATCGAACGCATAGAACTCGGTTCGATAATTCCCCAGTCCGCATCCCAGTCACGCCCCACTTCTATAACCGATGTGCCCAACACCACAAAAATATGGTGCGATTCCGGACTTTTATGTAAGGCTTCAGCGATATCCTCGTTTTTCCAGAAATCATCTTCTCTATGACGAGTAAAAGCGCGATCCAGCCGCTTCTCAATATTTGAACGTACCGCCAGCGGATGTCGGGAGTGGTAAACGCAATAATGAATGCAGACATTTTCTGGTGAAGGAATGGTAATCAGAGCTTTGGCCACCGCGACCAGAGAATTAATATTGGCGAAGCGCACCAGACCCAGCGAAACAGTTTTGCCGCTTTCGTGTTGCTGGCGATGCGCCTGATGCAACTTCAGCATTTGCTCATGTACCGTGTGAGCCACGCTTTCGATAACATCCTGAATCGCGCTTGATGGGGATGAAATCGAAGCTATACGCCCGAAATGCAGTCGTTCTTTTTCAGCCAACATTAACGCTCGTCGCGCAACAAACTTTTTGTGCGTCTCACGAAAAGTAGCGCCATCACCAATTTGTGTGGCATCGGCATCTTTTTCATCAAACCAGGCACAGCAGATATTAACGGGTCTGCCGTTCGTACCGCATGACGCCTGCCACATTTTGCGCCCGGCAAGATAAGCCGCGAACAGAGCCTGAATCAGATCTGGCGGCAACGTCGCGGAAGAAAGTAATACCCGCGTCCCCAGCATTCCAGCCCAGTTCATCAGACGACATACCGCATGAAGATCGGCAATATCAAAATCGTCAGGTTCGTCGAGCACTAAATCGCTGGTTAACAGACGCAACATCGCCGGAAGCTGTTTCCCGCTGCGTACACCTTCGGTCGCGGAAATAAGATGATCAATCGTCGCTACCAGAATTGGGGCGCTTACTAGCTCTTTAAGTTTGCTGTCATCCTTCAACCATTTTTCCAGCGCGCCGGTATGAAGACTACCTTCGTATTTAACAAACTGTTGCTCCTCTGCTGGCGACTCTTGCGAAGCACTTCCGCAATCATTGTCTGTTTTTTCCTGCTGCCAGAGTTGTTTGACTGCCGCCGAACCAATCAGTACTGCCAGCTCATCCTCACCCAATCCAAGCCGGCTGCGCAGAGCGTCACCCGTTTGTAAGGTCAGCGTACGTAATCCCAATGCAATGGTAAAACGACACCCTTCACGCTCATCAGCAAGCGCATACATAATGCGGGCGTTAGCAAAGGTTTTACCGCACCCCGTCGAGGCCATATTGACACCGAAAAAACCATCTTCCCGACTGCGTTCACGTAACGCACGCGCCACATCCCAGGCTTTGTCCTGCCAGCGATATTTCGCATCTGTAGCTCGCTGGTTAAAACCTTTATGTCGGGCAATTGCCGGAAGCGATGCCCGTGTGTGCATCAGTTGCCGCCCAAGCAAATACGCATGATGCGCAACGCCCACAAGATGCTCATCTACCCGTTGTTTGAGCGTGCCGCTCTGCCGATCGCTATTTGCCCAGACGATATAATTCGGATCTTGCCATTTTTGCTGCGCGTCGTTAGATGAATAGTAGTGATCAGCAAGCATCAGGCAAAAACGCGCCATATGTAATGGAAACAGTTGCTCCATCAGCCCCCATTCCTTTAAAGCGACTGCGTTACGCGCCCGACGGGCAATCTGGCGCGCTTTTTCTCGCCAGCTCGCGCTTTGAAGCGGCGTTCCTGACGGAAACTGCCAGACTTGCTCGAAATCCTGAGGTGACCAGTCATTCTTACGGTGGTTAACGGCATTCCAGTCAGCATTGAGTTGTTTCTCCAGCCAACTTTCACAGCCTTTGCATGATTGTTCCTGTTGTGGCGAAAGATTCTCCGGCATTCGATGATGGGAAAGGATCAACCAGCCCACCGTTTTGGCGAATGGTTGCAGCGAACTGAATGGGCTATTGGAAAAATGAGGCGTGTCTTTTTGCAGGCACTCAAGAATCGCGGTTTCATCATCAGCCGTTAATTCCCCGAGTTTTTCCAGCCATACATCATCTGACTGCTTACCGACAAAAGCCTGAAAAAGCCGCAGCGAAATCCACTCATGCCTATAGGGTTGATAACTTCGTGCACTCTTTTTGGTCAGGCTTTGCTGAAAGCTGCGTCCTGCTTTACCAAAATCATGAAATAACCCAGCAATAGCCGCCAGCAGCGCAATGCTTTCCGCGCACTGCCAGCGATTTTCTTCTTTGTTCACCAGGCTGGTTTGCGTTGTTCGATTTGTGGGAACGCGGCCTTGAGCATTAAAGCGACGAATATTGCCGACAATCCACATCAGCTCCGTTTGCCCATTCTTCTTCAGCCAGTGACAAGCAACCGCTGTATTTCGTCTTGCCGTTTTGCGCAGTAAACGGCGTAAAGTGTTAACACCTTCCTGAGTAATCACCGTTTGCCATGCGGCATCACCTGTGCGTTCGGCAAACTGATCAATAATACGGCAACTCTCCACGCGGGCATTTTTTGTGCAGCGCGAAATGATCAGAACGTTCATTGGTCAGCCTTAGCCAGTGCCTGGGCTGTTTCCTGCAGAGAGGTGATCATGACATCCAGCGCATCCGCTTGTTGAAAGATATTGATGCAGCGTTGACGAAACGCCTGAGCATCTTCTCCCGCCATTGCGGCGATAAATGCTTGTGGCATAACAAGGGCATCTTTAATCAGATCGGCAAGGTCAAAAACAAGCCCACCGCGACGTGTTTTACCGTGCATTACCGCTAAACCGTGTGGGATACCTGTTACCCACGCAGCCACTGCCGCCAGGCCATAGGCCAGATAATTCCCTTGATCGAGGAAGCGGTTGGCCATATCAATCCCACCGCCCCGTTTTGCGCGGGTGAAATCGCCATAACCCACGGTTTGGCTCACCATTTTGTAGAGTGCTTTGGTCAATTTCGCCTCTACGAGCATAAGCTGCGTATGGTTTTCTGCCGCGTCTATTTCTTCACGAGTACGATTTAGCAGGGCCTGGAGCGCATTAGCATCAGGTTGAAATGCGTGTTCACGCTGCATTTTCGCGCTGCTCCAGTGCTTATCAATATGTGTCAGGCGGATTAACTGAAAGCGTTTCGCGGCGGCAAGTCGTTTGTCTTCAACAAACCAGAAAGAAACCCATTGCTGAAGGTACTCGGTAGGACGATATTCGCTTTGTGGGCTGAGCCAGGAGACATCAACATCTACTTCATTGGCGGAGTAAAGCGGTGTGCCATCCGTACCACAAAATCCTACCATCACCCCCGCATGGGCAAATTCACGCATCGCCGCCTGGGTAACGGAAGTTCCCATCCCCAACATTAATGCCGTGGTATTCGCAATAGGGATATTCCAGTAGTACGACTCCTTACCTTCACTGGTAACATACTCCACCCGCCCCCCATTCACCTGCACCCGGCATTTTTCCAGATAATAAATATTGGCGCGTTTGGAGTGGAGAATGGTTTTGAGGTCAGAAGGAGTAAGGTAATTTGAAGACATAAACACATCCTGTGATTATTTTTGTTTGAAGGCGTTAGGATTAGTACAACATTGATTTCTATGCAGGAAATTGATTTCTGTCGCAATTATTACAATTGTTATTGTGTGCTAAGACTAATGTTTTGAAGTTGAGAGCGTCATGATATGACCAAACGTCTACCATTATCGTATTGTGAAACTGCCTGTTCGGCAGTGAACGCCTGCTGCCACCAGTTCTTTTTGACGTTCGCTTTCTAAGCTGCTTGTACGGCAGTGAACATGATCTTTAAGCCAGGTCATGGCTGTTTCGGTTTTCTAAGCTGCCTGTACGGCAGTGAACATGATGCCACTGAACGCTTTGCCTCTTATCTTTTTCTAAGCTGCCTGTACGGCAGTGAACCTCCCTTGCTGCCGCCCCGTCTCCGGCGGGGCTTTCTAAGCTGCCTGTACGGCAGTGAACGTAACTATTTATCGCATGACTCATAATCGCTTTTTCTAAGCTGCCTGTACGGCAGTGAACGGTGGCTATGAAAGATTTATACGATGATGAATTTTCTAAGCTGCCTGTACGGCAGTGAACGGTGATCTGGGATCTATTAGCGTACTGTTTCATTTCTAAGCTGCCTGTACGGCAGTGAACATTTCTGAATCCCATAGCATCTGGCTGTTCTCTTTCTAAGCTGCCTGTACGGCAGTGAACGAATCTGTGACCACCAGCTTTGTTTCATCTCTTTTCTAAGCTGCCTGTACGGCAGTGAACTCGGATTGTTCTGATAGCAGGTCAGCGCGTCCTTTCTAAGCTGCCTGTACGGCAGTGAACCAAAACTTAATGTAGTTGTGCGGATTTTTGATTTTCTAAGCTGCCTGTACGGCAGTGAACTTCCACGGCATTTTGATTACCCGTCAGGCAATTTTCTAAGCTGCCTGTACGGCAGTGAACTCAAATACTACACGTTTAGCCCGTTGTTAATAAAGTAAAACTATCTAATTTCCCTGCTGCTACCCTTTTTTATCCTTACCTTCCAGCAGCATTAATTATCAATAAGTTACAGTAACCATAAAAATTAGGGTTACAACCGCCCTCACCTCACAAAGAAAAAAGTCCGTAACCCCATACAGGATTACGGACTTTATCAACCTACTTAAAAGGCTTTACACCATCAGATTAATGCGCTGCTTCCGCCTTGTGCTTTTGCGCACTCTGGAACCCGTAGGTCAGCTCATTTTTCTCTTTATCCAGTGCAACGGTGACCTGGCCGCCGTCCACCAGCGAGCCAAACAGCAGTTCGTTAGCGAGCGGTTTTTTCAGGTTGTCCTGAATGACGCGTGCCATCGGACGTGCACCCATTGCCCGGTCATAACCTTTCTCAGCCAGCCAGTTACGCGCTTCCTGACTCACTTCCAGAGAAACACCTTTCTGATCCAGTTGAACCTGCAACTCGACAATAAATTTATCCACCACCTGATGGATCACGTCAGTTGACAGATGATCGAACCAGATAATGTTGTCGAGACGGTTACGGAATTCCGGCGTAAAGATCTTCTTGATCTCTTCCATCGCGTCGGTGCTGTTATCCTGGTGGATAAGGCCAATGGATTTACGCTCGGTTTCACGTACCCCGGCGTTGGTGGTCATCACCAGCACCACGTTACGGAAGTCTGCCTTGCGTCCGTTGTTATCGGTCAGCGTGCCGTTGTCCATCACCTGCAACAGAATGTTGAACACGTCCGGATGCGCTTTCTCGATTTCGTCCAGCAGCAGCACCGCGTGCGGATGTTTGATCACCGCATCGGTTAGCAGACCACCCTGATCAAAACCAACATACCCCGGAGGCGCACCAATCAGACGGCTGACGGTATGACGTTCCATATACTCGGACATATCAAAGCGCAAAAGCTCAATACCTAAAGCTTTCGAAAGCTGTACCGTCACCTCGGTTTTCCCGACCCCGGTTGGACCGGCAAACAGGAATGAACCGACAGGTTTATGTTCATGACCCAAACCCGCACGCGCCATCTTGATGGCTTCGGTAAGCGCCTCAATGGCTTTATCCTGACCGAAGACCAGCATTTTCAGGCGATCGCCGAGGTTTCTCAGCGTATCACGGTCACTCTGAGAAACGCTCTTCTCTGGAATACGTGCAATACGAGCCACCACGGATTCAATATCCGCCACATTGACCGTTTTCTTGCGCTTGCTTACCGGCATCAGGCGTGCACGAGCGCCCGCTTCGTCGATAACGTCAATCGCTTTATCCGGCAGATGACGATCGTTTATGTATTTCACCGCCAGCTCTACCGCCGCACGCACCGCTTTCGCGGTATAACGCACGTCGTGGTGCGCTTCATACTTCGGTTTCAGGCCGTTGATGATTTGAACAGTTTCTTCGATCGACGGTTCAGTAATATCAATTTTCTGGAAGCGACGCGCCAGAGCACGGTCTTTCTCGAAAATGTTGCTGAACTCCTGATACGTCGTCGAACCAATCACGCGAATTTTACCGCTGGAGAGCAACGGCTTGATCAGGTTAGCTGCATCCACCTGACCGCCAGAGGCTGCACCTGCGCCGATGATGGTGTGGATCTCATCAATAAACAGGATGCTGTTTGTATCCTGCTCAAGTTGTTTAAGCAATGCTTTGAAACGTTTTTCAAAGTCGCCGCGATATTTGGTGCCCGCTAACAGAGAACCGATATCGAGGGAGTAAATCGTACAGTCAGCCATCACTTCCGGTACATCGCCCTGAACAATACGCCAGGCAAGACCTTCCGCAATCGCGGTTTTACCGACGCCAGACTCCCCGACCAGCAGCGGGTTGTTTTTACGGCGGCGACAGAGAACCTGAATGGCGCGCTCCAGTTCCTTCTCACGACCAATCAACGGGTCGATTCCTCCCACGCGTGCAAGCTGGTTCAGGTTAGTCGTGAAATTCTCCATACGGTCCTCCCCACCAGCTTGTTCTTCACTGCTCGGCTGGTTTCCGGGTTCAGAAGACTGAGATGGCTCGTCTTTACGCGTGCCATGAGAAATAAAGTTCACCACATCGAGACGGCTGACTTCATGTTTGCGCAACAGATACGCCGCCTGTGACTCCTGTTCGCTAAAGATAGCAACCAGAACATTCGCACCGGTAACCTCACTGCGACCGGAGGACTGAACATGGAAGACCGCACGTTGCAGTACACGCTGAAAACTCAGCGTCGGCTGCGTGTCGCGCTCCTCTTCACTGGCAGGCAGAACGGGTGTGGTTTGTTCAATAAAGGCTTCCAGTTCCTGACGGAGCGCCACCAGATCCACGGAACATGCTTCCAGCGCCTCCCGAGCAGACGGATTACTGAGCAATGCCAGTAACAAGTGCTCGACGGTCATAAACTCATGACGGTGCTCGCGCGCTCTGGCGAAAGCCATGTTTAAACTGAGTTCCAGTTCTTGATTGAGCATAGGCACCTCCCCCAATTTTTATGCCTGCATTCAGGCTTTTTCCAGCGTACACAGCAATGGATGCTCGTTCTCCCTCGCGTACTTGTTCACCATCGCCACTTTGGTTTCTGCAACCTCGGCGGTAAAGACTCCGCAAATGGCCTTCCCCTGGTAGTGAACAGCGAGCATCAATTGCGTTGCACGTTCTACATCATAAGAAAAGAATTTTTGTAACACGTCAATAACAAACTCCATCGGAGTGTAATCATCATTGACTAATATCACTTTATACATAGATGGCGGTTTTAGCGCGTCACGCACTTTTTCTTCCGCCAGTTGATCAAAGTCCAGCCAGTCGTTCGTTTTACCCATTGTCAGTTATCATCTTCGGTTACGGTTATCGGCAGAACGCTCTGCCGCTGACAAGAGCTTATTTGCCTGACCAATCTACTCCACATAATAGATAAGTATCATCTATCGTTGGCATCAGCGACATCAGTCACATTACTGTCAATAGCGTTAACTGCTTCAAATTTTTGATGCATACCTACCCCCTGGCCCCTGTCAAACGCTTGACGACTCGCCCTATTTCTCTAAATTGTATTTCTAGAGTTGGCGAGGTTTTGAACTGCCCCCTCTCTGACCCCGGTTTATTCCATCTTACTTGTATAAGATTTGCGAAGGATGTCGAAGCATGGAAAAGGGTACTGTTAAGTGGTTCAACAATGCCAAAGGGTTTGGTTTCATCTGCCCTGAAGGCGGCGGCGAAGATATTTTCGCTCATTATTCCACCATCCAGATGGATGGTTACAGAACGCTAAAAGCTGGGCAATCCGTTCAGTTTGATGTCCACCAGGGGCCAAAAGGCAATCATGCCAGTGTTATTGTGCCCGTCGAAGTAGAAGCGGCAGTCGCATAGCTCTTCTGTCTCATTGTGTACATCCTACAGGCAAAATGCCAGCCCGATCGGCTGGCATTTTTATCTCAAATACTACTCTCGCGCCAGAGCATCCACTGGATCCAGCCGTGCCGCATTTCTCGCAGGCAGCCAGCCGAATAAAATCCCGGTAATGGTCGAGCAAAGAAACGCCAGCAGCAGCGCCAACGGAGAAAAGCCAATTTCCCAGCCGGGTAAAAAAAGCTGCAAGGTGAAAGCGATTAACAGCGAAAGAGAGATCCCCAACGCACCGCCCACCAGACAAACCAGCACGGCTTCGATCAGAAACTGTTGCAGTACATCGCTGGCTCGCGCCCCTACAGCCATGCGAATGCCAATTTCCCGCGTTCGCTCGGTCACTGACACCAGCATAATGTTCATTACACCAATGCCTCCGACCACCAGCGAAATCACCGCTACCAGCGTCAGAAACAGTTGTAGAGTACGTGTGGTCTTTTCAACGGTTTTCAAGACGCCGTCCATGTTCCAGGTGAAGAAATCCTTTTTGCCGTGACGCAGCGACAACAAACGCGTCAGTTGCTGTTCCGCCTCGGCGCTGTCAAAGCCTTCTTTCACTCTTACGGTAATTGAGTTAAGCCACGACTGTCCCATAACTCGCCCGGACATCGTGCTGTAAGGCAACCACACGCGCAGCACTTTACTACTACCAAACATCGACTGTTTTTCTTCCGCCACGCCGATGACCCTCGCTGGCATATTACCAACCAGAATCACCTCGCCAGCCACATCCGCTTTATGCGGGAAAAGCTGACGGCGGGTATTACTGTCGAGAACGACGACCTGCGCGCGACCGTTAAGTTGCTCCTGATTAAAGGTGTTCCCTTCGCTGAAGGTCATGCCATAGACATTGAAATAATCGCCGCTCACGCCGTTGGCACTGGCAGCAACATCAACATTGTTATAACGCAGGCGCAGGTTTTGCGAGACAGCGGGGGTGGCAGAGGCGACCCACGGTTGTTTTTGAATAGCGATTAAATCGTCGTATTTTAGCGCCTGTTGATATTGCGGATCGTCATCGCCAAAATCTTTCCCGGGATAGACATCAATAGTATTCGTACCAATAGAACGAATATCCGCCAGCACCATTTGTTTGGCGGCGTCGCCCACTACGACAATAGAAACCACCGACGCAATACCGATAATAATCCCCAGCATGGTCAGTAAGGTACGCATTTTATTCGCTGCCAGCGCCCGCCACGCCATCGTCAGCGCCTCGTTAAAACCGCTGACAAACTGCCGCCAGCCAGACGCCGTTTTGACTACAGGCTCCGTCCCGCCAGCAACATTCTCCTTTTCAATAGCGGGCGGATTGCGCACGATTTCGCCGTCGCGAATTTCGATCACCCGCTCGGCCTGGGCCGCGACCAGCGGATCGTGGGTGACGATAATCACCGTGTGCCCGCGATCGCGCAACTGATGCAGGATCGCCATGACCTCTTCGCCAGAATGGCTGTCCAGTGCGCCTGTCGGTTCATCGGCAAGTATTACCTGACCGCCGTTCATCAATGCCCGCGCGATACTGACGCGCTGTTGCTGACCACCCGAAAGCTGTGCCGGGTAATACTCTGTACGGTCTTCCAGCCCCAGTCGTTGCAGCAACTCCTGGGCACGCAGCAGTCGCTGTTTTCGCTCAAGACCGGCATAGACGGCGGGAACTTCAACGTTCTGCTCGGCGGTTAAATGCGAAAGCAAATGGTAACGCTGGAAAATAAAGCCGAAATGCTCGCGGCGCAGTTGCGCCAGCGCATCGGCGTCCAGTGTGGCAACATCCTGACCGGCTACGCGATAGGTGCCGCTGGTGGCCTTATCTAGGCAGCCGAGAATATTCATCAGGGTCGATTTACCGGAACCCGAAGCGCCGACAATCGCCACCATCTCACCGGCATAAATATCAAGGCTGATGCCCTTCAGCACTTCGACCTGCTCATCCCCAGCGGGATAGCTGCGGCGAATATCCTTCAATTCGAGCAAAGGCGTCATTGCGCAGCTCCTGGTTTGGCCTCACCAATCACCACTTCATCGCCCGCTTCCAGCCCTTTTACAATCTCAACATCGGTATCGTTACGTGCGCCAATCGTCACTTCACGCTCGCGTGTTTCACCATTACGCAACAATTTGACCTTATAACGATTATCGCCAACCGGATCACCTAACGCTGACAGAGGGATCGTCAGCACGTTTTTCACATCGGTGAGCTGGATATGCACCTGCGCCGTCATATCCAGCCGCAGCAAACCATTGGGGTTTGGCACTTCAAAGCGGGCATAGTAGAAAATGGCATCGTTAACCTTTTCCGGCGTCGGTAGCACATCTTTAATCTGCCCTTCGTAGCGCGTCAGCGGATCGCCAAGCACCGTAAACCAGGCTTTTTGCCCCGGCTTCAGGTGGATAACATCCGCTTCAGAAACCTGCGCTTTTACCAGCATAGTGCTCATATCTGCCAGCGTCAGAATGTTCGGTGCTTGTTGTGCGGCAATCACCGTCTGACCTTGCAGAGTGGTGATTTGCGTGACTTCCCCGGCCATTGGAGCCACGATGCGGGTGTAATCGAGATTAGTTTTAGCTGTGTCGAGAGAGGCCTGATTGCGCTTAATTTGCGCGTCAATAGTGCCGATTTGCGCCTGTTTCACAGCCATCTCCGTCGCGGCGGTGTCGAGATCCTGTTGTGAAACCGCCTGCGTTTGCGCCAGACGTTGTTGACGTGAATACGTCACCCGCGCCAGTTTCAGCTCCGCTTCCGCCTGCTGCCGCTGCGCGCGTAGCTCCATCAGTGTGGCTTCCACTTCCTTGATCTGGTTTTCTGCCTGTTCAGGATCAATAACCCCTAAAAGCTGATCTTTTTTAACTTTATCGCCAATCGCCACCGACAGCGTTTTCAACTGACCGCTGACCTGCGCGCCCACGTCAACCTTACGCAGCGCGTCCAGCTTTCCGGTCGCCAGTACGCTTTGCTGCAAATCACCGGGGCGCACAATCAGTGTCTGATAAGTCGGCACGGGCGCGTTGAGAATTCTCCATAACGCAATCAGCCCGGCGATGACTATCACCAGCGCAATAACGTAACGTTTCTTCACGGTTCTCCGATTTTTCATAAATATTCTGAATACTCCATATGCCAATCCGGGTCATCAACTTCAACGAAATATCAACAAAACCCTAAAATTTACGTTAGTAATCACACTATTGATGTTTGGTTAAGATACGCAATGGTGAAATCGGCGTCATGTATAACCATTGATTTCATGAATATGTCGCAGCTAACTGAACGGTCCTTTACGCCATCTGAATCTCTCAGCAGCCTGTCTCTTTTTCTTAATCTGGCACGCGGACAGTGTCGACCAGGTAAATTCTGGCACCGACGTAGCTTTCGTCAGAAATTTTTGCTGCGCTCGTTGATTATGCCGCGCTTAAGCGTTGAGTGGATGAACGAACTATCCCACTGGCCTAATCTCAATACGCTGTTAACACGCCAGCCGCGACTGCCTGTTCGTCTGCATCGTCCTTACCTTGCCGCCAATCTTAACCGTAAGCAATTACTCGAGGCGCTACGTTACCATTATGCATTGCTGCGTGCGTGTATGTCGGCAGAAGAATTCAGCTTATATTTGAATACCCCCGGCCTGCAACTGGCGAAGCTGGAAGGCAAAAACGGCGAGCAGTTCACGCTTGAGCTGACCATGATGATCTCAATGGATAAAGAAGGTGACAGCACAATCCTGTTCCGTAACAGTGAGGGTATTCCTCTGGCGGAGATCACTTTTACCCTGTGTGAATATCAGGGGAAAAGAACGATGTTTATTGGCGGACTGCAAGGTGCGAAATGGGAAATTCCGCATCAGGAAATCCAGAATGCGACGAAAGCCTGTCACGGGCTATTTCCAAAACGCCTCGTGATGGAAGCGGCCTGCCTGTTTGCCCAACGTTTACAGGTAGAGCAGATCATTGCCGTCAGTAATGAAACGCATATTTACCGCAGCCTGCGTTATCGCGATAAAGAAGGCAAGATCCATGCTGATTACAACGCTTTCTGGGAATCGGTTGGCGGCGTATGTGATGCTGAACACCATTACCGCCTTCCGGCACAGATAGCACGAAAAGAGATTGCCGAAATCGCCAGTAAAAAACGAGCTGAATACCGTCGACGCTATGAGATGCTCGACGCCATTCAGCCACAGATGACAACAATGTTTCGCGGTTAATCTGCCCGACCGCGCGCCAGCCACAGCACGCGTGAAAACATTTTTTTCAGCAGCGTCGGCACGGACTCCACCCCACGACGTCCGGCCTCCATTGCCACTTCAATGGCGAGATCGGGTTTGGAAGAGCGATGGATCGCCTTCGAGATAATTTTGCGCAGATTCATCGGCACGTTTTCCGGGATTTGCGCCACACGATGGAACACATCGGAAAACCCCTGGCGATACATAAAATGTTCCATATCCAGCGCCGGTAACGCCGTTAAATGTTCTCGTTCAGCTTCCCGATCGTTATTCAGCAGGCTGCGCACCGTAGCGGCATATTTCTTCCCGGCTTCATCGCCATCGACCAGCACATGCCATTCAATCCCCATCCGCCGGGCAAATTTGACCAGCGGTTTTAGCCCGGACTGGGCAAATTCAATGACCTTAATCCCTTCGGCATCGAAATGATGCCCGCATTGACGCGCCAGTTCGTTAATAACCCAGGTTTCTGTTTCCCCTTCCACCAGCAGCCAGCAACGGGCAAACAGCGATGACGGACGGTTAAAACGAATATGAAAGGAGATGCGTCGGCTGTCTTCGGTACTCAAGCCACTCGGCCCCAGACGCCAGGCGGCAACGCGAGAAGATTCACGCACCAGGCGGCAAACATGTTCTACCGGCGTTAACGAAAGCAGTTCGCCAGAGTTGGTGGTAGCAATACGCTGCAATGGCAGAAGATTCAGCAGATGCCAGGCAACTGAAAGCATAATGGGGTGTAAACGGGTTTCTGGATCTTCTATCAGCAATAATGGACGGGCGTCTTTATCCAGCCGCAATGTCCCTTTTGCCTGCAATAAAGTGGCAAACAGGCCAAGCAAAATAACCCGATACGAACGACCTCCGGGCCGGTCAATCATCCGGTTGATGATATCCA
This sequence comes from Escherichia sp. MOD1-EC5495, assembly GCF_002965965.1. NCBI lineage: Bacteria > Pseudomonadati > Pseudomonadota > Gammaproteobacteria > Enterobacterales > Enterobacteriaceae > Escherichia > Escherichia sp. MOD1-EC5495. The sequence continues at coordinate 43,831 of NZ_PTRI01000008.1, forward strand.
GATAGCGCCAGCTTCGTTGCTCATTGCTGGCTCGCCGCCGCATTAAACGATATCTCGCCTGTCCGGCTCCCTGCTCGGAGAAATAATGCTCAAGCAGTTGCACCATTGCCGAAAGTCCCTGACGAATCTGCCCATCAGAGAGATTTTGTGGATGCGAGGATAACTCACGGGCGAGGAAATCGAGCTGGCGTGCGGTGACTTCCACATTGGGGACATTTGGCACCGTGCCACTACGAATACGGCGCATAAAACGGGCATCACGCAAGCGCAGCACTGGCATTAAACGCACCAGATGGCGTGCCTGATCGTTAATATCCTCGACATCAATCGGATGTCCGTCTTTATCGAGAAAACTGCGGAGTGTCATCACGCTGCCGTCTTCCGCACTCTCCCCTTCCAGGCGATAAAAAATACGGTGATAACCATCGGCGCACGGCGTCCAGCACGCTTCCAGCGGACGATAGCGGCGCACCCGATGCCGGCCTGGCAGCGATTCACGGAAGGTCAAAATGATATGCAGATGATGTTCCCGCCCATTGATATCTCCCGTCGGAAACCAGAAATCGTCGCGCTCAAAATGGTAGAGATCTGACTCTGGCGATAACAGCAGGGTTAAGGCATCCAGCAAGCTGGATTTACCCCACGCGTTCTCCCCAATCAGGACATTGTTTTGTTCCAGCATCAATGACAATCGGTTAATGCCGCGAAAACCCACAATTTCAACGCGCTCAAGAATCATATCCCCTCCAGAAATATGTTATTTATCTTTTACTCCGGCAGTATAACGAGAAAGGCCGTGGCAATACGTGATGTCATCACAATTAAGCATGGCAAATGTCTGAAAAATGAGCGAATAATTGTGTTATGCCACCTCTTGACGCTCTCCCTGAAAAAAAACAATGAAATCAAATAATTACATTATGAATTATTTTTATCACCTCCAAAGGCTTAATTCAGTTGTTTGCACTACAATGTCAATCAGGCAAATGACTATATGAGGGAACTGACTATTGCCCTAAATCAAAATTACTGGATTTATTTATCTGGCGAATGAGTCGCCTTCGTTTTTAAAATACCCACGCATTATTTCTGTCGTCACTTTTTTACGACGACCCTATAAAACGACCATATTTTTCACAGGGTCAATTTTTAATTGAGGTGGATATGTTCAGAAAATTAGCAGCTGAATGTTTTGGTACTTTCTGGCTTGTATTTGGTGGCTGCGGTAGCGCAGTGCTGGCGGCGGCGTTCCCGGAATTAGGCATTGGTTTTGCTGGTGTCGCGCTGGCTTTTGGTCTGACCGTACTGACCATGGCCTTCGCTGTTGGTCATATTTCTGGTGGTCATTTTAACCCGGCTGTCACTATTGGTTTATGGGCAGGCGGTCGTTTCCCGGCAAAAGAAGTCGTTGGCTATGTGATTGCCCAGGTTGTCGGCGGTATTGTTGCGGCGGCACTGCTGTATTTAATTGCCAGCGGCAAAGCTGGATTTGACGCGGCAGCCAGCGGTTTTGCTTCGAACGGTTATGGCGAGCATTCACCGGGCGGTTATTCCATGCTTTCTGCACTGGTGGTTGAACTGGTACTGAGTGCGGGTTTCCTGCTGGTGATCCACGGTGCAACTGACAAATACGCTCCGGCGGGTTTTGCACCCATTGCCATTGGTCTGGCATTAACGCTGATTCACTTAATCAGTATTCCGGTAACTAACACTTCCGTTAACCCGGCGCGCAGTACTGCGGTTGCCATCTTCCAGGGCGGTTGGGCACTAGAACAACTGTGGTTCTTCTGGGTGGTGCCAATTGTCGGCGGTATTATCGGTGGTCTGATTTACCGTACTCTGCTGGAAAAACGTGATTAATTAGCGCAGAAGGCCTGACGCAATGTCAGGCCTTTTTTTAAGATGTTGTTATATGTTGATTCATCCTCCTTTTGCGCTCCTTGATGTGTAAAACCACATATAGTCACAGGCGCAAGGAGCACGCACTGTTTCTGAAGCATAACGTTTCCTTTTAATTGCAACTTTACTCATCCTTCTGCTTTCAGTAGTGTGTCATCGCGCATTTCGACTTCTTCTTTGCAAGGACTGAGTTTTCATGTTTTCTGGGCTGTTAATCATTCTGGTTCCCCTGATTGTGGGTTACCTCATTCCGCTTCGCCAAAAAGCTGCGTTAAAACGCATTAATCAGCTATTAAGCTGGATGGTCTATCTCATTCTCTTTTTTATGGGTATCAGTCTGGCGTTCCTTGATAATCTCGCCAGTAATTTGCTGGCGATACTGCATTATTCCGCCGTCAGCATTACCATTATTTTACTCTGCAATATTATTGCGTTGTTGTGGCTGGAGCGCGGTCTGCCGTGGCGTAATCACCACCAGCAAGAAAAACTTCCGTCACGTATTGCGATGGCGCTGGAGTCGCTAAAACTGTGCGGCGTAGTCGTAATTGGTTTTGCCATTGGCCTTAGCGGATTAGGTTTCTTACAACATGCTACTGAAGCCAGCGAATACACATTAATTCTGTTACTTTTCCTCGTCGGTATTCAGCTACGCAATAATGGCATGACCTTAAAGCAGATTGTCCTTAATCGCCGGGGAATGATTGTCGCTATGGTGGTGGTTGCCAGTTCTTTAATTGGTGGCTTAATTAATGCCTTTATTCTTGATCTCCCCATCAATACCGCGCTGGCAATGGCCTCCGGTTTCGGCTGGTATTCTCTTTCCGGTATTTTGTTGACTGAATCTTTTGGCCCGGTAATCGGGAGCGCGGCGTTTTTTAATGATCTGGCACGTGAGCTGATCGCCATTATGTTAATCCCCGGCCTTATCCGTCGCAGTCGCTCAACGGCACTGGGTTTGTGCGGTGCCACATCAATGGATTTCACCCTGCCCGTGCTTCAGCGGACAGGCGGGCTGGAGATGGTTCCAGCGGCGATTGTTCACGGTTTTATTCTTAGTCTGTTAGTGCCAATTCTGATCGCCCTTTTCTCTGCGTAATACCTCTCTGGCGGTAGATCCCTGCCGCCAAAATTGCGCTAAATCAATCTCCCTTAAAGTTGCATGAAAAACCCCTTTTATCCCGTCTTGAAGAGTCTTAACCTTAAACATGTATATTAAATATAACTTTAAAAGGTGTGATCATGTTTTGTGTGCAATGTGAACAAACTATCCGTACTCCGGCAGGAAACGGCTGCTCATACGCGCAGGGGATGTGTGGTAAAACGGCGGAAACCTCTGACCTTCAGGATTTACTCATCGCGGCGCTGCAAGGGCTTTCTGCCTGGGCAGTAAAAGCGCGTGAATACGGCATCATCAACCACAACGTTGACAGCTTCGCGCCACGCGCATTTTTCTCAACCCTGACCAACGTTAACTTCGATTCTCCGCGTATTGTCGGCTACGCCCGTGAAGCGATTGCCCTGCGCGAGGCGCTGAAAGCACAATGCCTGGCTGTAGATGCCAACGCCCACGTCGATAACCCGATGGCGGACTTACAACTGGTGAGCGACGATCTCGGCGAACTGCAACGTCAGGCGGCAGAATTTACCCCGAACAAAGATAAAGCGGCGATTGGCGAAAACATTCTCGGCCTGCGTCTGCTTTGCCTGTATGGCCTGAAAGGTGCGGCGGCCTATATGGAACACGCACACGTTCTCGGTCAATATGACAACGATATTTACGCCCAGTACCATAAAATCATGGCATGGCTGGGAACCTGGCCTTCCGATATGAACGCACTTCTCGAATGTTCAATGGAAATCGGCCAGATGAACTTCAAAGTGATGAGCATTCTGGATGCAGGCGAAACCGGTAAATACGGTCACCCGACGCCAACTCAGGTCAACGTGAAAGCGACGGCGGGTAAATGCATCCTGATTTCCGGTCACGATCTCAAAGATCTCTACAACCTGCTGGAACAGACCGAAGGCACGGGCGTTAACGTCTACACCCACGGCGAAATGCTGCCAGCGCATGGCTATCCGGAACTGCGTAAATTCAAACATCTGGTCGGTAACTACGGCAGCGGCTGGCAAAATCAACAAGTTGAGTTCGCTCGCTTCCCTGGCCCCATCGTGATGACCTCTAACTGTATCATCGACCCAACCGTCGGCGCTTATGACGATCGTATCTGGACCCGCAGCATTGTTGGCTGGCCGGGCGTGCGTCATCTGGATGGCGAAGATTTCTCTGCGGTTATCGCCCAAGCGCAACAAATGGCGGGCTTCCCGTACAGCGAAATTCCGCACCTGATCACTGTGGGTTTTGGTCGCCAGACGCTGCTTGGCGCGGCGGATACGCTGATTGATCTGGTGAGCCGCGAAAAACTGCGTCATATCTTCCTGCTTGGCGGCTGTGACGGCGCGCGCGGCGAACGTCACTACTTCACTGATTTCGCCACCAGCGTGCCGGATGACTGCCTGATCCTGACTCTCGCCTGTGGTAAATATCGCTTTAACAAACTTGAGTTTGGCGATATCGAAGGCCTGCCACGTCTGGTGGATGCCGGTCAGTGTAACGATGCTTATTCAGCGATTATTCTGGCGGTAACGCTGGCAGAAAAACTGGGCTGCGGTGTCAACGATCTGCCGTTGTCGCTGGTGCTCTCCTGGTTTGAACAGAAAGCGATTGTCATTCTGCTGACGCTGCTTTCTCTGGGCGTGAAAAATATCGTCACCGGCCCGACTGCACCCGGCTTCCTGACACCAGATCTGCTGGCGGTGCTGAACGAGAAATTCGGCCTGCGTTCTATCACCACTGTTGAAGAAGACATGAAGCAACTGTTGAGCGCGTAAGGAGTTTGTCGATGACGATGCCAACGAACCAATGCCCGTGGCGGATGCAGGTTCATCACATTAAGCAAGAAACGCCGGATGTGTGGACGATTTCCCTGATTTGCCACGATTACTATCCGTATCGCGCCGGGCAATATGCGCTGGTCAGCGTACGAAACTCAGCCGAAACGCTGCGTGCTTATACCATCTCCTCCACACCTGGCGTGAGTGAATACATCACCCTGACAGTGCGGCGGATTGATGACGGTGTCGGCTCCCAGTGGCTGACCCGCGACGTGAAACGCGGTGACTATATCTGGCTTTCGGACGCAATGGGGGAATTTACCTGCGACGATAAATCTGAAGATAAATTCCTGTTACTGGCGGCAGGCTGCGGCATCACGCCGATTATGTCGATGCGTCGCTGGCTGGCGAAAAATCGTCCGCAGGCAGATGTGCAGGTGATCTACAACGTGCGTACGCCGCAGGACGTTATTTTTGCCGACGAATGGCGCAACTATCCGGTGACGCTGGTGGCGGAAAATAACGTTACCGAAGGCTTTATCGCGGGTCGTCTCACTCGCGAATTGCTGGCAAGCGTTCCTGAACTGGCTTCACGTACCGTGATGACCTGTGGCCCGGCTCCGTATATGGATTGGGTAGAACAGGAAGTGAAGGCGCTTGGCGTGACACGCTTCTTTAAAGAGAAATTCTTTACGCCAGTGGCGGAAGCGGCGACCAGCGGTCTGAAATTCACCAAACTGCAATCGGCGCAAGAATTTTACGCACCGGTTGGCACCACGCTGCTGGAGGCGCTGGAAAGCAACAAAGTTCCGGTTGTCGCCGCCTGCCGTGCGGGTGTTTGCGGCTGCTGTAAGACGAAAGTGGTTTCCGGTGAATATACGGTGAGCAGCACAATGACGCTGACCGACGCCGAAATCGCCGAGGGTTACGTACTGGCCTGCTCCTGCCATCCGCAGGGGGATATGGTTCTCGCCTAAAGTTTAATGCCCGGCAAACTTAGCCGGGCATTTTTTAAAGAATTATCGCCAGGCAGAATTACCTGCCACGGCATAACGCCCGGCACCAAGAAAAGCGACGGCCAGAGCTGCAATAAAAAAATATACCAGGCTTTCGATCGCCCACGCGCCGGTTTTATCCAGCATCCCTGTTTTTCCCATTCCCACCATCAACCACGCCACGACCATTGTCAGGGCGATAACCAATGCGGCAGGTCGCGTCAAAATACCTAATATAATCAATATCGGCGCAACCACTTCCCCAATCAGTACGCCGTAGGCAATAAATCCAGGAAAACCTTTTGCAACCAGCATTCCACTAATACCGTCAATTCCGGCAAATAACTTATGTATCCCGTGGAAAAGCATCAATCCTCCCACCGCCAGGCGTAACAATAATTTGCCAAAATCCTCATGCGTCAGCATCCGGTTCACTGCATTTAACCTTGGTGTAACCATCTGAATTAAGTCCTTTTATCGTAAAAATGTCATTCGCATCAGCCTTGGCGATTCCCGGATTAAAAGCAACAGAAATATCAGTATTCAGCCAGCGCAACAGGCAGCATCTACTAAACTTGTTACCGTTATCACATTCAGGAGACGGAGAACCATGAAACAAACGGTTGCAGCTTATATCGCCAAAACGCTCGAATCGGCAGGCGTGAAACGCATCTGGGGAGTTACGGGCGACTCGCTTAACGGCCTTAGCGACAGCCTGAATCGCATGGGCACTATCGAGTGGATGCCTACTCGCCATGAAGAAGTCGCGGCCTTTGCCGCTGGCGCTGAAGCCCAGCTTTCAGGAGAACTGGCGGTCTGTGCCGGATCGTGCGGCCCCGGCAACCTGCACTTAATCAACGGCCTGTTCGATTGTCATCGTAATCACGTTCCGGTACTGGCGATTGCCGCCCACATCCCTTCCAGCGAAATTGGCAGCGGTTATTTTCAGGAGACCCACCCGCAAGAGTTATTCCGCGAATGTAGTCACTATTGCGAGCTGGTTTCCAGCCCGGAGCAGATCCCACAAGTACTGGCGATTGCCATGCGCAAAGCGGTGCTTAACCGTGGCGTTTCCGTTGTCGTTTTACCGGGCGACGTGGCGTTAAAACCTGCGCCAGAAGGGGCGACCACGCACTGGTATCATGCGCCACAGCCGGTAGTCACACCGGAAGAAGAAGAGTTACGCAAACTGGCGCAACTGCTGCGTTACTCCAGCAATATCGCCCTGATGTGCGGCAGCGGCTGTGCGGGAGCGCATAAAGAGTTAGTCGAGTTTGCCGGGAAAATTAAAGCGCCTATTATTCATGCCCTGCGCGGTAAAGAACATGTCGAATACGATAACCCGTATGATGTTGGAATGACGGGATTAATCGGCTTCTCATCGGGTTTTCATACCATGATGAACGCCGACACGTTAGTGCTGCTCGGCACGCAGTTCCCCTACCGCGCGTTCTACCCAACCGATGCCAAAATTATTCAGATTGATATCAACCCAGCGAGCATTGGTGCGCACAGCAAGGTGGATATGGCACTGGTCGGCGATATCAAATCGACTCTGCGTGCATTGCTGCCGCTGGTGGAAGAAAAAACCGATCGCAAGTTCCTCGATAAGGCGCTGGAAAATTACCGCGATGCCCGCAAAGGGCTGGACGATTTAGCTAAACCGAGCGATAAAGCCATTCATCCACAATATCTGGCGCAGCAAATTAGCCATTTTGCTGCCGATGACGCCATCTTTACCTGTGACGTCGGCACGCCAACAGTATGGGCAGCGCGTTATCTGAAAATGAACGGCAAGCGTCGCCTGTTAGGTTCGTTTAACCACGGTTCGATGGCTAATGCTATGCCACAGGCGCTGGGTGCTCAGGCGACGGAGCCGGAACGTCAGGTGGTCGCCATGTGCGGCGATGGCGGTTTTAGCATGTTGATGGGCGATTTCCTCTCAGTAGTGCAGATGAAACTGCCGGTGAAAATTATCGTCTTTAACAACAGCGTGCTGGGCTTTGTGGCGATGGAGATGAAAGCCGGAGGCTACCTGACAGACGGCACCGAACTGCACGACACCAACTTTGCCCGCATTGCCGAAGCGTGCGGCATTACGGGTATTCGCGTGGAAAAAGCGTCTGAAGTCGATGAAGCCCTGCAACGCGCCTTCTCCATCGATGGCCCGGTGCTGGTGGATGTGGTGGTTGCCAAAGAAGAGTTAGCCATTCCGCCGCAAATCAAACTTGAACAGGCCAAAGGATTTAGCCTGTATATGCTGCGGGCAATCATCAGCGGACGCGGTGATGAAGTGATCGAACTGGCGAAAACAAACTGGCTAAGGTAAAAAGGGTGGCATTTCCCGTCATAAATAAGGACATGCCATGATTGATTTACGCAGTGATACCGTAACCCGACCGAGCCGCGCCATGCTCGAAACGATGATGGCCGCCCCGGTTGGGGACGACGTTTACGGAGACGACCCTACCGTTAATGCTTTGCAGGACTACGCCGCAGAGCTTTCCGGTAAAGAAGCCGCCATCTTTCTGCCGACCGGCACCCAGGCTAACCTGGTCGCTCTGCTCAGTCACTGCGAACGCGGCGAAGAGTATATTGTCGGTCAGGCCGCGCATAACTATCTGTTTGAAGCTGGTGGCGCAGCGGTGCTGGGCAGTATTCAGCCGCAACCCATCGACGCTGCTGCTGACGGCACGCTGCCGCTGGATAAAGTGGCGATGAAAATCAAACCCGACGATATTCACTTCGCCCGCACCAAATTACTCAGTCTGGAAAACACCCACAACGGCAAAGTGCTGCCGCGTGAATATCTGAAAGAAGCATGGGAATTTAGCCGCGAGCGTAATCTGGCATTACACGTTGACGGTGCGCGCATCTTTAACGCCGTAGTGGCTTACGGCTGCGAACTGAAAGAGATCACGCAATATTGTGACTCGTTCACCATTTGTCTGTCGAAGGGTCTTGGTACGCCAGTCGGTTCGTTACTGGTCGGCAATCGTGATTACATTAAACGCGCCATCCGCTGGCGGAAAATGACCGGCGGCGGGATGCGCCAGTCCGGCATTCTGGCTGCCGCCGGGATGTATGCGCTGAAAAATAACGTCGCACGGTTGCAGGAAGACCACGACAACGCCGCCTGGATGGCGGAGCAGTTGCGTGAGGCAGGCGCGGATGTGATGCGTCAGGACACCAATATGCTGTTTGTCCGCGTCGGGGAAGAAAATGCTGCCGCGTTAGGCGAATACATGAAAGCGCGAAACGTACTGATCAACGCCTCGCCGATTGTCCGCCTGGTGACGCATCTTGACGTCTCGCGTGAACAACTGGCTGAAGTTGCCGCCCACTGGCGCGCTTTCCTGACGCGTTAAGGAGAGAGACGTGCCGCAACGCATTTTAGTTCTCGGTGCCAGTGGCTACATTGGTCAGCATCTGGTGCGCACACTCAGCCAGCAGGGGCATCAGGTTCTGGCGGCGGCACGTCACGTCGACAGACTTTCGAAGCTGCAACTGGCTAATGTCAGTTGCCATAAAGTCGATCTTAGCTGGCCGGATAATCTTCCGGCACTATTGCAGGATATCGATACCGTCTATTTTCTGGTGCACAGCATGGGCGAAGGCGGCGATTTTATCGCGCAGGAGCGCCAGGTGGCTCTCAACGTCCGCGATGCGCTGCGCGAAGTGCCGGTTAAGCAATTAATTTTTCTCAGTTCACTGCAAGCCCCGCCCCATGAGCAATCGGATCATCTGCGCGCTCGTCAGGCTACGGCGGACATACTGCGTGAAGCGAATGTACCGGTTACCGAATTGCGTGCCGGAATTATCGTCGGTGCCGGGTCAGCAGCGTTCGAAGTGATGCGTGATATGGTTTACAACCTGCCAGTGTTAACGCCGCCACGCTGGGTACGTTCACGCACCACGCCCATCGCGCTGGAAAACCTGCTGCACTATCTGGTGGCGCTGTTGGAGCATCCGGCCAGCGAACATCGGGTATTCGAAGGCGCCGGACCAGAGGTGCTCAGCTATCAGCAGCAGTTTGAACATTTTATGGCGGTGAGCGGTAAACATCGCTGGTTGATTCCAGTCCCCTTCCCCACCCGCTGGATTTCGGTGTGGTTTCTCAATGTGATTACCTCCGTTCCCTCTACTACTGCCAAAGCGTTGATTCAGGGGCTGAAACACGATCTGCTGGCGGATGACACCGCGTTACGCGCGCTCATCCCACAACCGCTGATCGCCTTCGATGACGCGGTACGTCGCACCCTGAAAGAAGAAGAAAAACTGGTTAACTCCAGCGACTGGGGATACGACGCTCAGGCTTTTGCCCGCTGGCGACCAGAATACGGTTATTTCGCCAAACAGGCGGGGTTTACCGTTAAAACTTCCGCCAGCCTTCAGGCTTTATGGCAGGTGGTGAATCAAATCGGCGGTAAAGAACGTTATTTCTTTGGCAATATTTTGTGGCAGACCCGGGCGCTAATGGATCGCGCGATAGGTCACAAACTGGCGAAAGGTCGCCCCGCACGGGAATATCTGCAAACGGGCGATGCGGTGGATAGCTGGAAAGTGATTGTCGTCGAGCCGGAAAAACAACTTACCCTGTTATTTGGCATGAAAGCGCCAGGACTTGGGCGACTGTGTTTTACGCTGGAAGATAAAGGCGAATATCGCACTATTGATGTACGCGCCTTCTGGCATCCTCACGGTATGCCAGGGTTGTTTTACTGGCTACTGATGATCCCCGCGCATCTGTTTATTTTTCGCGGCATGGCAAAACGAATCGCCAGACTGGCAGAACAAAGCACAGATTAATCGAAAAAAACCTGCGTTATTCTTTCACGTTTCCCATTGCATCAAGGAGGAAATCACGGAAGAATGCGCTCGTCGTTTTATCAACAACAGTGGAATGATATGAAGGTACTGGTTACCGGCGCCACCAGCGGTTTAGGTCGAAACGCGGTTGAGTTTTTATGCCGGAAAGGCATCAGTGTGAGAGCAACCGGTCGCAACGAAGCGATGGGCAAATTGCTGGAAAAAATAGGTGCAGAGTTTGTCCATGCGGATCTGACCGAGCTGGTCTCATCGCAGGCGAAGGTGATGCTCGCAGGCATTGATACACTGTGGCACTGTTCCAGCTTTACCTCGCCGTGGGGAACGCAGCAGGCTTTCGATCTGGCAAACGTTCGCGCCACTCGCCGCCTGGGCGAATGGGCTGTCGCCTGGGGCGTGCGTAATTTTATTCATATCTCTTCACCCTCCCTGTACTTCGACTATCACCACCATCGCGATATCAAAGAAGATTTTCGCCCTCACCGCTTCGCCAACGAATTTGCCCGCAGCAAAGCCGCCAGCGAAGAGGTGATCAATATGCTTTCGCAGACCAACCCACAAACGCGCTTTACTATTCTGCGCCCACAAAGTCTGTTCGGCCCGCACGATAAAGTTTTTATTCCCCGTCTGGCACATATGATGCACCACTACGGCAGCATTCTGTTACCCCACGGCGGCAGCGCACTGGTCGATATGACCTACTATGAAAATGCCGTGCACGCTATGTGGCTGGCGAGTCAGGAAGCGTGCGATAAGTTGCCTTCTGGTCGTACGTACAACATTACCAACGGCGAACATCGCACTCTGCGCAGCATCGTGCAGAAACTGATCGACGAACTGAACATTGATTGCCGTATCCGGTCGGTGCCTTACCCGATGCTGGATATGATTGCCCGTAGTATGGAGCGTTTAGGACGCAAGTCAGCAAAAGAGCCGCCGCTGACCCATTACGGCGTCTCCAAGTTGAATTTTGACTTTACACTGGATATTACGCGTGCGCAGGAAGAGTTAGGTTATCAGCCGATCATCACGCTAAATGAAGGTATTGAGCAAACTGCCGCCTGGCTGCGCGACCACGGAAAACTACCGCGCTAATCCTGGCCGTATTTCTCCAGCAACGCTTCGGCAATCGCCTGAGTTTCTGCATCCGCTTCGCCGTTATATAACGTCGGGCGGAAGTGCATCTGAAACGCCATAATCACTCGCTGCTGTTCGTGCGGCGTCATTTCAGATTTTACGTCATAACCGTAGCGTGCCAAAAGTTCCAGCAACGATGTGGTTTCTACCGGCGTGTGCGGCGCGCGCCCGGCCAGATAAAAGCTAACGCGCGATGCATCTGGCCAGGCACCAACTCCCTGCTGCGCCAGTTGCTGCCACGGGAACAGTGGACCAGGATCGTCTTTGCGCTGTGGGGCAATATCCGCATGTGCCACCACGTTTTCTGGTTTGATGTGATAGCGGGCGATAATATCTTTCGCCAGAGGAATGAGCGCCTGAATTTGCGCTGGTTCAAACGGCGTAAAATATTTCACCCCCGCTGATTTCTGCCAGCCGCGATTTTCCAGCTCAATGCCAATAGAGGTATCGTTAATCCGCGTCGCCCCGCGCCAGGCGCTGATCCCCGCGTGCCAGGCCAGTTCTTGCTCCGGCACCAGTTGCCAGATACGCGGTTTGCCGTTGTAACGCGGCGGCACGGCTGGCACAAGGTAGTGCGAGCTGACTTTTTTATCGGTCAGCGTCGCCAGCGACGTGTCGAAATCATCCGCCGTGTAGTGGATCACCAGCACTTTAATACGGGGATATGCCGCCTGCGCCTGGCGTCGGGTGTCGAGTTGGTATCCCTCTTTCTCGACAATGCCTTTTTCCCCTGCGCACCCTGCCAGTAACAGGATCGCCGCAACCAGCCAGAAAACTCTTCTCATCGACGCGTTTTCACCGCCGTTCCGCTGACGCTGACCATCAGCATACTGCCGTTTTGCCCGACCGTTTCGTAGTCGATATCAATGCCGACCACTGCATCCGCTCCCAGCGCCCGTGCCTGGGAACCTAATTCTTCAAACGCAATTTCTCGTGCCTTGCGCAGTTCCTTTTCGTAAGCCCCTGAACGACCGCCGACGATATCGCGGATACCGGCAAAGAAATCACGGAAAATATTGGCGCCTAAAATCGCTTCGCCCGTCACCACACCGCAATATTCAACGATGGTCTGACCTTCAAGTGTTGGGGTTGTGGAAAATTGCATGATCGATCTCCTTGTATGCTAAGCCTTCGATCTCAAAAGCATTATCGGACTGATACGCTATTATTGAAAGGATATCATTATTATCGTAGAACGCTTTCAAGGTGTTCGCTTATAAGGAAATCATTATGCGCTACAGCAAATTGACCATGCTTATCCCTTGCGCACTGTTACTCAGTGCTTGCACCACCGTCACGCCAGCCTATAAAGACAACGGCTCCCGCACAGGTTCTTGCGTCCAGGGCGGCCCTGACAGCGTGGCTCAGCAATTCTATGACTACCGTATTCAGCATCGCAGTAACGACATTACCGCTCTGCGCCCGTATTTGAGTGACAAACTGGCGGCACTGCTCAGCGATGCCAACCGCAATAACAACCAACGTGAATTGTTAAGCAGCGATCCCTTCTCCAGTCGTACCACCTTGCCAGACAGCGCCCGCGTCGCCAGTGCTTCTACCATCCCGAATCGCGATGCACGTAATATTCCGTTGCGCGTGGATCTGAAACAAGGCGACCAGAGCTGGCAGGATGAGGTGCTGATGATTCAGGAAGGCCAGTGTTGGGTCATCGACGATGTGCGCTATTTAGGTGGCAGCGTTCACGCCAAAGCGGGGACATTACGCCAGTCCATTGAGAACCGTTAATCCCTTGATTAGATTATAACCCCCATAAATTGTCCGGCATTCTGTGAGGAATGCCGACATTTATGCTCGCCGAACAACGCCCTCGTTATTTTGTGCTATGTTTATTGAATAATGCGCTTTGCTTTTAACTTTTAAAGCAGAAATATTGCATAATTATTCTGTCAAAGGTACTATCTTCGACCTCAATAGCTATCAGACTGCCAGTATACGAGTGTCAATGAGTATTCAATTAAACGGCATTAATTGCTTCTACGGCGCACACCAGGCGCTGTTCGATATCACGCTGGATTGCCCGCAAGGCGAAACGCTGGTGTTACTTGGCCCCAGCGGCGCGGGGAAAAGCTCGCTGCTGCGTGTACTCAATCTGCTTGAGATGCCGCGCTCCGGTACGCTCAACATTGCAGGCAACCATTTCGATTTCACCAAAACACCGTCTGACAAAGCGATTCGCGACCTGCGTCGCAACGTCGGCATGGTGTTTCAGCAATACAATCTGTGGCCGCATCTCACCGTGCAGCAAAACCTGATCGAAGCGCCATGCCGCGTACTCGGCTTGAGTAAAGATCAGGCGCTGGCTCGCGCAGAAAAACTGCTTGAGCGTCTGCGTCTCAAACCTTATAGCGATCGTTACCCGCTGCACCTTTCTGGTGGTCAGCAACAACGTGTTGCTATTGCCCGTGCGCTGATGATGGAGCCGCAGGTACTGCTGTTTGATGAACCGACCGCCGCGCTGGACCCGGAAATTACGGCACAGATCGTCAGCATCATTCGTGAGCTGGCGGAGACCAATATTACCCAGGTGATCGTCACCCACGAAGTTGAAGTGGCGCGTAAAACCGCCAGCCGTGTGGTGTATATGGAAAACGGTCACATCGTTGAACAAGGCGACGCGCGCTGCTTTACCGAGCCGCAAACCGAAGCATTTAAAAACTATCTCTCTCACTAAAGATTCGGGATAACGACAATGAAAAAAGTTCTGATTGCCGCGTTAATTGCAAGTTTTAGTCTTTCCGCCACAGCTGCCGAAACCATTCGTTTTGCTACCGAAGCATCCTATCCTCCGTTTGAATCTATAGACGCAAATAACCAGATCGTCGGTTTTGACGTCGACCTCGCACAGGCACTGTGTAAAGAGATTGATGCAACCTGTACTTTCTCCAACCAGGCATTTGACAGCCTGATCCCGAGTCTGAAATTCCGCCGTGTGGACGCCGTTATGGCAGGTATGGATATCACTCCAGAGCGTGAAAAACAGGTGCTGTTCACCACTCCGTACTATGACAACTCCGCCCTGTTTGTGGGTCAGCAAGGTAAATACACCAGCGTTGATCAGCTGAAAGGTAAAAAAGTCGGTGTGCAGAACGGGACGACACACCAGAAATTCATTATGGATAAACATCCGGAAATCACCACTGTCCCGTATGACAGCTACCAGAACGCAAAACTGGATCTGCAAAACGGGCGTATCGACGGTGTATTCGGTGACACCGCAGTGGTAACCGAATGGCTGAAAGATAATCCAAAACTGGCGGCTGTGGGCGACAAAGTGACCGATAAAGATTACTTCGGTACTGGCCTCGGCATCGCAGTACGTCAGGGCAACACTGAACTGCAGCAGAAATTTAATACTGCGCTGGAAAAAGTGAAGAAAGATGGCACTTACGAAACCATCTACAACAAATGGTTCCAGAAGTAATTCCTGATGAATGAATTTTTTCCTTTAGCAAGCGCCGCCGGGATGACCGTCGGCCTTGCCGTTTGTGCATTGATTGTCGGACTGGCGCTGGCGATGTTCTTTGCAGTATGGGAGTCAGCAAAATGGCGCCCTGTTGCGTGGGCAGGTTCGGCGCTGGTGACGATTCTGCGCGGCCTGCCAGAAATTCTGGTGGTGCTGTTTATCTACTTTGGCTCCTCGCAGTTACTGCTGACGCTTGCGGATGGCTTCACCATCAATCTTGGATTCGTGCAGATCCCGGTGCAGATGGACATTGAGAACTTCGACGTTAGCCCGTTCCTTTGCGGTGTTATCGCTCTGTCACTGCTGTATGCCGCTTATGCTTCGCAAACTCTGCGTGGCGCACTGAAAGCGGTGCCGATGGGTCAGTGGGAATCGGGTCAGGCGCTGGGGCTGTCGAAATCGGCTATCTTTTTCCGTCTGGTGATGCCGCAGATGTGGCGTCATGCGCTGCCTGGTCTCGGCAACCAGTGGCTGGTACTGCTGAAAGATACCGCGCTGGTCAGTTTGATTAGTGTGAATGATTTAATGCTGCAAACCAAAAGCATCGCCACCCGTACCCAGGAACCGTTTACCTGGTACATTGTGGCGGCGGCGATTTACCTGGTGATTACCCTGTTGAGCCAGTACATACTCAAACGCATTGACCTGCGCGCGACACGTTTTGAGCGGAGACCTGGCTGATGCTTGAGTATTTACCCGAACTGATGAAAGGGCTGCATACCAGCCTGACGCTGACGGTTGCCTCGCTGATTGTGGCGCTCATTCTGGCGTTGATTTTTACCATCATCCTGACGCTGAAAACACCGGTGCTGGTGTGGCTGGTGCGTGGCTATATCACGCTGTTTACCGGTACGCCGCTGCTGGTGCAGATCTTCCTGATTTATTACGGGCCGGGCCAGTTCCCGACGTTGCAGGAGTATCCGGCACTGTGGCATTTGTTGTCAGAACCGTGGTTATGTGCGCTGATTGCGTTATCGCTGAACAGTGCGGCGTATACCACGCAGCTGTTTTACGGTGCAATTCGTGCGATCCCGGAAGGTCAGTGGCAGTCCTGTAGCGCCCTGGGAATGAGCAAAAAAGATACGCTGGCGATCCTGCTGCCGTATGCCTTTAAACGCTCGCTCTCTTCTTATTCCAACGAAGTGGTGCTGGTGTTCAAAAGTACCTCTCTGGCATACACCATTACGCTAATGGAAGTGATGGGCTACAGCCAGTTACTGTACGGACGTACCTACGACGTAATGGTGTTTGGCGCGGCGGGGATTATTTACCTCGTCGTCAACGGCCTGCTGACGCTGATGATGCGTCTGATTGAGCGTAAAGCACTGGCATTTGAACGTCGGAATTAATGTGACTGCGTACACATTCGCCGGGGGGTTTTGTAGGTCTGATAAGACGCGCCAGCGTCGCATCAGACACCTGCACGGTGCCTGTGCCGGATGCGGCGTACATAGTGCATAAATCCTTATAATGAAGACGGACAACCCACTAAGTTGTCCGTCTTTTTTTATCTCATGCGAACTATTTAATCATATTTATTGCATATAAATTCATTTGATGGCATTGTAAATCCATGCCGCAGACACGGCTAATAATCATAAGATTGACAGACGGGAGTTCCATCATGAAAAAGCTAGTTCTTGCCGCATTACTTGCATCCTGTGCATTCGGCGCTTCTGCCGCAGAGAAAATCAATTTCGGCGTCTCTGCCACTTATCCGCCATTCGAATCGATGGATGCAAATAACCAGATCGTCGGCTTTGATATCGATCTGGCAAAGGCGTTATGCAAACAAATGCAGGCAGAATGTACTTTTACTAATCACGCTTTCGACAGCCTGATCCCGTCACTGAAATTCAGAAAATATGACGCAGTGATTTCCGGGATGGACATCACACCGGAACGTAGCAAGCAGGTAGCCTTTACCACCCCCTATTACGAAAACTCAGCCGTCGTGATTGCCAAAAAAGATACCTATAAGACTTTTGCCGACCTGAAAGGTAAACGTATTGGTATGGAAAACGGCACCACTCACCAGAAATATATTCAGGATCAGCATCCGGAAGTGAAAACCGTCTCTTATGACAGTTATCAGAATGCATTTATCGACCTGAAAAATGGTCGTATTGATGGGGTATTTGGTGATACAGCGGTAGTTAATGAGTGGCTGAAAACCAATCCGCAACTGGGCGTTGCGACTGAGAAAGTAACCGATCCGCAGTACTTCGGCACCGGTCTGGGCATCGCTGTACGCCCGGATAACAAAGCTCTGCTGGAGAAACTGAATAAGGCACTGGCAGCCGTTAAAGCAGACGGTACATATCAGAAAATCAGCGATCAGTGGTTCCCGCAGTAAGATTCAGAAAGCCGCAGATGCGGCTTTTTTATTGCTTCACCAGGAGCGTCAGCACTTCATAATGTGCGGTGTGGGGGAACATATCGAAAAGCTGTACCCGCTCAATGCGATATCCTGGCAGTTCGCGGATATCTTTCGCCATCGTTTGGGCGTTACAGCTTGAGTAGATAATAAAACGCGGTGCCATCGTCGAAAGATAATCACACAGCGGTTTACCAATGCCGCGACGCGGTGGATTAACCAGCACCAGCTCCGGCACTTCACCCTGAGCGGTGGCAAACTGAGTGGAGTCCAGCGCCTGAAATTGCAGACGCGTTAGACCCAGTTCAGCAGCAGATTGTTTCGCACAGGCAATCGCTTCTGGCGCAATCTCAATCCCCGTTAACTGCATTTCTGGCGTTGCGCAATGCAAACCAAAACCGCCAACGCCGCAGAACAGATCCCACATATGATTTACCGGCAATTGTCGCGCCCAGTCACGCGCGGTGGCGTACAGCTGGCTGGCGACAGCCGGATTCGTCTGGAAGAAACTTTGCGGGCGGATCCACAGCGGCACGTCATTAAAACGCTCTGCCAGCGCCTGCTGTTCGGTCAGGTAGATCTCCGTCTCCCCTTCCATTATCGCCATATGCACTGGCTGAATATTGACGGTAATGACTTTTAGCTGTGGCAGTTGTGCCTGTAACCACGGCAGCGCCTTACGCAGTTGCGCCAGCTTGGTTTCAGAACGCAGTACAAAGCGCAGCATCATACCGCCATCTATCTGGCTTTCAGTCAGCAGAATATATTTCAGTTCGCCACGCTTGCGCGCCACGTTGTAGGGCGTCAGCCCCGCACGGGCGATAAACGGTTTTAGCGCCGAAAAAACGGGCGCAAATGAGGCAGGGTAAAGCGGGCAGTCGCAAAGATCTTCTGGCGTACCGTCGCGATGTAGCATTCCGAGCAGTGGTTTTTCAACGCTACCACTCACCACCATTTTGGCTTTATTGCGAAACCCTTGTTCCGGACCAGACACCGGCGCACACCACTCCGAAACCGGAAAATCGGCCAACAGATTTTTAAGATCGGCGGTTTTAGCGGAGAGTTGCTCTGGAATCGGCTGCGTTATCCACTGACAGGAGCGACAGCGACCCGCGTCGTAAAGTGCGCACTGCATACATTGACCTTCACATCATCAGGGGCGAGGATTATACACATTATTGCAACTGGAAGAACCGCCGACTGGTGGCGGGAACGAACAACAGCAATAAGATGAGCATATCCGGCAGCTTTTGTAACATCAGGCTATGGAAGATTTCACGTTTCGATTCACCAGGAATGCTGAACAGCTCAGGGTAACCATAACCGAGCGAAGCTGCCCACAGGTAACTGGCGGCCGTGATTTGCGTCAACAGATACAGCCAGCGCGCCAGGCGACGCCCTTTCACCAGCGAAAACGCACACCAGATTTCAATAAAAACCAGCGCAAGGCTGCTTAGAAAGACCAGCGTTAAACTCCAGGTTTGTACGCTGCGATGAATGAACTCGCCGATACCGCGCACGCCCAGCGTATTGAAAATCATCAGCACGTCGAGGCCACGGATCATAATAATGGCGAGCGCCGCCACCTGCACCAGTGCAGGCACATTCAGGCGAGCATGTGATGAAGATGTTTTCTTAAAAAATCCCAACGTTTCGTCTTCCATGAAAACAATGCCGCGACATGCGCGGCATTATGTAGCCAGGTTGGCAAATTTTAGTGTCTTCAGCCACGTCTTGCACGCTGGATATCGCGTATCCGCTGCTTTTCTGCGCGCGCCATTAAATACCAGGCGATAAATCCGACAATTCCGACCGCACCGAGAATCAATGTTGCCAGGGCGTTGATTTCCGGATTCACCCCCATCCGCACGCTGGAGAAGACCAGCATCGGTAACGTGGTGGCTCCCGGCCCGGAAACAAAGCTGGCGATCACCAGATCGTCGAGCGACAGAGTAAAAGCAAGCAACCAACCAGAAATGATCGCCGGCATGATCATCGGTAGTGTAATGACGAAAAACACCTTCAGCGGCGTCGCGCCGAGATCCATCGCCGCTTCTTCAATGGAGCGATCCAGTTCCCGCAGACGCGAAGAAATAACAACTGCCACATAAGCCGTACAGAAAGTCACGTGCGCCAGCCAGATAGTTAACATACCGCGATCGGCAGGCCAGCCGATGGCATGAGCAAGAGCAACGAACAATAACAACAGCGACAGGCCAGTGATCACATCAGGCATGACTAACGGCGCGGTGATCATAAAGGCAAAGCCATTCGATCCACGAAACCGCCCGAAACGTACCAGCACGACCGCCGCAATAGTCCCGAGGATCGCCGCCGCCGTCGCCGCACAGGCGGCAATCGTCAGACTTAAGCCGACCGCGCTCATCATCGCATCATCACGCAATAACTCACCGTACCAGCGCGTTGACCAACCGGCCCACACCGTCACCAGTTTCGAACTGTTAAATGAATAGATGACCAGCATCAGCATCGGCGCATAGAGAAAGGTGAAGCCCAGCAACAAAATCACAATTCGCCAGGGCGAACGAACGACCGGTAAATTATTCATCCGTGTTCCCCCACGCTTTTTTGCTGATATTTGTGGAACCACATAATTGGCACAATCAGCAGCAATAACATAATGATCGCCACCGCAGAAGCCACCGGCCAGTCGCGGTTATTGAAAAACTCCTGCCACAGAACGCGCCCGATCATGATGCTATCAGGGCCGCCGAGCAGTTCCGGGATCACAAACTCACCCACCGCCGGAATGAAAACCAGCATTGATCCGGCGATAATCCCACCTTTGGTAAGCGGCACAATCACCGTAAAGAAAGTCTTCAGCGGACGCGCGCCGAGATCCAGCGCGGCTTCCACCAGCGAATAATCAATACGAATCAAGGCGGTGTAGATCGGCAGCACCATAAACGGTACGTAGGCGTAAACAATGCCGATATAAACTGCCAGATTGGTATGCAGAATGGTCAGCGGCTGATCGATAACCCCCAGCCACAGCAGGAAGTTATTCAGCACGCCATTGTTTTTTAGTATCCCCATCCAGGCGTAAACGCGGATCAAAAATGAGGTCCACGAAGGCAGGATCACCAGCAGCAATAAGATATTGCGGGTCGACGGTTTACTGTGCGCCACTGCCCACGCCAGCGGATAGCCGAGCAATAAGCAACAAACGGTCGAAATCGCCGCCACCTGTAACGACTGGAGATAAGCATCGAAATAGAGCGGATCGTCAGTCAGTTGCAGAAAATTACCGAGATTAAGAGTGATGGAAAGTTGCCCGTCAGCCCACGCCATCAGTTCGGTATAAGGTGGAATAGCGCGCGCCATCTCCGCCAGGCTTATTTTAAAGACAATCAGAAATGGCAGCAGAAACAACAAAATCAACCAGATATACGGCAGCGCAATCACCAGTTTGCGCCCGTGCTTCATTTGCCACTGTGTAAGCCATTGCTTTAATCCACCCGGCTGGGCAGCAGGTTCAAGTGTACTCATCTTTGCTCCTTAAACCGTCAGCACCACACAACTGTCTGATTCCCAGCACAAACGAACTTCATCGCCCCAGGTCGGTAACCCTTTGCGAAAACGATGGGCGTTTTGTAACTGGGCGCTGATCATCTGCCCGCTTTTCAGGCGGACATGATAAACAGACAAATCACCGAGATAGGCAATATGTGTCACCTCTCCCACTGCAAAATTGCAGCCATCAGCAGGCGGTTCGTCACAGAGCATGATTTTTTCCGGACGCAGCGCCACATGCACCGGCACGTTATCCACCACTGACGCATCGGGATCGACTTTCAACGGATGCACCAGCCCAGGCGAATAAAGCAACAGGCCATCTTCCTGGCGTTCCTTTAGCAGTCCTTCGAAAACATTGACCGATCCAATGAACTCGGCGCTATATCGCGTGGTCGGGTGCTCATAAATTTCTTCCGGCTCGCCAATCTGAACAAATTTACCGCGATTCATAATCGCGATGCGCCCCGCCATGGTCATCGCCTCTTCCTGATCGTGCGTTACCATCACACAGGTCACGCCGACACGCTCCAGAATATCCACCACTTCAAGCTGCATCCGGTCGCGCAGTTTTTTATCCAGCGCGCCCATCGGTTCATCGAGCAGTAATAGTTTCGGGCGTTTGGCAAGGCTTCGGGCCAGCGCCACTCGCTGACGTTGACCACCGGAAAGCTGATGCGGTTTGCGTTTGGCAAACTCCTGCATATGCACCAGCCCCAGCATCTCGTTGACCCGACTGGCAATTTCCGCTTTTGGTAACTTGTCTTGTTTCAGACCAAAGGCAATGTTTTGCTCCACGGTCATATGGGGGAATAGCGCGTAGGACTGGAACATCATGTTGATGGGGCGCAGATAAGGCGGAACCTGTGACAAATCGACGCCATCAAGCATAATCTGCCCGGCAGAAGGTTGTTCGAAACCTGCCAACATACGCAGCAGTGTGGACTTACCACAGCCGGATGCGCCCAGCAGTGCAAAGATTTCGCCTTTATAAATGGTCAGACTGACATCATCGACCGCATGTTGACCATCGTAAGATTTGGTCAAATTGCGGATTTCTAATAGTGGTGTCAGCGACTTACGACTTTTCGCCTGCGGGCGAGGGATAGCGTCATTCACGGCTGCTCTCCGGCATTTAATGTGTGCAAGCGCACCATGATGGTGCGAATTGCCGGCGGGGATGGTGCGCCCGTCCGGCATCTACGGCTGCGGATTATTTTCCGCTCTTCACTTTGGTCCACGCGCGGGTGCGCACACGATCAATTTTCGGATCCTGTACTTGCAGGGTGAACATTTTGGCGCGGACATCTGCCGGAGGATAAATACCAGGATTGTCACGCACTTCCGCGCTCACCAGCGGCGTAGCTGCTTTGTTCGCATTGGCATAGAACACATGGTCAGAGATGTGTGCCACCACATCCGGACGCAGCAAATAATTCAGGAACTGATACGCTTCGTCTTTATTTTTGGCATCGGCAGGCATGGCGAATACATCAAAGAATGCCATCGCCCCTTCTTTCGGAATTGAGAAAGAGACATTCACGCCATTCTTCGCTTCCTTCGCGCGGTTTGACGCCTGCCAGACATCGCCCGCCCAGCCAATCGCCACGCAGATGTCACCATTCGCCAGATCATTGATGTATTGGGAAGAGTGGAAATAACGAATATTCGGGCGCAGTTTCAATAGCAGGTCAGTCGCTGGTCCGGTGTAATCATCCGCTTTGGTGCTGTTCGGATCTTTACCAAGATAATTCAACACAGTGGCAAAAACCTCTTCCGGCGCATCGAGGAAAGAGACACCACAGCTTTTCAGTTTTTCCAGATTTTCAGGTTTGAGAATCAAGTCCCAGCTATCGACCGGCGCGTTTTCGCCCAGCACCGCTTTGACTTTATCGACGTTATAGCCAATCCCGGTAGTCGCCCACATATACGGCATGGCAAATTTATTGTCGGGATCGTGTTTGGCCACCAGCTTCAGCAGCTCCGGATCGAGATTCTTCCACTCCGGCAATTTGCTTTTATCAAGCGGCTGGAATACTCCCGCAGTCAACTGGCGCTCCAGAAAGCTGGCTGACGGCACAACGAGATCAAAGCCGGTACTCCCCGCCATTAATTTGCCTTCCAGCACTTCGTTAGAATCAAAAACATCGTAGACGACTTTGATACCGGTCTCTTTTTCAAAATTTGCCACCGTATCCGGGGCGATATAATCAGACCAGTTATAGATGTGGAGTGTTTTTTGTTCAGCCGCGAGCGTGCCGACAGAGACGGCCATCAGAGCACCCGCAATCAGACCCGATAGCCATTTTTTATTTAAGGCGGTCATATCTCTTTCCTTCTGAAAGTTCGTTAACAAACGAACAAAAGTTGTCACACTGAAAGATATGCAATAAACGTGCATATTTTTTATCGGCGCGGTGCAAGAAAAGAGAACTCTCTCCCGGCCAGCATTGCTCGCTATATAAAAGCCTCGCAAGAATAACTTTAGCCAGGGTTTGAAACTATAGCTGTAATTAAAAAACGGTATTTAACAAATTTTTATGCGTATTTGCTCTATGTGATAAAGCAAACCTGGCACAATAGAAGTGAATTAATCTTTAATGAAAGGTTAAAATCAGCAGGAAATATTACGACGCGCAGTCACTGCGGCAGCGACTGCGTGTTCGAAGAGAGTTATCAGTGAAGGAAATAGTTTTCGGTAACGTTATTTTGCCCTTCATCGTCAGTCGGCAACAGCAGCTGATGGGCATTAGCTTCGAGGATGACCATCGAAATCTGTTCTTCGCTCTGGCGTACAAACCATGCAAACTGTTCATAGGTTACGCCCTGCATAACAGATAAAGACTGGCAAACCACCAGCTTTGGCAGATTATCATCCTGCATATCGAGAAATGCTTTCACGGTCAGTGAGCTGGCATTGATGGCTGATAAATCCGCCGCCAGCGGCAACACGGCTGAAGGCCTGACTTCCGCCATGGCAGAAAACAGGATTGTGTTATCAATCAGGTCGATTTTGGCATCAAAGACACCGTCGAAATTCTGCATATGGGGCAGATGCAAAGCCTGACAGTTATCACATTCAAAAAAACTCATCCCCAGGTCATCGAGCCATTGACGCAACGTATCCAGACCAGGAACGACCAGCGATGTCATAATTTTGTACAACCTCTTCCGATAAAAAGACTGGCACAGCTTACGCAAAAAGCGCAGGCAAAACCATGATCAGTAATGTAATTGCGACTAACCACCCGTTTTCAGGCAATATTCTGCCGTGGCGTGGCGTTCGATCCAGCGGATCATTTTACCCGCAATGTCGATACCGGTGGTTTTTTCTATTCCTTCCAGCCCCGGCGACGCGTTCACTTCCATCACCAACGGCCCGCGATTGGCACGCAGAATATCCACACCGGCAACATCCAGCGCCATCGTTCGCGCAGCTTTGATGGCGATTTCACGCTCTTTCGGCGTGATACTGGCGATGCTTGCCGCGCCGCCACGATGCAAATTGGAGCGAAAATCGCCCTCTTTCGCCCGCCGTTCAATCGCCGCGACAACTTCATCACCGACGACCAGACAGCGGATATCGCACCCTTGCGCCTCTTTTATATATTCCTGCACCAGAATATGAGCGTTCAGGCCGCGAAAAGCATCAATCACGCTTTCTGCCGCCTGGCGCGTTTCCGCCAGCACCACACCAATTCCCTGCGTGCCTTCGACCAGCTTAACCACCAGCGGCGCACCACCGACCATATCGATTAAGTCGCTGGTATCATCCGGCGAATGCGCAATCCCCGTGACAGGCAGGTCAATGCCCTGACGCGCCAGCAGTTGCATTGAACGCAATTTGTCACGCGCCCGGGCAATCGCGACCGATTCGTTCAGCGGATAACTGCCCAGCATTTCGAACTGGCGCAGCGCCGCCGTCCCATAAAAGGTTATAGCAGTGCCAATACGCGGGATCACCGCGTCAAAATGGGGGAGTTTGCGGCCTTTATAGTGAATGGAAGACGCCGCAGGATTAATGTTCATGTAGCAAGAAAGCGGATCGAGAATTTCAACCAGGTGACCACGCTGTATGGCGGCTTCACGCAGCCGCTTACACGAATAGAGCGTTCCATCCCGGGACAATATGGCAATTTTCACCCTGCACCTCTCTGTCAGACCTGGTCAAAAGCCCGCGTATAATACATCGCCGTAACGGTTTTAGCGCGTCGCCCAACCTTGTTTATGCAAATAATCGAGAATAAAAGGACGGCTTTCTTTGATAATCGTCCGGCGAATATGATCGCTCCAGGTATCCCGGCGATTATTGCTGCCACGGGTAAGATAATATTCCGCCAGTTGCTCGTCATACTGCGCCAGAGCATCTTTATCCAGCGGTTGGTAGCTGTTTTCATGCACCAAAATAGAGGCCGGTAAACGCGGCTTGAGATCCGGGTTATCCGCAGGCCAGCCGAGACACAGGCCAAACAGCGGCA
Source organism: Escherichia sp. MOD1-EC5495 (assembly GCF_002965965.1). NCBI lineage: Bacteria > Pseudomonadati > Pseudomonadota > Gammaproteobacteria > Enterobacterales > Enterobacteriaceae > Escherichia > Escherichia sp. MOD1-EC5495. The sequence goes on from NZ_PTRI01000008.1 coordinate 69,457, forward strand.
GAACATGCTTTGGTAATTTCAGCAGCTCCGTCACCGCTTCAATGTTATTGCGCAGGCCGCCAATATATACACCGCCCAACCCCAGCGATTCCGCTGCGGTTAAGGCGTTTTGTGCCATCATCGCTGTATCAACAACACCGAGCAACAACTGTTCAGCCAGGCCGAGTTGAGCATCCGGGCAGATCTGCAAATGACGGTTAAAGTCGGCGCAAAACACCCAAAACTCCGCCGCTTGCGCAACGTGTTTTTGCCCGCCGGTCAGCGGCACCAGGGCTTCACGCAATGCGGGGTCGGTAATGCGAATAATGCTACTACACTGCAAAAAGCTGGAACTGGAGGTCGCGCGGGCGCTGTTGATAATCGCCTCACGCTGTTCAGCGGAGATAGGTTCATCAGTGAAATGGCGAATGGAGCGGTGACCACAAATAAGTTCAATGGTTGGCGTCATTATCTTTTTCTCTTTCTGAACGTGAAGATTCCGGTGGATGATTCATCAGTTGCGGGGCCAGCCGTTTTGCCACCTGAAGAATAACCACCACCGCAGCGGGAAGCATGAGCAAAACACCGAGAAAAATCATCAGAATTTGCGCTTCTGGCGTAGAAAACGGCGCTGGAAGCGAAAAGTTGTCACTTATCGACAGCAGCGCCGCCGCCAGTAACATCATTCCAATAAATTCCAGTATCAACACGCTTTTAGGCAATTTACCGATCGCGCGCATAAACTTCCCTCTGCAAAGTGAGCTGCCAGTTTAAAACCTTTCGCCGCGTTGTGCTTAACAGTTATAGCTTTAAGCAATCAATGCAACAGGTTAAACCTACTTTCAGCGAATAACATTTGGCGTGATCATGCACACATGAGAGATAAATGGAGAAAGCCAATGCAAACCGTTATTTTCGGTCGTCCGGGTTGCCCTTACTGCGTGCGTGCCAAAGATTTGGCAGAAAAGTTAAGTAATGAACACGATGATTTTCACTACCAGTATGTGGATATTCGTGCTGAAGGGATCACTAAAGAGGATCTGCAACAGAAAGCTGGCAAGCCGGTAGAAACCGTACCGCAGATTTTTGTCGATCAGCAACACATCGGTGGCTATACCGATTTTGCTGCCTGGGTGAAAGAGAATCTTGACGCCTGATTACTGGATAAGCCCTCTCTGTTTGAGGGCTTTATTGATTTTTTCTGTGTTGCGGCCTGAACAAGCTACTGATAAACAAAAAACATAATGCGCCCAGCGCACACCAGAAGACGGCACTCAACAACCACGCCAGCTCCTGCCAGAATGAGCGTGATGGTGAAAAAAACAGACGCATAATTAACATAGAACACGGCGCTGCCAGCATTGCGCCAAACAGTGGTTTAAGGACTTCTCTACGCCGCGAAAAAAAGCTGGCTACAGCCCCAGGAAGAATGAAAAACAGTAAGCCGATTTCAGGGTGCCCGGCAGCCCGAAAAGCTCCCTTCATATGTGTCGCCAGAAAAAGGCACACCACAATAAAGAGGACAAAACAGCAAATTGCCCCCGCCCAATGTTGTTTATGTTTCACATGTTCCTCCTGACACTGCCTCTATCGAACACATTTTTCGCCGGTGTGGCGCTCAGTAAGATAAAGCCGCTTCGCATTCCATGCTAATATAGGCCAACACAATTCTTATAGCCGTTGGTATCTAATGTGATTACACTAGTAAAATATATTGTTACTTTACTATTGATTAAGTGCGCTGAATGAATCTGCGCTCTGAATTCAGGTAAAAACATTATCTTAAATTACCATTTCTTTCAACAGCTTACTCGTAAACAAGAAGTTAGTCTCCGTGAATATAAACGTCGCCGAATTGTTAAATGGGAATTACATTCTGTTATTATTCGTGGTCCTCGCGCTTGGACTATGTCTCGGAAAATTACGACTTGGTTCAATCCAACTGGGTAATTCCATTGGCGTTTTAGTCGTATCACTGTTATTAGGTCAACAACATTTCAGTATTAACACCGACGCGCTTAATCTTGGCTTTATGCTGTTTATTTTCTGCGTCGGGGTCGAAGCCGGACCCAACTTTTTTTCCATTTTTTTCCGCGATGGGAAAAATTACCTAATGTTAGCCCTGGTAATGGTCGGTAGTGCACTGCTGATCGCCTTAGGGCTGGGTAAGTTGTTTGGCTGGGACATCGGCCTGACGGCCGGTATGTTGGCTGGTTCAATGACATCAACACCGGTTTTGGTTGGTGCGGGCGATACCTTACGCCACTCAGGAATAGAAAGCGGGCAGCTCTCTGCGGCACTGGATAATTTAAGCCTCGGGTATGCATTAACCTATTTGATTGGCCTGGTGAGTTTGATTGTCGGTGCGCGTTACTTGCCTAAGTTGCAGCATCAGGACTTACAGACCAGCGCCCAACAAATCGCTCGTGAACGAGGTCTGGATACCGACGCCAGCCGTAAAGTCTATCTGCCGGTCATTCGCGCCTACCGCGTCGGGCCGGAACTGGTCGCCTGGGCCGATGGCAAAAACTTGCGTGAACTGGGTATTTATCGACAAACCGGTTGCTACATTGAACGTATTCGTCGTAACGGGATTCTGGCAAATCCGGATGGTGACGCCGTGCTACAGATGGGCGATGAAATAGCGTTGGTAGGATATCCCGACGCCCACGCCCGGCTCGATCCCAGCTTCCGTAACGGTAAAGAAGTTTTTGATCGAGACCTTCTCGACATGCGTATCGTCACTGAAGAGGTGGTCGTCAAAAACCATAACGCTGTCGGTAAACGTCTGGCACAACTGAAGCTGACCGATCACGGTTGTTTCCTTAACCGCGTCATCCGCAGCCAGATCGAAATGCCGATCGACGATAACGTGGTGCTTAATAAAGGCGATGTATTGCAGGTGAGCGGCGATGCCCGTCGCGTGAAAACCATCGCCGATCGCATCGGCTTTATCTCTATTCACAGCCAGGTTACCGATCTACTGGCATTCTGCGCGTTCTTTGTCATCGGTCTGATGATCGGGATGATCACCTTCCAGTTCAGCACATTCAGCTTCGGCATGGGTAACGCCGCCGGGTTGTTATTCGCTGGTATTATGCTGGGCTTTATGCGAGCGAACCACCCGACCTTCGGCTATATTCCCCAGGGCGCGTTAAGCATGGTGAAAGAGTTCGGTTTGATGGTATTTATGGCGGGTGTGGGTTTAAGCGCCGGTAGTGGCATCAATAACGGCCTGGGTGCGATTGGCGGTCAGATGTTGATTGCCGGGTTAATTGTCAGCCTGGTGCCCGTTGTTATTTGCTTCCTGTTTGGCGCTTATGTGCTGCGCATGAACCGCGCGCTGTTATTCGGTGCAATGATGGGCGCACGTACTTGTGCTCCGGCAATGGAGATCATCAGCGACACTGCGCGCAGCAACATCCCGGCATTAGGTTATGCGGGCACTTATGCAATAGCTAACGTACTGCTGACGCTGGCAGGGACAATCATCGTAATGGTATGGCCAGGACTCGGATAAAACTGAAGTTGCCCCAAAAATGAAATTTTTTTGTACAACCACAGAACTTTTCCTCGGGGCATCAGTCTTAATTAGTGCCACTGCTTTTCTTTGATGTCCCCATTTTGTGGAGCCCATCAACCCCGCCATTTCGGTTCAAGGTTGATGGGTTTTTTGTTGCCTGAATTTTATCTCCTGCCCTGCCAATTGCGCCACCATCTGTAAAATATCCTCGCGCGATAGCGGCTTACGGTCAGTGACAAAATGCAGTGTCATCCCTTCAATAAACGCATCCAGCGCGCGGGCGGTTCCGGGTTCAAACCATTGTTCGAGCGTTTGCTGACTACGCTGCATCCAGTTTTGCATCACCGTTTTTAATAGCGGTTTTCGGCTGGCCAATGCGTAAAGTTGATACATCAGTTCCATGTTATCCGGCGTTGCAACCTGCGAGCTGTAGATCATGTCAGTTATGGCCTGGCAGGCGCCTGATGCATCACTAACATCGCTAAAAAATGCCTGATATTGCTTAGACATTATCTCTGTAAAACTGCTGAACGCCTCCAGCAGCAACTCATCAATTCCTGAAAAATAGTAGGTCATCGACCCCAACGGCACTCCGGCAAGGGTAGCGATTTTGCGGTGCGTAACGGCATGTATCCCGTAAAGTTTCACCGCCTCCAGCGTGGCCTGGATGATTTTTTCTCGCCGTTGCGGATCGTTAGCGCGACGCATGTCATTTCCTCTCTTTGCAATTGTGTACAAATGTACACAACCTTGCTAAGGTTGTCTTCCCTCTTCTTTTTTTGACGTGATCTATGACCGTAAATTCTTCACGTAATGCCTTGAAACGCCGAACCTGGGCGCTGTTTATGTTCTTCTTTTTGCCAGGCTTGTTAATGGCGTCCTGGGCAACCCGTACGCCAGCGATTCGCGACATTCTTTCTGTTTCGATCGCTGAAATGGGCGGTGTACTCTTTGGTTTGTCGATCGGTTCGATGAGCGGAATTCTCTGCTCGGCGTGGTTAGTGAAACGTTTTGGGACGCGTAATGTCATCCTGGTCACGATGTCCTGCGCGTTGATCGGGATGATGATATTAAGTGTGGCGCTCTGGCTGACATCGCCCGTGCTCTTTGCCGTTGGTCTTGGCGTCTTTGGAGCCAGTTTTGGTTCCGCTGAAGTTGCTATAAACGTTGAAGGTGCCGCCGTTGAGCGAGAAATGAATAAAACGGTTTTGCCGATGATGCACGGCTTTTATAGCCTCGGCACGCTGGCAGGCGCTGGTGTTGGGATGGCGCTAACGGCCTTTGGCGTTCCGGCAACTGTGCATATTTTGTTGGCGGCACTGGTAGGCATCGCGCCTATTTATATCGCCATTCAGGCAATCCCTGGCGGTACGGGAAAAAATGCCGCCGATGGCACGCAGCATGGCGAAAAAGGCGTACCTTTTTATCGCGATATCCAGTTGCTGTTGATTGGTGTTGTGGTGCTGGCGATGGCCTTTGCAGAAGGTTCTGCCAACGACTGGTTACCCTTGTTAATGGTTGATGGTCACGGTTTTAGCCCCACTTCCGGCTCACTGATTTATGCCGGTTTCACATTGGGGATGACCGTTGGACGCTTCACTGGCGGTTGGTTCATAGACCGTTACAGCCGCGTTGCCGTGGTTCGGGCCAGTGCGCTAATGGGTGCGTTGGGTATTGGGCTGATTATTTTTGTCGATAGCGCCTGGGTCGCTGGGGTGTCTGTTGTTCTTTGGGGATTGGGTGCCTCGCTGGGCTTCCCGCTGACCATTTCTGCCGCCAGCGATACCGGCCCCGATGCGCCGACCCGCGTCAGCGTAGTAGCGACGACCGGTTATCTGGCTTTCCTCGTCGGGCCGCCGCTGCTGGGCTATCTCGGCGAACATTATGGATTACGTAGTGCAATGCTGGTTGTACTGGCGCTGGTTATTCTCGCGGCTATTGTCGCGAAAGCCGTCGCCAAACCCGATACCAAAACGCAGACGGCGATGGAGAATAATTGATGAGCATTAAATTAATTGCGGTAGACATGGATGGTACTTTCTTAAGCGATCAAAAAACCTATAACCGCGAGCGGTTTATGGCTCAGTATCAGCAGATGAAAGCACAAGGGATTCGCTTTGTGGTCGCCAGCGGGAATCAATATTATCAGTTGATCTCTTTCTTCCCCGAAATTGCCGATGAAATTGCCTTTGTGGCAGAAAACGGTGGTTGGGTTGTGAGCGAAGGCAAAGATGTTTTTAATGGCGAGCTGTCGAAGGATGCATTTGCCACTGTCGTGGAACATTTACTGACGCGCCCGGAAGTGGAAATTATTGCCTGCGGAAAAAATAGCGCCTATACCCTCAAAAAATATGACGATGCCATGAAAACGGTGGCGGAAATGTATTATCACCGTCTGGAATATGTCGATAACTTTGACAACTTAGAAGATATCTTCTTTAAGTTTGGCCTGAATCTTTCCGATGAACTGATTCCGCAAGTGCAAAAAGAGTTACATGATTCGATTGGCGATATTATGGTGCCGGTTCACACCGGCAACGGTAGCATCGATCTGATTATCCCCGGCGTACATAAAGCCAATGGCCTGCGGAAACTCCAGAAGTTATGGGGAATAGATGACAGTGAAGTGGTGGTCTTTGGCGATGGCGGTAACGATATCGAAATGCTGCGCCAGGCTGGCTTTAGCTTTGCGATGGAAAATGCTGGCAACGCGGTCGTAGCTGCGGCGAAATACCGCGCAGGCTCCAATAACCGTGAAAGCGTACTGGATGTGATCGATAAAATTCTTAAGCACGAAGCGCCATTTAATCAATAAAACGGCAGCACGCCCGGCAACACAATGCCTGAATGAAGGATGCATAATTCGCGGAAATTCCCCTTCTGGATTATTTCAGGCGAAATGATGATGAAAAATTGTGTACTGCTGGGCGCGTTTCTGTTGAGTTTTACTGGTGTGGCAATGGCGCAAAGTGTCACCGTTGATGTGCCGAGCGGATACAAAGTGGTGGTAGTCCCCGATTCAGTCAGCGTTCCACAAGCGGTCAGCGTCGCGACTGTACCACAAACTGTCTATGTGGCGCCTACTCCAGCTCCGGCTTACCGCCCACATCCGTATGTTCGTCATCTTGCCAGCGTAGGCGAAGGGATGGTTATCGAACATCAAATCGACGACCATCACCATTAATCCATGAATGCCTGATTGTACAAAGCAACCAGGCATTTTCTTATCCGTCGTTTGAATTTCCTGTTTGTTTATCTTTTAAAAAAATAAACATCAGCAGCAGCCACAAAATTCCGTTGGCAAGGTTAAAGAGATTAAACAGTCCATTACCGCCATTCAGCCAGGCATGTTTACTGATCTCGATACCGACGGTAAAGATCAGCATTTGTAACATCCCCATCGCCGCAGAAACCGTACCTTTACTCATATCGCTGGCAAACAGGGTTAATCGCACCAGTCCCGCATTCGCCAGACCAATACCGAAAGCATAAATACTTAACCCGGCGGTCATCCATAAATACGCGTGCGATGAGATAACCGTTGCGGCAGCGGCGACGAGCAAGCCAATCATAATCGGCCAGCCACCCATGATGATCAATGCACGAACGGTGCGGCGCGAGGTCAAACGCGCTAACAGCAAGTTACCCGCAATTAACGCCCCGAAAACTGGCACTTGCAGCAACCCATATTCATAGCTACTCAACTTTTCGCCGGTGATGATGATAATCGGTGACTGGGCGATCCACGCCAGCAGCGGCAGGCTGACGAATCCCAGCGCCAGAGCTCCGGCAACAAAGCGACCGTTCTTCAGCACCAGCTTGTAGTCATGGCCTAGCTCTTTCAGGGACAGTTTCTCACCAATACGCGTGGCAGTTTCCGGCATAGCGCGTTGCAGACCGAAAAAGGAGATCGCCGCCAATGCAGCAAACAGCACAAACATGCCTTCCCAGGGCAGCACATGGATCCACGCGGCGCCCACCAGCGGACCGAGTAGCGGAGCAATCAGCGCCACGTTCGCCATCAGCGCGGTGATCTTGATACAAACCGCCTCTTCGAAGGATTCCTGAATCGCGGCGTATCCAACAGCGCCAATGAAACAAAGGCTTATCCCCTGCAGGAAGCGCAATAACGTGAATTGTTCAATGTTTTGCGCCAGCAATATTGCCAGACAGGTGACGATAAACCACACCACGCCTGCCAGCATCACCGGACGGCGACCAATACGATCCGACAGCGGCCCCAGGAGCCACTGTAAAAACATCCCGCCCGCCAGGTAAGCGGTCATCGAAGTAGGAACCCAGTCAATACCCGCCTGATACTCTTCCACTACCGCGAGCATACCGGGTTGAATCATATCATTGCCGATATAGGTCGAGAATTCGTAGAGCACCAGACAGAGGGGGAAAAGTAATGCCTGACGCCCAAGTCTGGCACCAGTAGCTAATCTATTTTGCATGCAATTTCTTCGCCAAGAATAATCGCACAAAGTTTAATAAAAGCGCAGCAAACGAGAAAGCAAATTTTGTAGTTGAAACCACGCTTAAGCACATTCTTACATTATTCCGAGTATAGCCACTCTTTCTTTAAGCTTTATTTAATTCCTTCGCGTTACTATTCCCTGTTGTAAGCCAATCCGAAAGTGAAATAAGACGATGCTGCTTTACCCTGTTTAACACGCACTTTATGCTCATCGACTTGCCTGATGGCTCCCCATTTTAATCACCTTTTGAGTCTGAAAGTTATGCTGGAAAATCTGAATTACTCATTATTCTCTCTTATTAATGCGACGCCAGACTCATCCGCATGGATGATTTCGTTAGCGATTTTTATTGCCAAAGATTTAATTACTGTAGTGCCGCTGCTGGCTACGGTGCTTTGGCTATGGGGATTTACGGCTCAACGGCAACTGGTGATAAAAATCGCCATCGCGCTGGCAGTCAGCCTGTTTGTTTCCTGGACGATGGGGCACTTATTTCCGCACGACCGTCCGTTTGTTGATCATATCGGCTATAACTTCCTGCATCATGCGGCGGATGACTCTTTCCCAAGCGACCACGGTACGGTGATTTTCACCTTTGCGCTGGCATTTTTATGCTGGCATCGCCTGTGGTCAGGCACAATCCTTATGGCGCTGGCGGTGGTCATTGCCTGGTCACGTGTATATCTCGGTGTTCACTGGCCGCTGGACATGCTCGGTGGATTGTTGGCAGGAATGATTGGTTGCCTTAGCGCCCAGATTATCTGGCAGGCTGTGGGGGCTATACTCTACCAGAAGCTGCAATTGTGGTATCGCTTCTGTTTCGCCTTACCTATACGTAAAGGCTGGGTGCGTGGCTGATTTCGGATAAAAAGTGTAATATCAGGCGGCTCGCTTCAATAACTATTCAGAGGGAATATGGAAACACGTCGCGAAGAGCGTATAGGGCAGTTACTACAAGAATTAAAACGCAGCGATAAGTTACACCTGAAGGACGCCGCCGCCCTGCTCGGGGTTTCAGAGATGACGATTCGTCGCGATTTGAATAACAACAGTGCCCCCGTCGTACTACTCGGCGGCTATATTGTTCTGGAACCGCGTAGTGCCAGCCATTACCTGTTAAGCGATCAAAAATCCCGCCTGGTGGAAGAAAAACGCCGGGCGGCAAAACTGGCCGCGACGCTGGTTGAACCCGATCAGACCCTCTTTTTTGACTGCGGCACCACCACGCCGTGGATTATTGAAGCGATAGATAATGAAATCCCTTTCACCGCCATTTGTTATTCACTAAATACCTTTCTGGCGCTAAAAGAGAAACCCCATTGCCGCGCGTTTCTTTGTGGTGGTGAATTTCACGCCAGCAACGCCATTTTCAAACCCATTGATTTTCAGCAAACACTGAATAATTTTTGCCCGGATATTGCTTTTTATTCCGCAGCGGGCGTGCATGTCAGTAAAGGCGCAACCTGTTTTAATCTTGAAGAGTTGCCGGTAAAACACTGGGCGATGTCGATGGCACAAAAGCACGTGCTGGTTGTCGACCACAGTAAGTTTGGCAAGGTACGTCCGGCGCGCATGGGCGAGCTGAAACGCTTTGATATTGTGGTGAGCGATTGTTGTCCGGAAGATGAGTATATGAAGTATGCGCAGACGCAGCGTATTAAGTTGATGTATTAATAACGCATAACCGGATGACGTTTTCGCGCCATCCGGTCATCAGAAGATTAAGAGAACCAGCTGCCGAACCACTGATGGAATTTCATCATCACGAAGTCCCACATCCGACCAAAGAACCCGCCCTCTTCCACATTTTCCATCACGATCAGCGGACGCTGTTCAATAGATTTACCGTTAAGCTGGAAATCAATGGTGCCGACAACCTGACCTTTTTTCAGCGGCGCGGTGAGCTGCGGTTCCGTTAACGTATAACTCGCTTTCAGGTTTTTCAGTTGCCCGCGTGGGATGGTCACTGATCCCCCTTCGCCTGCGCCGAGATTCACTTCGCTCTTATCACCGAACCAGACGCGCTGAGTCACAAAGGTGGCATCAGGTTTAATTGGCGTCACGGTTTCAAAAAAGCGGAAGCCCCAGGTCAGTAATTTCTCAGACTCATTAAAACGGATGCGGTCAGTTTTTGCCCCCAGCACCACGGAGATCAAACGCATATCACCCTGAGTAGCAGAAGCGACCAGATTGTATCCCGCACCAGCCGTGGTTCCGGTCTTCATACCATCAACGTTAACGTTGCTGCTCCACAGCAGACGGTTACGGTTTGGTTGGCGAATTTTGTTAAAGGTAAACTCTTTCTCTTTATGAATGGCGTACTCTTCCGGCACATCGTGGATTAACGCTTTACCCAGCAACGCCATATCGCGCGCGGTACTGAATTGCCCCGGCGCATCCAGACCGTGCACAGTCTGGAAGGTAGTGTTGGTCAGGCCCAGTTTTTTGGCATAACCATTCATCAAACCAATAAATGACTCCTGGCTCCCGGCAACGTAATCGGCCAACGCAATACAGGCGTCATTACCGGACTGGATAATCACACCTTTGTTCAAATCTGCCACCGAAACCTGATCGCCCGGTTTGAGGAACATCACCGACGAACCGCGCAGTGCCGGGTTTCCCGTCGCCCAGGCATCTTTACCGACCGTCACCATATCGGTGAGTTTGATCTTATCAGCCTTAAGCGCCTGTCCAACCACATAGCTGGTCATTATTTTGGTCAGGCTCGCGGGATCCAGTTTCTCATCCGCATTGCCTTCTGCCAGCACTTTACCGCTGGCGTAATCCATTAAAATCCATGCACGCGCATCCACGCTCGGCGCGTCAACGGTTTGTTCCGCCGCGAATGCCGTTGGGGCAAAAAGGAATAAAAATGCAGAACCCGCTGCAAGACCACGAAGGAAAGAGGAGTATTGCGTCATAAATGCCACCCGAGTATCCATTCAAAAAAATACGTTATATCGCCGTATGATAAGTTCGGTGATTAATAACGCACACACAAGTTTAAAGAAACCGTAAGTTGGTAAAGTTTTTAAAGTTTATGCAATATCCTGCCGCTTCGCTGCTTCTGGCGTCATTTTTTTACTCGCTGTTGCTTAAAAGTTAACTTTACTTCACCATCGGAGTCCTGTTCAGCCTGTGGCTGCCTGTCGGAAAAGGGGTGAGTATGATTACGCTGTGGGGTCGGAATAATTCAACCAACGTTAAAAAAGTGTTGCTAACACTCGAAGAACTGGAACTGCCTTATGAGCAAATTTTGGCGGGTCGTGAGTTTGGGGTAAACCATGACGCCGATTTTCTGGCGATGAATCCCAACGGGCTGGTGCCGCTGTTGCGTGACGACGAAAGTGACTTAATTCTTTGGGAATCAAATGCCATTGTCCGCTACCTGGCTGCACAGTACGGGCAAAAACGTCTGTGGATCGACTCGCCGGCACGTCGCGCAGAAGCCGAAAAGTGGATGGACTGGGCAAACCAGACGCTCAGCAATGCCCATCGTGGGATCCTGATGGGGTTAGTCAGAACGCCACCGGAAGAACGTGATCAGGCCGCCATTGATGCCAGCTGCAAAGAGTGCGATGCCCTGTTTGCTCTACTTGATGCGGAACTGGCAAAAGTAAAATGGTTTTCTGGCGACGAGTTTGGTGTGGGCGATATTGCTATCGCACCGTTTATCTACAATTTGTTTAACGTTGGCCTGACCTGGACACCGCGTCCGAATCTGCAACGCTGGTATCAGCAACTCACCGAACGCCCCGCAGTGCGTAAAGTGGTGATGATCCCCGTTAGCTAATTGCGTGGGCTAACTTTGAGTAATTCCCCGTTGGACTCGTCGGTGAGAACGTATAAATAACCGTCGGGTCCAGTGCGAACATCACGAATTCGCTGCCCTCTGTCCGTTAAAATACGACCATCTTCTGTCACTTTATCGCCGTTGACGCTCATCACGATGACATCTTTATCTTTCAGCGCACCAATAAATAATTTTTGCTGCCACTGGGGGAATTTGTCGCTGTTATAGAAGGTCATGCCGCTCACCGCTGGTGAGTCTTTCCAGTAAAAAACCGGTTGCTCGGTTCCGGCGACAATTTCCCCTTTCGCTTCCGGTATTTTAAAACCTGAGTAATTAATGCCCCAGGTTGCCAGCGGCCAGCCGTAGTTTTTGCCTTTTTGCGGGATATTTATTTCATCGCCGCCGCGCGGGCCATGTTCATTCAGCCACAGTGCATTACTCCACGGGTTCATCGCCATTCCTTGCGGGTTACGAATGCCATAAGACCAGATCTCTACGCGCGCACCGGATTCCCTGGCAAAAGGATTATCATCCGGGATCTCGCCATGGTCAGTCAGACGCACTAATTTACCCTGCAATTTATCCAGATCCTGCGCTGTCGGGCGCTGATTGTTTTCTCCCAGAGCAATAAAAAGATAACCTTTACCGTCGAAGACCAGCCGCCCGCCAAAATGGTTGCCGGTAGACAGTTTTGGCATCTGGCGAAAGACGGTGCGGAAGTCGGTCACTTTTGAGAGGTCATCACTTAAGCGGCCATAACCCACAGCAGTTCCGGCTTTGCCATCATCGCCAACTTCGGAATAACTTAACCAGATGCGGCGCGACTGGGCAAAATCAGGCGCTAATGCCACATCCAGCAAGCCTCCCTGCCCATGCGCCCAGACGTTCGGCACACCGGCAAGCGGCGCAGATAATCCTTTTCCTGCTTGCCAGTGACGCAACTCGCCACCGCGCAGGGTGATTAACATGCCATGATTATCAGGTAAAAAGGCCAGCGCCCACGGATGATCGAGTTTGTCTTGCAGTACTTCGACATTTACCGGCGCAGGAGCCGCCCAGAGAGCGGAAGAAACACAGAAAAAGGGCACAAGGAAAAGGGATTGTCGATGCATAACGCCTCCGGATTGACTCTGGCTTAAAGCGTAGTCAGTGGAGGAGATGACAAATTCATTTTTACAAAAACTTAAACATGAAGGGGGAGACGCTTTCTCCCCCTTAGTTTTCAGGCCTGCTCAAGCATGGTGTGCTGTTCAAGGCTCTGGATACTCAGCGTTAAGCTCATCAGACAATTTTCAAGCTTATCGGCGTTGACGGTAATAACAGTCGGGCAATCATGATGCCCGCTCATCAAACATACTGCGGCTGTCGCTAATGCTTCTTCAGCATGATGAAGAGCACTCCACTCTTCCTGATCCAGATGAAGATTCAACCGCAGCGATTTATCGTGCAGTTCGCGATTCAGTTTAAAAAAGTTATCTCGTAGATGATTGCTTTCGCTGACGGACATGTATCCTTTGGCCTTCCTCAGTTGCACGTATGCGGCGAGGTCAACTCTTGCATCGATCAACCGGTTAAGTAGATCGCTTCGCTGTCTGTCAACGAACATACTTCGATCCTCCTCTTTGCAGCCTTTGTGCAATTAAATAGTATGGCTATTTTTTGTACAAAATGCTGTCAGGGATCAATACTTCACATCTTATTAATAAGAATTTACATTATTTCTCTTTCCAGTACCTCACATCCCCACGGCGCCAGTTCTAATTCTTGTGAACAAGCCTTGCCTGTTTCCGTCACTCGCCACGCTCCAGGAAGCACAACATTTTGTACATGAGCAGTGTAATTTTGTACAAAAACCCATTCCTGCTCGCCGTCTGTCCGACGCGTTGCAATAACGCCAGCAGGAAGTTCAGTAGCAAGTGCTTTTGGGAGATGAAGTGTGTTGATCAACATCGCGGCAAACGCTTGATGAAATGACGCATCATTACGCGAAGCCACATAGAAAGCTCGACCTTGTCCGACGTGATTTACTGTTAACGCAGGTGTACCCGCATAAAAATCCTCACCATAGCGCGCCAGAACCTGTGCACCTTCGGCGTGAATAACCGCACATAATTCCCGTGCCTGCCATTGCCCCTGCAGTCCATACGCATTCGGCTCGCAGATAACTTCGTTATGCTGATAATCATTAAGGCTATCAATCTCTTCAGCCCACACACCCATCAGGTCACGCAACGGGCCAGGGAATCCACCCAGATGACATAAATCGGTTTCATTGACAATCCCGGACCAGTAAGTGGTGACAAAATTGCCACCAGCTTCAACATAGGCGCGAGCACGAGCAGCAAATCCATCGCGAACCATATAGAGCATTGGGGCAATAACTAACTGATAACCCGTAAGATCACAATCAGCATTGATAATATCGACCGCCACGCCCTGCTCCCAGAAAGGTCGGTAATGCTCCACTACCGTTTGCTCGTAGTGGATACCGCAATTGCGCGGCCCGGCAGCATCATTGACAGCCCAGCGGTTTTCCCAGTCGAAAATAATGGCAACTTTTGCCTGGGTTTTCGTTCCGACCAATTGCTTAAGATGTGCCAGTCGTTGCCCCAGTTGTATGACTTCGCGCCCGGTACGCGTCTCCAGATGACCGACGTGATCAACCACCGCACCATGAAACTTCTCCACGGCGCCACGACTCTTACGCCACTGAAAATAATGCACGCCGTCTGCGCCGTGAGCGACGGCCTGTAAGGAAGAAAGAATATTCATTCCCGGCTTTTTCAATTTGCTGGTTGGCTGCCAGCTTGTCTGGCTGGGCGTGGATTCCATCAGAATAAACGGTTTATTTTTTAAAGTACGCATCAGGTCGTGATACATCGCTGTTTTACAAGCAACGGCGCGTTCATCTTCCTGTTTATGCCACATGGGATAGCTATCCCAACTCACAAAATCAACCACTTCAGCTAATGCCCAGTAGTTGTAGTCATTGAAATACCACATAAAATTGGTCGTCGCTGGTAAATCGGGGCGTACTGCTTTTAACGGCGCGATCTCCATTTGATAGAACTCTTTTACCTGCGATGTGACAAAGCGCCGCCAGTCAAGATTTAAACCGTGGTTAGACATCTCACCTAATGGGGAAGGAGATTCAATTTGTGACCAGTCACTGTATGTATGGCTCCAGAAGCCAGTCCACCATGCCTGATTAAGCGCCTCAAGAGTGGTGTAACGAGTCTGCAACCAACGGCGAAACGCCTGTTGGCATCCATTACAATGACACTCTCCGCCATACTCATTACTGATATGCCATCCCAGAACCGCCGGATGATTTGCGTATCGCTGCGCCAGCTTACGGTTAATTTGCGTCACTTTCTCTTTATACACGGGAGAAGAAAGGCAGTGATTATGGCGACCGCCGTGAAGCATTTTCTCGCGTGAGGCGCTAACTCTCAGAACCTCTGGATAACGTGCAGCAAGCCAGGCAGGTTTGGCTCCGCTTGGTGTTGCGAGGAAGACAGAGATCCCACCAGCATGAAGTTTATCCAGCACCTCATCCAGCCAGTTAAAGCAATATTCCCCCTCTGTGGGTTCCAGCATTGACCAGCTAAAAATACCCACCGACATGGTGTTACAACCAGCCTGTTGCATCATGGCGATATCTTTCTCCAGAATCCCGGGGACATGTAACCATTGCTCCGGGTTGTAATCAGCACCATGAAGTAACCATGGGGCTCTGGGGATGATCGGTGGGTGCTTGTCCATGCTGACTCCTGAATTGTTTTAAACAGACAAAAAATGTTATTCGTTCACAATACTGTCATCTAGTAATTAATTGCTTCGTTATGCAAGGAATGTCCGGCAGGAATGTGATCAAGTACGCGTTTTTCCCTGCAAACAGGTTCGATGGGTCAGCTTACCGGCACTGAGACAGGTGAGCGTGATACGTATGACATTCACTGCGGTATACTGTGACAAATCTTTTAGCCGGGGCGAATATGAAAACCAAAGCTGCAACCCTTGCCGATGTTGCTCGTCATGCCAATGTTTCTTATCAGACAGTGTCGCGGGTGCTTAACAATTCAGCGAACGTGTCTGCCAAAACACGTCAAAAAATTGAGCAAGCCATTGCTGAACTTAAATACGTTCCAAATCGCGTAGCTCAACAGTTGGTAGGGAAAGAGAGCAAAACGGTCGGACTGGTTACAACTTCGCTCGCCCTACATGCCCCCTCGCAAATTGCGGCAGCAGTGAAAAAATATGCCGGAGAACAGGGATATCAGGTGCTGATATCCATGATAGATGATGTTGATATTAAAGGTATTCAGGCTGCAATTAATGACTTAAAAGCACAACGGGTAACAAAGATTATTATCAACGCACCGCTGGAAACGGCATTGGCTGAAACTCTGGTTGCTGAAAACAGCGATGTGTTGTGTCTGTTTCTCGACGTGGACCCTTATAGCCCGGTGTTTAACGTCACTTTTAATCCTGCAGAAGGTGCACGCGCCAGCGTGAAATATCTTTACGATTTGGGGCATCGTCAATTTTGCCTGATCTCTGGCCCAGAAAACTCAGTACCGGCGCGGCTACGACTCAATACCTGGCGCGATACTCTCGCCTCACTCCAACTGACGCCGCTGGCCATTCATTACGGTAGTTGGGACGCTCAAAGCGGCTATCTGGCGACGTTACAGATGCTACGTGAAACGCCACAGGCGACCGCTCTTCTGATCGCCAATGATCAGATGGCATTGGGGGCGTTAAGCGCCTTACATCAACAAAAACGTAAAATCCCGCAAGATATTTCTGTCATAGGCTATGACGACACCTATGAGAGTGCGTTTTTTGAACCTTCACTGACGACCGTCGCAATCGACTTCGATTTACAAGGAAAAATTGCCGTTCAACAGATTTTACAACCGGACGATGAACACGCAATGCTCCGCTCTTCAACCATCCTTCCCAGTCGCCTGGTCGTGCGTAACTCTGCTGGCCCTCTGCACTCACCACAGACTGATCTGATGAATATTGCTGAACACCTTCGCACACTGGCGGATGAGCTAACACGCAAGGCATAAAAGTAATACGTTCTCATAAAAAGATTTAGTGATCTATTTCGCTAAATCTTTTTTATTACCAGCAATAATTGTGATGCAAATCGCAAACATTCATTTAACACATTGCCTAATCATCACTGTTAGGGTCAGAGTAAAAATGAAATTGTTAACGTATGACATTTTACGGAGATGCATACCAAAACAATAACCAGTAAGCACAGCGAATGCCTGTGCCAACGGTAAATGACCCAACGCCAGTGATTGAGGATATGGCTATGTTATTGCCCGGTAAACGTAATTATATTTTGCTCAGTATTTTCGATTTCCTGTACCTCTTTGCCTGGTCGGCAACGATGGCATTTTTTGTCATATGGACGACACAGCATCTGGAAATTACCGCCACACGCACAGGATTACTTTATTCCGTTAATGCTTTCATTGCGTTATTA
This sequence comes from Escherichia sp. MOD1-EC5495, assembly GCF_002965965.1. Taxonomy (NCBI): domain Bacteria; kingdom Pseudomonadati; phylum Pseudomonadota; class Gammaproteobacteria; order Enterobacterales; family Enterobacteriaceae; genus Escherichia; species Escherichia sp. MOD1-EC5495. The sequence continues at coordinate 86,745 of NZ_PTRI01000008.1, forward strand.
ATGCAACCGTTCTTCGGTTTCATCTCCGATAAATTTGGTCTTAAGAAACAACTCATCTGGATCCTCGTCGCATTATTACTTCCCGTAGGCCCATTCTTTATTTATGTGTATGCCCCGCTTCTGGTTCATAACTTCTGGCTGGGCGCTGTTTTGGGTGGCGTTTACCTGGGGATAATTTTTAATTCTGGTTGTGGCGTTCTGGATTCCTGGATAGATAAAGTTTCGCGTCGTTATCATTTTGAATATGGTCGCGTAAGAATGTGGGGCTCTCTGGGATGGGCCGCCGCCGCGTGGATTGTGGGTAAATACATTGATACCAACCCTAATCTCTCTTTCTGGCTGGCAAGCTGTGCCATTGTGGTCGCCGCAATCTGCTTTATGTTTACCAAAATCGAACTTACCGAGGCCGAAATTGAAAAAACTAATTCGCTGAAAGCTATCCATGCGCTTGAACTGGCGAAAAATAGTCAGTTCTGGTTTTTATTGATGTTCACTCTGTTCGTAACGCAAATTTATGACACCTACGATCAACAATTCGCACAATATTTTTCGCTGCAATTTCCGACGCCAGAAGAAGGCAATCGCTGGTACGGGATTTTGGCTTCTGTCCAGGTCTGCGGAGAAACCCTATTTCTCTGTCTGATGCCGTGGTTTGTTAACCGCACTGGCGCAAAATGGGCATTAGTGATTGCCGGAACCATTATGTCGTTACGCATTGCCGGTTCTGCTATCCAACTGGGACCGGTGTGGATTGCGGCCGTTAAAATGATGCATGCCATCGAAAAACCACTGATCCTGGTGTCTGTGTTTAAATTTATCGCGGCTAACTTTGATCACAAACTCTCTTCGACGGTCTACCTGCTGGTGCTTTTTGTGGCATCCATCGCCACGGCAATCTATTCACCCATTGCTGGCTATCTGTATGACACCATTGGCTTTGCTGAAACCTATCTCATCCTGGGGGCGATTGCCGGTTGCTTCACGCTTATTTCGGTCTTTACGCTGCGGGACAAATCCAGCAACCAGCCTGCAAAGGCGCTAACTGAAACCCCAGTAGCCTGATAACCATTTACGCCCCGATAGTTGGGGCGTTTTCCTCGCCTGTTGACCAGATTACGATACAAATTTTATCCAGAACTCTGTAGAATCCCTGCCCTGACCTTTCCTGTAACTGAATATTTTTTAAGCTATGAGCAAAGTAACTCCCCAGCCGAAAATCGGCTTTGTTTCCCTCGGCTGTCCGAAAAACCTCGTCGATTCAGAGCGTATCCTGACCGAACTGCGCACTGAAGGTTATGACGTAGTACCGAGCTACGACGACGCAGACATGGTGATCGTCAACACCTGCGGTTTTATTGACAGTGCGGTGCAAGAATCACTGGAAGCCATTGGTGAAGCGTTGAATGAAAACGGCAAGGTAATAGTGACCGGTTGTCTGGGGGCGAAAGAAGATCAGATCCGCGAAGTCCACCCAAAAGTGCTGGAAATCACCGGCCCTCATAGCTATGAGCAGGTTCTGGAGCACGTTCATCACTACGTGCCAAAACCGAAACACAACCCATTCCTGAGCCTGGTGCCGGAGCAAGGCGTTAAGCTGACGCCACGTCATTACGCCTATCTGAAGATTTCCGAAGGCTGTAACCACCGCTGCACCTTCTGCATTATTCCGTCTATGCGCGGCGATCTGGTGAGCCGTCCGATTGGCGAAGTGTTAAGCGAAGCGAAACGCCTGGTAGATGCAGGCGTTAAAGAGATTCTGGTGATCTCCCAGGATACTTCCGCGTATGGCGTTGATGTTAAACACCGTACAGGCTTCCACAACGGCGAGCCGGTAAAAACCAGTATGGTCAGCCTGTGCGAACAGTTATCAAAACTGGGGATCTGGACACGTCTGCACTACGTTTACCCTTACCCGCATGTAGATGACGTTATCCCGCTGATGGCTGAAGGCAAAATCCTGCCGTATCTGGACATTCCGTTGCAGCACGCCAGCCCGCGAATTCTCAAACTGATGAAGCGTCCGGGTTCTGTAGATCGCCAACTGGCGCGCATTAAACAGTGGCGCGAAATTTGCCCGGAACTGACCCTGCGTTCAACCTTTATTGTCGGCTTCCCTGGCGAGACGGAAGAAGATTTCCAGATGCTGCTCGACTTCCTGAAAGAAGCACGTCTGGATCGCGTTGGCTGCTTTAAATACAGCCCGGTTGAAGGCGCTGATGCCAATGCTCTGCCAGATCAAGTGCCGGAAGAAGTGAAAGAAGAACGCTGGAATCGCTTCATGCAACTGCAACAGCAGATTTCTGCCGAGCGCCTGCAAGAAAAAGTGGGCCGTGAAATTCTGGTGATCGTCGATGAAGTAGACGAAGAAGGCGCAATCGGCCGCAGCATGGCAGACGCTCCGGAAATCGACGGCGCAGTTTATCTCAATGGTGAAACCAACGTTAAGCCGGGCGATATCCTGCGTGTGAAAGTCGAGCACGCCGACGAGTACGATTTGTGGGGTAGCCGGGTTTAATTAATTCAGGCCGGGCAAAATCATTTGCCCGGTTCGTTAATAAAAATTACTGCCAGCTAATCTGTGCCCTGCCGTTTTTCTTACTCTTATACAGCCGCTCATCCGCCAACATTTTCAGTCGTTCAACGGTAGTACATTCATTTGAATGCGCCACGCCGATACTGGTGCTTAAATTAATACTCCCCACCTGGAAATTGACAATATCTTTTAAAATCGATAGCAACTCATCCAGGGTTCCGCCAGTATAAATTATCGCAAATTCGTCGCCGCCAAAGCGGTAGACTTTACCTTTATCCACCGGGATTTGTGATTTAAGGATTTTCACTACCTTCATCAACACTTCATCGCCCAACAAATGACCGAAGGTGTCGTTAATATTTTTGAATTTATCGACGTCAAACAGGCATAAATAACCGCCTTTTTCCGGTAAGGCTTTTAAGTCTTCGTCAAAGGATTTTCTGCCCATTGCTTTGGTCAGATCGTCAAGAAACGCCGAGTTATACATGCTGTAGAGTTTTTTGACATCCGCCGCTGAAAAGAAAACCCCACCGTCCAGAACGCGATCAAAATGGTTATTAATAATGGCTTCTTTCTCAACAATGCCACGATTAATCACTCTGCGTATCAGATAAAGGCAACTTGTGCCTGAAATAACTGCCACCAGGGCAGCAAAGAAAATAATCAGCGTACATACCTGCAAATAAACGTCTTTTTTATAAGCAAATACGTACAATCCGGTCGGCAAATAGGAGAAATGCTCCATCGCTTCCGAAACGGTGAAGATGGCATTTTTGGCATTATATTCATCACCGGTAACTGGTTTGCCGTTCTTAAACAGTGAGAACATCAGGTTCTCGCTATCCATTGCCAGTGACTTTGACAGTAACGAAAATCGTTCCAGCCCAAGCAAAAATATCAAACTGCGATTGTGAGTAACCGGATAGAGATAATAGACGAAGGTTTTGCCGTCAAAAGAGATGAACCCCGTATTTTTAACATGCCGATACTTAACAACCTGCATAATATCTGCACAATAATTGTTTTCATACTCCTTAATCTGAATACACTCATCACTGGAAATCAGATAAGGACCAACATCATACAAATAAGAAGGTGAAACCGAGTCAGCGTAAGCTGTGCGCAAGCCAGCCAGCAATTCTTCTTCAGTCGGGTTAAGCGTGTTAATGAGATCAATTGCCACACTACGCCGATATTCAGCAATATTTGCCACCGCAAAAGCAGTATCAATAACGGACTGTTTCAGGCCATACACCCGTTCTTTTACCATCTGGGTATAGATCCCGCAGGCAACCGCTGAAATCATGATAAAAATCAGCAGACTGACTGTAAGTACGAATTTATTGATTCTGGACATACCTAAACTACTCTTTTACTAACTTCCCATTTTTGTCCCAGGCAGAGAATGGCAACGGCTTCTGGTACAGATACCCCTGGGCCTGAATACACCCTAATTTGATTAATTCACGCGCAACCTCTTCGCTCTCAACACCTTCTGCAATCACCGGGATCCGGTTATAGCGTGCCAGATCGAAGATAATGCGCAAAATTTTGCCCGCAGTGCCGAAAATATCGCCGGTAAATTGCGAGTCCACTTTTATGCTATCAGGATTAATTTCATAAAAACGTTTCAGGTTTGACAAACCTGTACCAAAGTCATCAATCGATATTCGTACCCCTTGTTTACGCAATTGTTCAATATTGAGATAAAAATGTTCACTAATTCGCTCGATCACAGTTTCAGTGATCTCAATACAGAGACTTTTCGCTGTCAGTTCATGTTCTTTCATGATGGCGATAAAACGCTCATGAAAATGTGGTTCGTTTAACTGCCAGGGCGAAACATTAATATGCAGTAAGAAATCCTGTTTCAGGAGCACACGCTGGCTAAAATGGCGGAATTCAGCCATCGCCGTTTTAATAATTTGGTAACCCAGTTCATTGATAAAACCGATATCTTCCGCGATAGCAATAAACTTCAGCGGCGAGATGATCCCCCGCTCCGCAGAAACCCAGCGACACAGCGCCTCAGCGCCCAGAATGTCGCGGGTGTTAATATCAACAATCGGTTGATAAACCAGGAATAGCTCGCCTTTTTCCATGGCGTGACGGATATTGCGCGCAATCCAGATATTCTCTTCAATTTCGCTGAGTTTCGCATCATCACAGAAAATAAACTCAGAGAACATATGGTCACGGATGCTGGAAATCGCCAGCTTCAGTTTTTCTGCATAGCTCCAGGCATTTTCGCCCTTCAGAGGTTCACAAATGGCAGATTTGTGTATACGCAGATTGCGGTAGCCAAAGCTACTGTCGAAATCGTTTATCATCGCGATCTTACGGGTAAAAGTCTGTATATTTTCCCGACACAATAATAAATAGAGATCGGCATTAAATGTCACGATATCGCAGCATTGTGCATATTTCTCGGCAATTCGCTGACACAGCTTCCTGACAATTTTGTTGCGTTCCTCGACACCAAACACGGCTTCGACGGCTTCCAGTCCGCACAGTTTGATGATCCCGGCGGCCAGATACTGATTATTGTTTGACTCAATAATCGCCATATTTTTGATAAAACCGCTTTCCTGATCGTAGGAGATCAGTGAGAGCAATTTATTTGAACGCTCAACTTCAGCATCTTTCATTTCCGCGATCGAATTTTTGATGCTGATAATCTCTTTCGCATCGCCGTCACGAATTTTCAGTGCCTGCATTTGATCCGCAGAGTCAGGTAAAAACTCCAGCGTATTGACCAGCGTTGTCATTTCTGAAAATTGGCGACGGAACACACGGGTCGTCATTAAGTAAAGCGCCAGCAATACGACAATAATGAAAGCAAACGGCAAATAAAAGAGTTTATCTGACGCGTTAAATAGTTTCCCCGTAGGATAATAAAAATAGATTTCGAATAGCGAGTTATTGGGTACGCGCGATGTTTTTGCTATATACTCCGTATCGACAGAATCAATAATATTATAATTATCTTCGCTATTATAAATAATCAATTTTTCACGGGCGAGTTGGTTCTTGGCAATGATTTCATAACCTTGTTTCAGAAACAAGACTTCATCAGTTGCGCTGATATGATCAAGGTATTCGTTCAGATATCGCCAGTTTAAATCGACATGAATTTTATCAATAGCCAGCAAATCACGGTCTTTGCCGTTAATTCGCAGCGTAAAAGAAATACATTTTTTCCCCGGACGATCAAAGCAATTATATGCCGGATTCCAGCTACTGTCAGAGCCATCCGAAGCTACTGACCACGGGCGCTGCGACGGATTAAAATCGGCAAAGATGACGCGTCCTGCTTCATCAACAAGGGGGCCATTTACCTTTTCCTGATGATAAACACCGATTTTATCATTCGTCCGCCGCGAAAATAGATAATATTTATTATTATCCAGTACCAGCCCCACTGAGTCTAAAAATGGCATCATTTCCATTTTCAGGATGACGGCACGTTTAATCTCCTCACTGTTTTTCAATAAATAGAGTGAGTCCTTTAACGTCAGAGCGGAACGTTCAATATCTTTAAAGAAATAGCCAACGTTTTTTTGAATAAGTTCAAAGCGGCTATCGGCACGTTTTACCGCACGCTCCGATACCAGTTGATAGTTAATGATGAAAAAAAGAACAATAAATGACAGCGCAGCCAATAAAAATAAAATTATCAGCCTTATCTTTATCTTTTCGTATAAACTCAGCATGTTAATACATTTAACAAAATAACTGTCAGTACGCTGTGCCGCTGCATAAATAGTCCCTCGCAACGGCTTTTTAACAAAATTACCCGATTCTACAAAATTAGAAGAAAGTTACAACACTTGCTTAAGGCAATAATTTCCTCTGAGGTCATTACCCTTTCAAGCAATATTCAACCGTGACTATCCTTTAATTTTGGGGGCCAGCGCATCACGCAAACCATCACCCAGCAAGTTGAACGCCAACACGGTCAGGAAAATAGCCAGTGCCGGAAAAACCGCCACATGCGGCGCGATAACCATATCCGCTCTCGCTTCGTTGAGCATCGCTCCCCACTCCGGGGTCGGCGGCTGCGCTCCCAGGCCGAGAAACGACAGACTGGCGGCGGAGATAATCGAGGTGCCAATGCGCATGGTGAAAAACACGACGATGGAAGAGACTGTCCCCGGTAAGATGTGGCGCAACAAAATCGTCATATCGCTGGCACCAATACTGCGCGCTGATTCAATAAAGGTTTGCTGTTTTAACACCAGCGTGTTGCCGCGCACCAGTCGGGCAAACGCCGGAATAGAAAAGATAGCGACGGCGATAATCACGTTAGCAATGCCGCTTCCCAGCACCGCAACAACAGCAATAGCCAGCAAAATGCCAGGGAAAGCAAACAGCACATCACAAATACGCATGATCAGCCGATCCCACCAGCCTTCATAATATCCAGCCAGCAAACCCAGCAACGTCCCAATCGCCGCACCGATAAACACCGCAAACACACCCGCCGCCAGCGAGATTTGTGCACCAACCAGGACACGGCTGAAAATGTCGCGCCCCAGTGAATCGACGCCAAACCAGTGCTGCAAAGAAGGTCCGTTATTCAGATTGTCATAATCGAAATAATTTTCGGCGTCATAGGGGGCGATCCAGCGAGCAAAAATGGCCACCACAATCAATAAAATAACGAACAATACGGCGGTCATCGCCATATGCTGACGGCGAAAACGTCGCCAGAACTCATGCCACGGAGTACGCACCTGATCAGGTTTTACCAGTGGCATGGCGTTTAACACCGCCTGACGACGCCAGTTAAATAATCGCATCCTTACTTGTACCTGATAGCCGGGTTAATGGCGGCATAAAGCACGTCCACCACTAAGTTGATAAGAATAAATTCCAGCGAGAAAAGCAGAATTTCCGCCTGAATCACCGGGTAATCGCGCATTTCTACGGAGTCAACGAGTAAGCGCCCAAGTCCGGGCCAGTTGAAGACTTTCTCCACCACGATGGACCCACCGAGCAAAAAGCCAAACTGTAAGCCCATCATGGTCACTACCGGAATCATCGCGTTGCGTAGCCCATGTTTGAGGACAACCCAGGTTTCGCTCACCCCTTTCGCCCTCGCGGTACGCATATAATCTTCGCTTAATACGTCGACAAACGACGCGCGGGTAAAGCGCGCCATCACGGCTGCCACTGCCGCGCCGAGCGTCAGGGAGGGTAAAATGTAGTGCTGCCAACTATCCGCACCGACAGTCGGCAGCCAACCCAGCTCAACGGAAAAAACCTGAATCAAAAGCATCCCCAGGGCAAATGCCGGGAAGGAGATCCCCGACACCGCGATGGTCATACTCAAGCGATCTGGCCAGCGGTTACGCCAGACGGCGGCAACAATCCCCGCCGCCATACCAAATATCACCGCCCAGGCCATACTGGTTATGGTCAGCCACAACGTTGGCATGAAGCGGCTGGCAATCTCATCGGCAACCGGACGACGCGAGACCATCGACAGGCCAAAATCTCCCTGCACGGCATTGCTGATATAGTGCCAGAACTGGTGATACAGCGGCTGATCCAACCCCAGTTGCTGACGCACCAGTTCGATGACCTGAGCATCAGCTTCGGGCCCGGCAATCAATCGCGCCGGATCGCCGGGCAGCATATGGACAAATAAAAACACCAGCACCGAGACGATAAACAGCGTCGGAATCAACCCCAGTAAGCGTTTTATAACGTAATTAAGCATTCCACTCCCTGCGTTGCTTATTGCAAGTCCGCATCTTCAAAGCTGAAGCCGGTGTCTGGCATGATCCAAAAACCGGTCAGATTTTTACTGTGTGCCGACACCAGTTTTTCGACCACCAGCGGAACCCACGGCGACTCTTGCCAGATGATATCCTGCGCCGCCTTATACAAGCGGGTCTTTTCCGCCGGATCGTTAGTTTTCAGTGCCTGAGCCAGGTAGTCATCTACCTGTTTATTGCTGTAAAACGCAGTATTAAACAGCGTCGGTGGCCAGTTCTGTGACGCAAACAGCGGCGATAACGCCCAGTCAGCTTCGCCGGTCGATGCCGACCAGCCGGTATAGAACAGTCGCACGCCACTCTCTTTTTGCCCTTTACCTTCTACTTCTGCCGCCCGCTGTCCGGCATCCATCGCCGTCACCTGGGCTTTAATCCCTACCTGCGCTAACTGCTGCTGGGTAAATTGCAGCACTTTCTGCGCGGTGCTGTGGTTATGCGACGACCACAGCGTGGTACTGAAACCGTTGGGATATCCCGCCTCTTTGAGTAATGCGCGCGCTTTTGCCGGATCGTAAGGCCACGGTTGGTAACTTTGCGCGTAGGCGATACTCGGCGGCACCACGCCAGTGGCGGGCGTTGCATATCCCGCAAACGCGACTTTCACCAGCGCCGGACGGTTGATGGCATAATTCAGCGCCTCACGTACCTTCGGGTTATCGAATGGCTTTTGCGTCACATTCATACTGATATAACGCTGCATAATCGACGGACTGGCCATCAGCTCGATATTTTTGTTTTTCTCCAGCAGCGCGGCCTGCTCGTAGGGAATGGGGAAAGCAAACTGCGCTTCACCGGTTTGCAGCATGGCCGCACGGGTGTTGTTATCCGCCACCGGACGCCAGGTAATGCTGTCCAGTTTGGGCAGTCCCGACTGCCAGTAACCAGTGAATTTTTTGACCTTCACAAAATCGGTCTGATTCCAGGTATCCAGTTCATACGGCCCGGTGCCGACCGGATGAAAGCCGATCTCCGTGCCATATTTTTCCAGCGCCGCCGGAGAAATCATCGCTGTCGCCGGATGGGCAAGAATATTAATAAACGCTGAGAACGGCTGCTTAAGCGTAATCTTCACCGTTGTCGGGTCGACCGCTTCAGTTTTGGCAATATTCTTGTACAGGTTATAGCGTTTAAGATGATTCGCTGGGTCACTGGCCCGATCCAGATTCGCTTTTACCGCCGCCGCGTTGAAGTCGGTGCCGTCCTGGAACTTAATCCCTTCACGCAATTTCACGGTATAAGTGAGGCCGTCGCCGGAGACGGTATAACTCTCCGCCAGCACATTTTTCAGCTTCATCTCTTTATCCAGACCGAACAGCCCCTGGTAAAACGATTTCGCCACGGCCTGTGACAACGTGTCATTCGCGTCATACGGGTCGAGGGTGGTGAAGTTCGATCCCACCGCCACAACCACATCTTTGGCAGCGAATGCACAAGATGCCATCAACGCTGTGACAATACCCAGCGCCACTAACCCACTACGGTGTACAGCTCTTGCCATTTGATTCTCCGCCTGAATGTTATCTACGCATGAATGCGTATTCTGATTGTGGTTGTGCGACGTAATGCCCCGGCCCGACGCATTGCAACGAGACGGCTGCAACCTCTTCGCCACGCTGATAAATATTGCTGGGAAGATCGTCCGATAGCAGTACGCGCTGTGGCCGCAGTCGGGATGGTTCAGCAACCGGAACTGCCGCCAGTAATTTACGCGTATAAGGGTGCTGCGGATTTTCAAAGATCGCGCGTCGGGGGCCTATTTCGACAATTTGCCCGAGATACATCACCGCTACACGATGGCTGATCCGCTCCACGACCGCCATATCGTGGGAGATAAACAGATATGCAATACCGAAATCACGCTGGAGATCGAGCAACAAGTTGATAATCTGCCCGCGAATAGAAACATCCAGCGCCGACACGGCTTCATCGGCAATAATGACTTTGGGATTCAACGCCAGCGCACGGGCAATACAGATACGCTGACGCTGACCGCCGGAAAACTCATGCGGGTAGCGCCACGCATGTTCGGGTAACAGACCAACGCGTTCCAGTAGCCACGCAACGCGTGCAGCAGCGTCTTTACCCTGCAATAACCCATGAACACGCAGCGGTTCGATAATCGAATCACCGATCGTCTGGCGTGGATCCAGTGAGGCGTAAGGATCCTGAAAAATGAACTGAATATCGCGGCGCAATGCCTGAAGTTTGCCGGGTGACAGAGTATCAATTCGCTGACCGTTGAAGATAATTTCGCCGCCCTGGCTTTCAACCAGGCGCAACAGCGCCCGTCCGGTGGTGGATTTGCCACTGCCAGACTCCCCCACCAGCGACAACGTTTCACCCGGCCAGAGATCAAAACTAACCTTTTCAACGGCGTGCACTTCCTGCGTTACGCGATTCAACAACCCACTACGCAAAGGGAAACGGGTGACCAGATTACGCACCTGTAAAACAGGTTCGCCATCAACTACCGTTTTCTGCTCGACAGGGCGTTCCTGTTTAGTCGGATGTTCAAGCGATATCAACGGGAAACGTCGGGGATAATCTTGCCCTCTCATCGCGCCAAGTTGCGGAACAGCAGCCAATAGCGCACGGGTATAAGGATGCTGTGGCGCATGAAAAATCTGTTCGACGCTGCCCGTTTCCACCGCCTCGCCCTGATACATCACCAGTACCCGATCGGCAATCTCCGCCACCACGCCCATGTCGTGAGTGATAAAGATGACGCCCATCGACATCTCTTTTTGCAACACTTTGATTAATTGCAGGATCTGCGCCTGAATGGTGACGTCCAGTGCGGTCGTCGGCTCATCGGCTATCAGCACCGCCGGGCGACATGACAGCGCCATGGCAATCATCACCCGCTGGCGCATCCCACCGGAGAGTTGATGCGGATAACGCGAAAGAATGGTTTGCGCTTCCGGGATGCGAACCTGATCCAGCATCCGCTTCGCCTCCGCCATCGCGTCTTCACGACTGGCGTTCTGATGCAGACGGATAGACTCGGCAATCTGCTCGCCCACGGTAAATACCGGATTTAGCGACGTCATTGGCTCCTGGAAAATCATCGCCATATCCGCACCGCGTATATGCTGCATTTGCCGGGAACTCTGCTCACTAAGCTCAATCACCTCACGACTGCGGCGCCGCAATACCATTTTGTCGCACTGCACCAGGCCGCCCGCCTGTTCAAGCAGACGCATCAGCGCCAGTGCTGTAACTGACTTGCCGGAACCGGACTCTCCAACAATCGCCAGCGTCTCGCCACGTCGCAGGCTAAAAGAGAGACCGCGAACCGCAGCTACTTTCTGCTGGTCCTGCATAAAGGCAATATTGAGATTATCAACCGCCAGCACATCACCGGCATCAAGCTCATCACTGTGTGGCAACGGTGTCCCCTTTTTCACGATAGATACCGGTGGTTGGCGTATCGCCTGCGTAGCCCCAGGCGCGATACATTCCCTCGGTGTTAAAAGGTAGCGCGACGTTACCTTCGTGATCGATAGCGATTAGACCGCCACTGCCGCCAAGCGCAGGGAGTTTTTCCATAACGACCCGCTCGCAGGCTTGTGCGAGGCTTAATCCGCCGTAATCCATCAACGCGGCAATGTCATACGCCGCCAGCGCGCGAATGAAAACTTCGCCTGTGCCGGTACAAGAAACTGCCACGTTGGCGTTATTGGCGTAACATCCGGCGCCAACCAGCGGGCTGTCGCCGACCCGACCAGGTAATTTATTGGTCATTCCCCCCGTGGACGTGGCAGCCGCCAGATTGCCATGGAGATCCAACGCCACGGCTCCCACAGTGCCCATTTTCTGTTTTTCATCCAGCGGTGCGCCACTATGGTCAAGGAGCGTTTCCCCTTCCTCACGCGCTGCCAGCAATTGTTCATAACGCAAAGGCGTGGAGAAAATCTCCGGCGAGACGCGCTCCATGCCATGAGCAAAAGCAAAATTTTCTGCGCCCTCACCTATCATCATCACATGCGGGCTTTGTTCCATCACCAGACGGGCGGCAAGAACCGGATTACGCAGATGACTGACGCCCGCCACAGCACCGGCTTTCAGGGTGTTGCCATCCATCACGCAGGCGTCGAGCTCATGGGTTTCATCACGCGTAAAGACAGCGCCAGTTCCGGCGTTAAACAGTGGACACTCTTCCAGCAAGCGCACGGCTTCCGTCACTGCATCCAGCGCACTTGCGCCCGCTTCGAGCATTTTCTGTCCGGTTTCGACAATGGCTGACAGTGCCTCAATGTAGCGTAATTCCTGTTGCAGACTCATCTGTGCGCGGCTAATTGCGCCTGCGCCGCCGTGAATTGCAATGACTGCTTTGCCCATAGTATTCGTCCATTAAGGGTGGCTCGCCACTTTGCTATAAATATCAGAATTTTTATGAATTATTCATTCAATTTTTGAATATAGAAAGATGTATATGGCATGTAAAGGCAGGAGCCCGCTCTACGACCGAGGTGGCATACAGTCCGTGGCGTTTTTCTGACATAATAGGCGGATTCGATTTTGCCCCGCAGGAGTGTTTTCATGGAATTTACCACCGGTTTGATGTCGCTCGACACCGCGCTTAATGAGATGCTTTCTCGCGTTACCCCTTTGACTGCCCAGGAAACGCTGCCACTGGTTCAGTGTTTTGGTCGTATTCTGGCGAGCGATGTGGTTTCGCCGCTCGATGTCCCTGGATTTGATAACTCGGCAATGGACGGCTACGCGGTTCGCTTAGCCGATATCGCCTCCGGGCAACCGCTTTCTGTTGCTGGCAAATCGTTTGCCGGTCAGCCGTATCATGGTGAATGGCCTGCGGGCACCTGTATTCGCATTATGACCGGTGCTCCGGTGCCGGAAGGCTGCGAAGCGGTGGTGATGCAGGAACAGACCGAACAAACAGACGCAGGAGTGCGTTTTACCGCTGAAGTGCGTAGCGGGCAAAATATTCGTCGTCGCGGTGAAGATATCTCTGCGGGTGCGGTTGTTTTCCCGGCGGGTACTCGCCTGACTACCGCAGAGCTGCCGGTGATTGCTTCGCTGGGAATTGCCGAAGTTCCGGTGATTCGCAAAGTGCGTGTGGCGCTGTTTTCCACCGGTGATGAACTCCAGTTGCCAGGTCAGCCACTGGGCGACGGTCAAATCTACGATACCAACCGTCTCGCCGTACACCTGATGTTAGAACAACTGGGTTGCGAGGTGATCAACTTAGGGATTATCCGCGACGATCCCCACGCCTTGCGCACAGCATTTATTGAAGCCGACAGTCAGGCGGATGTAGTGATCAGTTCTGGCGGTGTTTCGGTTGGTGAAGCAGATTACACCAAAACCATTCTCGAAGAGCTGGGTGAAATTGCCTTCTGGAAGCTGGCGATTAAACCGGGTAAACCGTTCGCGTTCGGTAAACTCGGCAATAGCTGGTTCTGCGGCCTGCCGGGTAATCCAGTTTCAGCAACGCTAACCTTCTACCAACTGGTACAACCGTTACTGGCAAAATTAAGCGGCAACACCGCCAGCGGCCTGCCCGCGCGTCAGCGCGTACGCACGGCTTCTCGCCTCAAGAAAACGCCTGGTCGTCTTGATTTCCAGCGTGGTGTGCTGCAACGCAATGCCAACGGCGAACTGGAAGTCACCACTACCGGGCATCAGGGCTCACATATATTTAGCTCCTTTAGCCTCGGCAACTGTTTTATCGTGCTGGAACGCGATCGCGGCAATGTGGAAGTGGGCGAATGGGTGGAAGTCGAGCCATTTAACGCGTTATTCGGAGGCCTGTAATGGCGGAACTCAGCGATCAGGAGATGCTGCGCTACAACCGGCAAATCATCCTGCGTGGTTTTGATTTTGACGGTCAGGAAGCGTTAAAAGATTCTCGCGTGCTGGTCGTCGGCCTTGGTGGACTCGGCTGCGCAGCCTCGCAGTATCTGGCAAGCGCCGGTGTAGGTAACCTGACGCTGCTCGACTTCGACACTGTCTCGCTCTCGAATCTGCAACGCCAGACGCTACACAGTGACGCTACGGTCGGGCAACCGAAGGTTGAATCTGCTCATGACGCCCTGGCACGGATCAATCCCCATATCTCGATTACGCCGGTGAATGCGTTGCTTGATGACGCTGAGCTTGCTGCTTTGATTGCTAAACACGATCTGGTGCTCGACTGTACGGATAACGTAGCGGTACGTAATCAACTGAACGCTGGCTGTTTTGCCGCAAAGGTGCCGCTGGTTTCCGGAGCAGCAATTCGTATGGAAGGTCAAATCACGGTCTTTACTTATCAGGACGGCGAGCCTTGCTACCGCTGCCTTAGCCGTTTGTTTGGCGAGAACGCGCTAACCTGCGTGGAAGCAGGTGTGATGGCGCCGTTGATTGGCGTAATTGGTTCGTTGCAGGCAATGGAAGCGATCAAACTGCTGGCAGGTTATGGCAAACCTGCCAGCGGAAAAATCGTGATGTACGATGCGATGACCTGTCAGTTCCGCGAAATGAAACTGATGCGCAATGCGGGATGTGAGGTTTGCGGGCAGTAATTGTCGCCTCCAGGCCTGATAAGACGCGGCAGGCATCGGTGCACTCCGCCACGTCATAAGCAATTTATGAGGATGCAGAACATCCTGTTAAATCGACGTTCTGCCAAACGCGCCCTGCCAGTCCTGCTCAAACTTCGCCACGGCAGCATCAACCGCCGGATAGCTAATCATCTGCTGCGCCACATCCAGCGGCAGGGTGATTGATTCACATCCTGCCAGTAAGCAGTCCAGCGCCTGACGCGGGGTTTTGAAACTCGCGGCTAACACTTTCGCCTGTGGCGCATGCATTTTCAGTAACTGATGCAAATCGGTCACGGTTTGAATACCGCTCCCCCCCTGAGCATCAATACGGTTGACGTAAGGCGCAACATATTCCGCGCCCGCCAGCGCCGACAACAGCCCTTGTGCTGCGCCATACACCGCCGTGCCCAGCGTCGGGATCCCTTCCGCTTTTAACATTTTGATAGCTGCCAGCCCCTCGGCGGTCACCGGTACTTTCACCACGATATCCGCAATGATAGAACGCAGTTTGCGTGCATCGTTCACCATGCCTTCAGCAGTGGTAGCCATTACCTGCGCAAACAAACGCCCCTGACCGCCCATCGCTTCATGAAGTTCCGGAAGCACAACGTCCAGCGTTTTTTTACCCGCAGCGATAATGCTTGGGTTAGTGGTCACACCCGCCAGCGGAAAAACGCGCGCCAGCGCCTTCACTGCAGCAACGTCTGAAGTATCCAGATACAGTTCCATAACCATCCTCAAAATGTACTTTTGTCTGAAACCAGACTACCACGAGAAAACTCTCTGAACAGTTGACGCACATCAACATAACTTTCATTCGAAAGTAATTTAATGTTTGAACGAAACAGAGAGGCATCTATGATCTTCAATATTCAACGCTACTCGACCCACGACGGTCCCGGCATTCGCACAGTGGTTTTTCTGAAAGGTTGCTCGCTGGGTTGCCGCTGGTGTCAGAACCCAGAAAGCCGCGCCCGCACGCAGGATCTGCTGTATGACGCGCGTCTGTGCCTGGAGGGCTGCGAGCTGTGTGCTAAAGCCGCCCCGGAAGTGATTGAGCGCACGCTGAATGGCCTGCTTATCCATCGGGAAAAGTTAACCCCTGAACATCTGACGGCGTTAACCGACTGCTGCCCGACACAGGCGTTAACCGTGTGCGGCGAAGTGAAAAGCGTTGAGGAGATCATGGCGACCGTTCTGCGCGATAAACCGTTTTACGATCGCAGCGGCGGCGGATTAACGCTTTCTGGCGGTGAACCGTTTATGCAGCCGGAAATGGCGATGGCGCTACTGCAAGCCAGCCACGAGGCCGGCATTCATACTGCGGTAGAAACCTGCCTGCATGTGCCGTGGAAATATATCGCCCCTTCTCTGCCCTATATCGATCTGTTTCTTGCCGATTTAAAACACGTCGCCGACGCGCCGTTTAAACAGTGGACCGACGGTAACGCCGCCAGAGTGCTGGATAACCTGAAAAAACTCGCCGCAGCGGGCAAAAAAATCATCATTCGCGTGCCGCTGATTCAGGGCTTTAATGCCGATGAAACCTCTGTGAAAGCCATTACCGATTTTGCCGCCGACGAGCTGCACGTTGGCGAAATTCATTTCCTGCCCTACCACACGCTGGGCATCAACAAATATCACTTACTTAATCTGCCCTATGACGCCCCGGAAAAACCGCTTGATGCGCCAGAACTGCTCGACTTTGCCCAGCAGTATGCCTGCCAGAAAGGGTTAACCGCGACTTTACGAGGATAACAACCATGACAACACTGAAACTGGACACGCTCAGCGACCGCATTAAAGCGCACAAAAATGCGCTGGTGCATATTGTGAAACCGCCGGTTTGTACCGAGCGCGCACAGCACTATACCGAGATGTATCAACAACATCTCGATAAGCCGATCCCGGTACGTCGCGCACTGGCACTGGCACATCACCTGGCGAATCGCACCATCTGGATCAAACACAATGAGTTGATCATCGGCAACCAGGCAAGCGAAGTTCGTGCCGCGCCGATCTTCCCGGAATATACCGTCTCCTGGATCGAAAAAGAGATTGATGATCTGGCGGATCGTCCGGGTGCTGGTTTTGCGGTGAGCGAAGAGAACAAACGCGTTCTGCATGAAGTGTGCCCGTGGTGGCGCGGTCAGACGGTACAGGATCGCTGCTACGGCATGTTTACCGATGAGCAAAAAGGCCTGCTGGCGACCGGTATCATTAAAGCAGAAGGCAATATGACCTCCGGCGATGCGCACCTGGCGGTGAATTTCCCGCTGCTGCTGGAAAAAGGGCTTGATGGTCTGCGCGAGAAAGTGGCGGAGCGTCGCTCGCGTATCAACCTGACGGTACTGGAAGATCTGCACGGCGAGCAGTTCCTGAAAGCCATTGATATCGTGCTGGTGGCAGTCAGTGAACATATTGAACGTTTCGCTGCTCTGGCGCGTGAAATGGCAGCCACCGAAACTCGCGAAAGCCGTCGTGATGAACTGCTGGCGATAGCAGAAAACTGCGATCTTATCGCCCACCAGCCGCCGCAAACTTTCTGGCAGGCGCTGCAACTGTGCTACTTCATCCAGTTGATTTTGCAGATTGAATCTAACGGTCACTCGGTTTCGTTTGGTCGTATGGACCAGTATCTCTATCCGTACTATCGCCGCGACGTTGAACTCAACCAGACGCTGGATCGCGAACATGCCATCGAGATGCTGCATAGCTGCTGGCTGAAACTGCTGGAAGTAAACAAGATCCGCTCCGGCTCGCACTCGAAAGCCTCTGCGGGAAGTCCGCTGTATCAGAACGTCACCATTGGCGGGCAAAATCTGGTTGATGGTCAGCCGATGGACGCAGTGAATCCGCTCTCTTACGCGATCCTTGAATCCTGCGGTCGTCTGCGCTCCACTCAGCCTAACCTCAGCGTGCGCTACCATGCAGGAATGAGTAACGATTTCCTCGATGCCTGTGTACAGGTGATCCGCTGCGGCTTCGGGATGCCCGCGTTCAACAACGACGAAATCGTGATCCCGGAATTTATCAAACTCGGTATTGAACCGCAGGACGCTTACGATTACGCAGCGATTGGTTGTATCGAAACCGCCGTCGGCGGTAAATGGGGCTATCGCTGCACCGGCATGAGCTTTATCAACTTCGCCCGCGTGATGCTGGCGGCGCTGGAAGGCGGTCGTGATGCCACTAGTGGCAAAGTGTTCCTGCCACAAGAAAAAGCGTTGTCAGCGGGTAACTTCAACAACTTCGATGAAGTAATGGACGCGTGGGATACGCAAATCCGTTACTACACCCGCAAATCAATCGAAATCGAATATGTCGTCGACACCATGCTGGAAGAGAACGTGCACGATATTCTCTGCTCGGCGCTGGTGGATGACTGCATTGAGCGAGCGAAAAGTATCAAGCAAGGCGGCGCGAAATATGACTGGGTTTCCGGCTTGCAGGTTGGTATTGCCAACCTCGGCAACAGCCTGGCGGCAGTGAAAAAACTGGTATTTGAACAGGGCGCGATTGGTCAGCAACAACTGGCTGCCGCACTGGCGGAAGACTTCGAAGGTCTGACTCACGAGCAACTGCGTCAGCGTCTGATTAACGGCGCGCCGAAGTATGGCAACGATGATGATAGCGTCGATACGCTGCTGGCTCGCGCCTATCAGACCTATATCGACGAACTGAAGCAGTACCACAACCCGCGCTACGGTCGTGGTCCGGTTGGCGGCAACTATTACGCAGGTACATCATCTATTTCCGCCAACGTACCGTTTGGCGCGCAGACGATGGCAACGCCGGACGGACGTAAAGCGCATACCCCGCTGGCAGAAGGCGCAAGCCCGGCCTCCGGTACTGACCATCTCGGCCCTACTGCGGTCATTGGCTCGGTGGGTAAACTGCCTACGGCGTCGATTCTCGGCGGTGTGTTGCTCAACCAGAAACTGAACCCGGCGACGCTGGAGAACGAATCTGACAAGCAGAAACTGATGATCCTGCTGCGTACCTTCTTCGAAGTGCATAAAGGCTGGCATATTCAGTACAACATTGTTTCCCGAGAAACATTGCTGGAAGCGAAAAAACATCCCGATCAATACCGCGATCTGGTGGTGCGTGTCGCGGGCTATTCCGCCTTCTTCACCGCGCTCTCTCCTGACGCACAGGACGATATCATCGCCCGCACCGAACACATGCTGTAATCCCCTCAGCCCGGCGTCGCCGCCGGGCTAAAACATTCACGAAATCAATTTTACTCTCGCTTTCATTCGAAATTAGTTTGTGCTCCGCATCACATTGTCATTACACTGTGGCGTTTGCATTCATTGCCGGGAGCACTTTTATGACTGTAAAAGTTATCGTTTGCGATATGGACGGTACTTTTCTTAACGACGCCAAAATGTACAACCAGTCACGTTTTATGGCGCAGTATCAGGAACTGAAAAAGCGCGATATTGAGTTCGTTGTCGCCAGTGGTAACCAGTATTACCAGCTTATTTCCTTCTTTCCTGAGCTAAAAGATGAAATCTCTTTTGTCGCGGAAAATGGCGCACTGGTCTACGAACATGGCAAGCAGTTGTTCCACGGTGAACTGACCCGGCATGAATCCAGAATTGTCATTGGTGAACTGCTGAAAGATAAACAACTCAATTTTGTCGCCTGTGGTCTGCAAAGCGCATACATCAGTGAAAATGCGCCGGAAGCATTCGTCGCACTGATGGAAAAACACTACCATCGACTGAAACCTGTGAAGGATTACCAAGAGATTGATGACGTGCTTTTCAAGTTTTCGCTCAACCTGCCGGATGAACAAATCCCGCTGGTTGTCGACAAACTGCACGTTGCGCTCGATGGCATTATGAAACCTGTCACCAGTGGCGCGGGTTTTATCGACCTGATTATTCCCGGCCTGCATAAAGCAAATGGTATTTCGCGGTTGTTAAAACGCTGGGATCTGTCGCCGCAAAATGTGGTAGCGATTGGCGACAGCGGTAACGACGCAGAGATGCTTAAAATGGCACATTATTCCTTTGCAATGGGCAATGCTGCGGAAAACATTAAACAAATCGCCCGTTACGCTACCGATGATAATAATCATGAAGGCGCGCTGAATGTGATTCAGGCGGTGCTGGATAGCACCACTCCTTTCAATAAGTAATCTTCTCCCGGCCGGAGTGACCGCTCCGGCATCTCTCTTTTTTGCTCACTTTGTGCCCTAACTCAAGATTTTCATCTTGCGTTAACTTATTTTTAACTTAAAGTATCAATCGCAATCACTTTTACTTTCGAACGAAAGTTGTGAGGTTGATATGACTTTTACCCATGAGACGCTGCCAACAGATGCGAAAACGGCTATCCGTGAGATGAAAACGGAGCTGCGGCAACAGATCGGCGATGTACAACAGGTCTTCGATAAACTCTCTGCAAAAATCGAAGCGCGTGTAGCAGAAATAGACGCACTGAAAGCGCAAGGACTGCCGGTTTGGCCGGAAGTTCCTTATAGCGACATTGCAGCAGGTACAGTGAGTGAAGCCACGCGCAATGAGATAAAACGTCGCGGCTGCGCGGTAATAAAAGGCCATTTCCCCCGCGAGCAGGCGCTGGCGTGGGATCGCGCAATGCTCAACTACCTTGATGCCAATCACTTTGATGATGTTTATAAAGGTCCCGGTGACAGCTTTTTCGGCTCGCTGGAGGCGTCTCGCCCCGAAATCTATCCCATTTACTGGTCACAGGCACAGATGCAGGCGCGGCAGAGCGACAATATGGCTGCGGTGCAATCTTTCCTTAACCGCCTGTGGAAGTCTGAAAGCAACGGCAAACAATGGTTTGATCCCGATGTCAGCGTAATCTATCCAGACAGGATCCGCCGTCGCCCACCGGGCACGACGTCCAAAGGTCTGGGCGCACACACTGATTCTGGCGCGCTGGAACGCTGGTTATTACCCGCTTATCAGCGCGTTTTTGCCCATGTTTTCAACGGTAATTTTGATGATTACGATCCGTGGGATGCCGCACACCGTACCGATGTAGAAGAATACACCGTCGATAACACTACCAAATGTTCAGTGTTCCGCACGTTCCAGGGCTGGACGGCACTTTCCGATATGTTACCAGGCCAGGGGTTGTTGCATGTGGTGCCGATCCCGGAAGCGATGGCGTATGTTTTATTACGCCCGCTGTTGGATGACGTGCCGGACGACGAGCTGTGCGGAGTCGCGCCTGGTAAAGTTCTGCCTGTTTCTGAAAAATGGCACCCCTTATTGATGAAAGCACTAACGTCAATTCCGGCAATAACAGCGGGGGATTCTGTCTGGTGGCACTGCGATGTGATCCACTGTGTCGCACCGGTAGACAATCAACAGGGCTGGGGGAACGTGATGTATATTCCTGCCGCGCCGATGTGCGAGAAGAACCGGGCTTATGCGCACAAGGTCAAAGAGGCACTGGAAAAAGGCATCTCGCCAGGGGATTTCCCACGGGAAGATTATGAAACAAACTGGCAAGGTCGTTTTACGCTGGAGGATCTGAACGTTCACGGTAAACGCGCGCTGGGCATGGATGTTTGAGAAGTGATGGATTAGTGGAAGTGAATTGATGTGAGGTTAAGAAAGTAGGTTCGATGTTGCTCAGATTGCTGACAAAGTGCCCTTTGTTCATGCCGGATGCGGCGTTAACGCCTTATCCGGCCTACAAAGCCCTTCAGATTCAATATATTGCAGGGTCTACGTAGGCCTGATAGCAATCTTGTATTTGTCATCAGTAGCCCTGACATAACCAGGGCTACTGACTATAACTTACTCGATTCCTTTACTACGCAGGTAATCTTCGTAATTACCGCTAAAGTCAATCACGCGTTCCGGCGTGATTTCCAGAATGCGGGTCGCCAGGGAGCTTACGAACTCACGGTCGTGTGAAACAAAGATCAGCGTGCCCTGATACAGTTCCAGCGCCATGTTCAGTGACTCGATGGATTCCATATCCAGGTGGTTGGTCGGTTCGTCCATGATCAGAATGTTCGGTTTCTGCATCATTAACTTACCAAACAACATACGGCCTTTTTCACCACCGGAAAGCACTTTGGCAGGCTTTTTGATGTCATCCTGACTGAACAATAAGCGACCGAGAATGCTGCGCACCGCCTGCTCGTCATCGCCTTCCTGCTTCCACTGGCTCATCCATTCAAACACGGTCAGGTCATTATCGAACTCATATTCGTGATCCTGCGCGTAGTAACCAATGCGCGCGTTCTCTGACCATTTTACGGTGCCACTATCCGGTTCCAGATCACCCACCAGCGTTTTCAGCAAGGTCGATTTACCGACGCCGTTGGTGCCGAGCACCGCCAGTTTTTCACCAACTTCCAGCAGCAGGTTGAGATTTTTAAACAGCGGACCGTTATCAAACCCTTTGGTCAGCCCTTCCACTTCCAGCGCGTTACGGAACAGTTTCTTATCCTGCTCAAAACGGATGAACGGGTTCTGACGGCTGGAGGCTTTCACCTCTTCCAGTTTGATTTTATCAATCTGACGCGCACGCGAAGTTGCCTGACGAGATTTAGAGGCGTTGGCGCTAAAGCGGCTAACGAAAGATTGCAGCTCGGCAATCTGCGCTTTCTTCTTGGCGTTATCAGCCAGCAGACGTTCGCGTGCCTGAGTCGCCGCCGTCATGTACTCATCGTAGTTGCCCGGATAAACGCGCAGTTCGCCGTAATCCAGATCCGCCATGTGGGTACAAACCATGTTCAGGAAGTGACGGTCGTGCGAGATGATAATCATGGTACTGTCACGCTCGTTCAGCACCTGCTCCAGCCAGCGAATGGTATCGATGTCGAGGTTGTTGGTTGGTTCGTCGAGCAGAAGAATGTCCGGATCAGCAAACAGCGCCTGCGCCAGCAGCACACGCAGCTTCCAGCCGGGAGCAACTTCACTCATCGGGCCGTAGTGTTGTTCCACTGGAATTCCCACGCCAAGCAATAACTCACCGGCGCGCGCTTCCGCAGAGTAACCGTCCATTTCGCCGTATTTCACTTCCAGATCGGCAACTTTATAGCCATCTTCTTCGCTCATTTCCGGCAAAGCATAGATGCGGTCGCGCTCCTGCTTCACTTCCCACAACTCTTTATGCCCCATGATCACCGTATCCAGCACGGTGAACTCTTCAAAGGCAAATTGATCCTGGCGCAGTTTACCAATGCGCTCGTTGGGATCGAGGGAAACGTTACCCAGCGTCGGCTCTAAGTCGCCGCCGAGAATCTTCATAAAGGTGGATTTACCACTACCGTTCGCGCCAATCAGGCCGTAACGGTTGCCGCCGCCAAATTTGACGGAAATGTTTTCAAACAACGGCTTACTGCCGAACTGCATGGTGACGTTACTGGAAACTAACACAGGCGTATCCTGAAAAGAGATATGACAAACCGCGCATTATGCCATAAATCTGAAAGAAGATCCCGTCCCCCGCTTAAGGTCTACACTCTTCCCAAAGGCAAAAAATGTGATTTCGTACACATCTGATTTCACTGTTAGCTGGAATGAACATATAATGCGCTTCCAATACTCTAATATTCTCAACCTAATGGCCTGCCAGGCACGAAATCTCGCTTAACATGAATATGAAATTGAAAACGTTATTCGCAGCGGCCTTCGCTGTTGTCGGCTTTTGCAGTACCGCTTCAGCGGTAACTTATCCTCTGCCAACCGACGGGAGTCGCCTGGTTGGTCAGAATCAGGTGATCACTATCCCTGAAGGTAACACTCAGCCGCTGGAGTACTTTGCGGCTGAGTATCAGATGGGGCTTTCCAATATGATGGAAGCGAACCCTGGTGTGGATACCTTCCTGCCGAAAGGCGGCACCGTACTGAACATCCCGCAGCAACTGATCCTGCCGGACACTGTTCATGAAGGCATTGTGATTAACAGCGCAGAGATGCGTCTGTATTACTATCCGAAAGGGACTAACACCGTTATCGTACTGCCGATCGGCATTGGTCAGTTAGGTAAAGACACGCCTATCAACTGGACCACCAAAGTAGAGCGTAAGAAAGCAGGCCCGACCTGGACGCCGACCGCTAAAATGCATGCAGAATACCGCGCTGCGGGCGAACCGCTTCCGGCTGTCGTTCCGGCTGGCCCGGATAACCCGATGGGACTGTATGCACTGTATATCGGTCGCCTGTACGCTATCCACGGCACCAACGCCAACTTTGGTATCGGCCTGCGCGTAAGCCACGGTTGTGTGCGTCTGCGTAACGAAGACATCAAATTCCTGTTCGAGAAAGTGCCGGTCGGTACTCGCGTACAGTTTATTGATGAGCCGGTAAAAGCGACCACCGAGCCGGACGGCAGCCGTTATATTGAAGTCCATAATCCGCTGTCTACGACCGAAGCCCAGTTTGAAGGTCAGGAAATTGTGCCGATTACGCTAACCAAGAGCGTGCAGACAGTGACCGGTCAGCCAGATGTTGACCAGGCTGTTCTGGATCAGGCTATTCAAAACCGTTCCGGGATGCCGGTTCGTCTGAATTAATCTTTAAAACTTAAAGCGCAAGGCGGACTCATAATCCGCCTTAGACTGCTGATGGCAATACATAATTGCCTGATGCGCTACGCTTATCAGGCCTACGCGGAACCTGCAATATATTGAATCCGCAAGATTTTGTAGGCCGGATAAGGCGTTTACGCCGCATCCGGCATGAACAAAGCGCACATTACCAACAATCAGAGGCAGACTCATAATCCGCCTTTTTTATTTGCCAGCTCTTACACTGCCGGGAGCATAACTAACAAAACGTATCCTACCAGCGCCGCCCACAACAGCATTGGTATCGAATAAAGATGGAAACGCCACCAGATACGACGATCGTTCGCCATCCGTAGCGCAATCAAATTTGCCAGCGATCCCGGTAACAAGCCAAAACCACCTACGTTAACCGCCCATGCCAGCAGCAACGACGGCGGCACATAGTTCAGCAGCAAAATAGTACTCGGCACGTTACTGATCACCTGCGATAAACCAATCGCCGTTAACCATAATCCGGGTTCGGATAAATGACTCACGTTACTCAACACGCCTTGCAACGCCGGAAGCTGGGTCAGTAAATGGACGTCAATAAACATCGCCATAAACACCAGCAGCAACGTCCAGTCCACACTGAGCACCACGCGACGTGCCAGCAGCGCAAAGCCCGCCGCCACAATCACCAGCCCCCACAGCTCTTGTTTCAACTCCAGCGCCGTAAGGAAGACGATATACAGCCCCAGACAACTCCACACCAGCCGTGGTTTCCACTCCGGCGTTTGCGTCCCCGTATGATATTGCAGCGCCTTTCCAGGAAAACAACACCAGCACAGCAGCAGCAATGTCAGCATCATCGCACCAGCCAGCGGTGCCATCTGTGCAATAAAACCGGCAAACGAAAGACCCGAACGTCCCCAGATAAGGATATTTTGCGGATTACCAATCGGCGTCAGCAGCGATCCGGCATTCACTGCCAGCGCCTCAAAAATAATCAGCCGATTAACCGGGATCTCACACAGTCTTTTCAGCGTGATGGTCAGCGGGACAACAATAAACAGCGCGACATCGTTGGTCAGAAAGGTAGAAAGCAGCGCCGCCGCCAGTACCATAAACATCGCCAGCCGACGCTCAGTAGCAAAACGGCGCACCATTTTGCGCCCCAGCACATCAAAATAACCGCTTAATTCAACACCTTTGGTCAGCAGCATCAGGCCACTTAAAGTAATGATGGTGTGCCAGTCGATAGCAGCAGGCCAGGATTTCGGCGCAAAGGGAACAAAAAAACTTAATCCGATACCAACGAGAATTAATAACTGAAAAAAGCGATCGCCTTGCAGCGTGCGTAAAAAAGGCAGGCTCATTTGGCACCGTGTTTCTGGGTAAACAAACGAAAGGCGTCCAGCGTCTCTTCACTCACATGGTGTTCCATACCCTCCGCGTCACGACGGGCAATTTCCGGGCTGACGCCCAACACCAGCAAGAAATTTTCGACTATCTGATGGCGCTCGCGGCTTTCCTGCGCCAGCTTCTCCCCTTCCACCGTTAAAAACACGCCACGCCACGGGATCATTTCAATCAGTCCCATGGTTGCCAGCCGCTTAAGCATTTTAGCCACCGTCGGTTGCGAAACGCCCAGACGAGCAGCCATGTCCACCTGACGGGCTTCCCCCACTTCTCTTATCAGGTCAGATATCAGCTCAACATAATCGTCAATAAGTTCACGGCGATGCGCTTCTCTGACCTGGCGAAACCCTTCAACGTGTTCTTCCACGTTCACTAACTGCGTCACTTTTTTTGCTGTTGGCGTACCTGCGCGACGACTCATTGTGCTTCCTCATTATGGTGACACATATATAGCGTTCTCATTTCGTGCGCACATTGTAAACCAGAGTTGCGAAGGCACAAAAAATTAACGTTTTAGCAATAGCTATATAATATAGCCTGTGCTATATCTGTATGTAATGCAATCATCCCTCATGGATCGACGGGATTAGCAAGTCAGGAGGTCTTATGAATGAGTTCAAGAGGTGTATGCGCGTGTTTAGTCATTCTCCCTTTAAAGTACGGTTAATGCTGCTCTCTATGTTGTGCGATATGGTCAACAATAAACCGCAGCAAGATAAACCTTCCGATAAATAGCGGCGTCGCGGTACGCCGCTTCACTCCTGCTTTTATGCAGGCACGACGCGTTTTGGTCTGAAAAACCCCACTTTTTGTCGGATTTGCAATCCCCTTCGCAAAAGATTTGTTCGTCAGTAGTTGACCTGAACGGCGGCTCGCTCTATCTTCTTGCAGCCCTGCGTATATTGCGGCTCGCGGATGCGGACCCCTTTCCCCTCTTCACGCACTCTTGCAGGTATTGACCCTTGACGCCAGGGTAAGCACATGGCGTTTGTTACGATAGTGGCATATGAATTTAACCCTCAAAGAATCGCTTGTTACCCGTAGCCGGGTATTTAGCCCGTGGACTGCGTTCTACTTTTTACAGTCGCTATTAATTAATCTCGGCTTAGGCTATCCCTTCAGTTTTCTCTACACCGCCGCGTTTACGGCTATTTTGCTTTTGCTATGGCGGACATTGCCTCGCGTGCAAAAAGTCCTGGTTGGCGTCAGTTCGTTAGTGGCAGCCTGTTATTTCCCTTTTGCTCAGGCCTACGGCGCGCCTAACTTCAATACCTTGCTGGCCCTGCACTCCACCAATATGGAAGAGTCGACTGAAATCCTGACGATTTTTCCGTGGTACAGCTATCTGGTCGGCTTATTTATTTTTGCGCTCGGCGTGATAGCTGTCCGGCGAAAAAAAGAGAGTAAAAAAACGCGCTGGAGTAAATTCGACAGCCTGTGTCTGGTATTCAGCGTGGCGACTTTTTTTGTTGCCCCCGTGCAAAACCTGGCCTGGGGCGGCGTATTTAAATTGAAGGATACTGGCTATCCGGTATTTCGTTTCGCTAAGGATGTCATCGTCAACAATAACGAGGTGATTGAAGAGCAAGAGCGGATGGCAAAACTTTCCGGGATGAAAGATACCTGGACGGTTACTGCAGTTAAACCGAAATATCAGACCTACGTGGTGGTGATCGGTGAAAGCGCACGTCGCGACGCTCTCGGTGCCTTTGGCGGTCACTGGAACAACACCCCGTTTGCCAGCAGCGTTAACGGTCTGATCTTCGCTGACTACATTGCCGCCAGCGGCTCCACGCAAAAATCGCTTGGCTTAACGCTTAACCGCGTCGTCGATGGCAAGCCACAATTTCAGGATAACTTTGTCACCCTTGCCAACCGCGCAGGTTTTCAGACCTGGTGGTTTTCCAATCAGGGACAAATTGGTGAGTACGATACCGCCATCGCCAGCATTGCTAAACGTGCAGATGAAGTGCACTTCCTGAAAGAAGGTAATTTTGAAGCAGATAAGAACACCAAAGACGAAGCGTTACTGGACATGACCGCTCAGGTGCTGGCGCAAGAACACTCGCAACCGCAACTGATTGTTTTACATCTGATGGGCTCACATCCGCAGGCCTGCGACCGGACACAAGGCAAATACGAAACCTTTGTGCAATCGAAAGAGACGTCGTGCTATCTCTACACCATGACGCAAACGGACGATTTACTGCGCAAACTCTATGACCAGTTACGCAACAGCGGTAGCAGTTTCTCGCTGGTTTACTTTTCTGACCACGGTCTGGCCTTTAAAGAACGCGGTAAAGAAGTGCAATATCTGGCTCATGACGATAAATATCAGCAAAATTTCCAGGTGCCTTTTATGGTCATTTCCAGCGACGATAAAGCGCACCGGATAATTAAAGCCCGCCGTTCAGCCAATGACTTCTTAGGTTTTTTCTCTCAATGGACAGGGATTAAAGCGAAGGAGATCAACATCAATTACCCGTTTATCTCTGAGAAGAAAGCCGGGCCGATATACATCACTAACTTCCAGTTACAGAAGGTGGATTACAACCATCTCGGAACCGATATATTCGATCCCAAATCTTAAGATAAAAAAATCCGCCCCGAGAGGCGGATTTTTTATATCACCGAAGTGATTAGAAGCGGTAACCAACACCGGCAATCCAGGTGCCTACGTCAACGTTACGAATACGGCTCTGCTCGTAAGAGAAGTCCAGAGCAACGTTTTCGATTGGGTTGAACTGCAGACCCGCGCCGTAGGAGAAGCCGTAGTCGCTGGTGTCATGTTTGTAGATCGGGTATTCAGTGGTCTGGAATTTACCATAGCCCACACCCACTACACCGTAGATGCTTGCCCAGTCGTTAATGCGGTAAGCCGGACCAGCAGTGATGCCGTAGTACTGGGTTTTGTTGTAGTCACCAGAGCTTGCAGTGCGGCTTTTCTCGGTGTAAGTGAAAGAACCGATCACACCCAGCGGGCTGTTGTCTTCTTCATAGCGGTATTTCAGGTTGAAACCGCCCATTTTGTTCATTTTGCCCTGAGCGTCGCTCTGTGCATAACCACCAGTTACGGTAGAAGTAGCAGCTACGGAAGTACCTGCGGTGAAAGCCAGAACTGCGGCCAGTGCTGAAAGACATGCAATTTTTTTCATAACCACCTCAAATGTGATTCAAATAAGTCCTAAGTTTTAAATATATCAAAAATTAATGGGAAACTCTTCGCGATTTGTGATGTCTAACGGGCCATTTCGTGTAACAGAACGTTTCCATTCACCGCTATCCATCTAAATTTAAATCACTTTTTCTGTGAACAGCGTAAGTATTACGCATATATTCACACTCTCTCATCCAGATTATTCTTAATCAGCAAACTGATGAATCCATCAATCCTGGCGCATTTTAGCCAAAACGGGGAAAAAATTTTCAACAAATGCTCAACCAGCCACTGGTACATCCAGTACACTCCACGTTTTACCTTGCTATACAACTTTATGGGAGAAAGGATGCCAGGGTCATTACGTAAAATGCCGGTCTGGTTACCAATAGTCATATTGCTCGTTGCCATGGCGTCTATTCAGGGTGGGGCTTCATTAGCAAAATCACTTTTTCCACTGGTTGGCGCGCCTGGAGTGACTGCACTGCGCCTTGCGCTGGGAACATTGATTCTTGTCGCTTTCTTTAAACCGTGGCGGCTGCGTTTTGCCAGAGAACAACGGTTACCGCTGTTGTTTTACGGTGTATCTCTGGGTGGGATGAACTATCTCTTTTATCTCTCTATTCAGACTGTACCTCTGGGAATTGCAGTTGCGCTGGAGTTCACCGGGCCACTGGCGGTGGCACTGTTCTCCTCTCGTCGCCCGGTAGATTTCGTTTGGGTTTTGCTGGCAGTGCTCGGTCTGTGGTTCCTGCTGCCGCTGGGGCAAGATGTTTCCCATGTCGATTTAACCGGCTGTGCGCTGGCGCTCGGTGCCGGTGCTTGTTGGGCTATCTACATATTAAGTGGGCAACGTGCCGGTGCTGAACACGGCCCTGCGACGGTGGCGATCGGTTCGCTGATTGCGGCATTAATTTTCGTGCCAATCGGCGCGTTACAGGCTGGAGAGGCTCTCTGGCATTGGTCGGTTGTTCCATTAGGTTTAGCTGTCGCAATTCTCTCGACCGCTCTGCCCTACTCGCTGGAGATGATTGCCCTCACCCGTTTGCCGACGCGGACATTTGGTACGCTGATGAGCATGGAACCGGCACTGGCTGCCATTTCCGGGATGATTTTCCTCGGTGAGATGCTGACGCCAATACAGATTCTGGCGCTCGGCGCTATCATCGCGGCTTCAATGGGCTCCACGCTGACAGCACGCAAAGAGAGCAAAATAGAAGAAATAGATATTAATTAAATTTACAATTCTGCATGGTTATGCATAACCATGCAGAATATTTCGCTAATTTTCACCTGCCACATCCTTATATATCTGACTACACAAAAGCATATTTATTCCGAAAATTCCTGGTGAACAAATAAATAAGAATCGTTCTTATTTGAATATATAAGCCACTGTATTTTCGTCGGTTTTATCTTTCACGCTTGTTACCACTATTAGTGTGATAGGAACAGCCAGAATAGCGGAACACATAGCCGGTGCTATACTTAGTCTCGTTAATTACTGGGACATAACATCAAGAGGATATGAAATTATGAGTACCGCTAAATTAGTTAAATCAAAAGCGACCAATCTGCTTTATACCCGCAACGATGTCTCTGACAGCGAGAAAAAAGCGACAGTAGAGTTGCTGAATCGTCAGGTTATCCAGTTTATTGATCTTTCGTTG
The DNA here is from genome assembly GCF_002965965.1 of Escherichia sp. MOD1-EC5495. Lineage (NCBI taxonomy): Bacteria > Pseudomonadati > Pseudomonadota > Gammaproteobacteria > Enterobacterales > Enterobacteriaceae > Escherichia > Escherichia sp. MOD1-EC5495. The sequence goes on from NZ_PTRI01000008.1 coordinate 117,354, forward strand.
ATTACCAAACAGGCACACTGGAATATGCGCGGCGCTAACTTCATTGCCGTACATGAAATGCTGGATGGCTTCCGTACCGCTCTGATCGATCATCTGGATACCATGGCTGAACGCGCGGTACAACTGGGCGGCGTTGCCCTTGGCACCACTCAAGTTATCAATAGCAAAACACCGCTGAAAAGCTACCCGCTGGACATCCACAACGTTCAGGATCACCTGAAAGAGCTGGCGGATCGTTATGCAATTGTCGCCAATGATGTACGTAAAGCCATCGGTGAAGCAAAAGATGATGATACTGCAGATATCCTGACCGCCGCCTCCCGCGACCTGGATAAATTCCTGTGGTTTATCGAATCTAACATCGAATAACACCGCCGCTGATGGTTCAAAACGTTAGCAGGCAATAAAAGCGGCTTCCTGAAAGGGAGCCGTTTTTTTTAATGCCCAGTCTCTACGCACTTTTTTAGTGCATCCAACTGCCCTTCCAGCCTGACAAAGTAAACTTTCTGTATCAACATCATCACACAATCGTTACATAAAGATTGTTTTTTCATCAGGATTTACGCTAAATAATCACTGTGTTGACTGCACTATTTTAGCGCACCACTTTGGCGCCCCATAATGGTGCAATCTAACGGTGTTGCCTCATAAATCGTGCAATCCGTTTTCATCGCCTCTCGAAAAATCAACGAGTTGCAAAACTGGCACGATTTTTTCATATAGGTAAATGTTACGCAGGGGATCGTCCCGTGGATAGAAAAAAGGAAATGCTATGAAGTCTGTATTAAAAGTTTCACTGGCAGCACTGACCCTGGCTTTTGCGGTTTCTTCCCATGCCGCAGATAAAAAATTAGTTGTCGCGACAGATACCGCTTTCGTTCCGTTTGAATTTAAACAGGGCGACAAATACGTGGGCTTTGATGTCGATCTGTGGGCGGCAATCGCCAAAGAACTGAAGCTGGATTACGAACTGAAACCGATGGATTTCAGCGGTATCATTCCGGCGCTGCAAACCAAAAACGTCGATCTGGCGCTGGCGGGCATCACTATCACCGACGAGCGTAAAAAAGCGATCGATTTCTCTGACGGCTACTACAAAAGCGGTCTGTTAGTGATGGTGAAAGCGAACAACAACGATGTGAAAAGCGTGAAAGATCTCGACGGTAAAGTGGTTGCTGTGAAGAGCGGCACTGGCTCCGTTGATTACGCGAAGACGAACATCAAAACCAAAGATCTGCGACAGTTCCCGAACATCGATAACGCCTATATGGAACTGGGTACTAACCGCGCAGACGCCGTCCTGCACGATACACCAAACATTCTTTACTTCATCAAAACCGCCGGTAACGGCCAGTTCAAAGCGGTGGGTGACTCTCTGGAAGCACAGCAATACGGTATTGCTTTCCCGAAAGGTAGCGACGAGCTGCGTGATAAAGTCAACGGCGCGTTGAAAACCCTGCGCGAAAACGGAACTTACAACGAAATCTACAAAAAATGGTTCGGTACAGAACCGAAATAATAACACCACGCCTGTAAAGCGCACGGACAGTCCCCTCTCCCCTCTGGGGAGAGGATTAGGGTGAGGGCACAGGCCTGCTCCAACGCCATTAATTACCCTGAATTTGATTATTTACACCACGGTAACAGGAACAACATATGCAGTTTGACTGGAGTGCCATCTGGCCTGCCATTCCGCTTCTGATTGAAGGCGCCAAAATGACCCTGTGGATTTCGATCCTCGGTCTGGCTGGCGGCCTGGTGATCGGACTGGCGGCAGGTTTTGCACGCACCTTTGGCGGTTGGATAGCCAACCACGTCGCGTTAGTCTTTATTGAAGTGATTCGCGGCACACCTATCGTCGTCCAGGTGATGTTTATCTACTTCGCCCTGCCGATGGCGTTTAACGACTTACGCATCGACCCGTTTACTGCGGCGGTGGTCACCATCATGATCAACTCCGGCGCATACATTGCGGAAATCACGCGTGGTGCAGTGCTGTCAATCCACAAAGGTTTCCGTGAAGCCGGGCTGGCACTTGGTCTTTCACGTTGGGAAACCATTCGCTACGTCATTTTACCTCTGGCACTGCGCCGTATGCTGCCGCCGCTGGGCAACCAGTGGATCATCAGCATTAAAGACACCTCGCTGTTTATTGTTATCGGCGTGGCGGAACTGACCCGTCAGGGGCAAGAAATTATTGCCGGTAACTTCCGCGCCCTTGAGATCTGGAGCGCCGTGGCGGTGTTCTATCTGATTATTACCCTGGTGCTGAGCTTTATTCTGCGTCGTCTGGAAAGAAGGATGAAAATCCTGTGATTGAATTTAAAAACGTCTCCAAGCATTTTGGCCCTACCCAGGTGCTGCACAATATCGATTTGAACATTGCCCAGGGCGAAGTGGTGGTGATTATCGGGCCGTCAGGTTCCGGTAAATCAACCCTGCTGCGCTGCATCAACAAACTGGAAGAAATTACCTCTGGCGATCTGATTGTCGATGGTCTGAAGGTTAACGATCCGAAAGTTGACGAGCGTCTGATTCGCCAGGAAGCGGGCATGGTGTTCCAGCAATTTTACCTCTTCCCGCACCTGACGGCGCTGGAAAACGTGATGTTTGGTCCGCTACGCGTGCGTGGAGCAAACAAAGAAGAGGCGGAAAAACTGGCACGTGAGCTGCTGGCGAAGGTCGGTCTGGCAGAACGCGCACATCACTACCCTTCCGAACTTTCTGGTGGTCAGCAACAGCGTGTGGCGATTGCCCGTGCGCTGGCGGTAAAACCGAAAATGATGCTGTTCGATGAACCGACTTCCGCTCTTGACCCGGAACTGCGCCATGAAGTGCTGAAGGTTATGCAGGATCTGGCAGAAGAAGGCATGACGATGGTGATTGTGACCCACGAAATCGGTTTTGCTGAGAAAGTGGCTTCACGTCTGATCTTTATTGATAAAGGCCGGATTGCGGAAGATGGCGATCCTCAGGTGTTGATCAAGAACCCGCCGAGCCAGCGTTTGCAGGAATTTTTACAGCACGTCTCTTAACTTCTCAGCCTCCCTTTCCCCTGAAAGGGAGGCACACCAGATTCCTCTCATTTCAAATCGCCCCTCCCCCAGCATCTATACTTATCTTTTTGCTCTGTTTTCTCACTGGAGGAGTCATGCGGTGGATTCTGTTCATCCTCATCTGCCTGCTGGGCGCACCTGCCCACGCGGTGTCCATACCCGGCGTTACCACCACAGCAACAACAGATTCAGGCTCTGAACCGGCTCAGGAACCGGATATCGAACAAAAAAAAGCGGCCTATGGCGCACTGGCGGACGTGCTGGATAATGACACCTCGCGCAAAGAGTTGATCGACCAGCTACGCACCGTTGCCGCCACGCCCCCCGCAGACCCCGTACCGAAAATCGTGCCGCCGACGCTGGTTGAAGAGCAAACCGTGCTGCAAAAGGTGACTGAAATCAGCCGCCATTATGGTGAAGCCCTTTCCGCCCGCTTCGGGCAACTTTACCGCAATATCACTGGCTCCCCGCATAAACCCTTTAACCCGCAAACCTTCAACAACGCGCTGACCCATTTTTCAATGCTCGCGGTGCTGGTGTTTGGTTTTTACTGGCTGATTCGCCTGTGCGCGCTGCCGCTGTATCGCAAAATGGGTCAGTGGGCGCGGCAAAAAAACCGTGAGCGCAGCAACTGGTTACAGCTTCCGGCGATGATCATCGGGGCGTTTATTATCGATTTGCTGTTGCTGGCTCTGACGTTATTTGTCGGCCAGGTACTAAGCGACAACCTCAACGCCGGTAGCAAAACCATCGCTTTTCAACAAAGCCTGTTTCTCAATGCTTTCGCTCTGATTGAATTTTTCAAAGCTGTTTTACGCCTGATTTTCTGCCCGAACGTGGCAGAGCTGCGCCCGTTCAATATTCAGGATGAAAGCGCCCGCTACTGGTGCCGCCGTCTTAGCTGGTTAAGCAGTCTGATTGGTTATGGACTGATTGTGGCAGTGCCGATTATCTCTAATCAGGTGAATGTGCAAATCGGGGCGCTGGCAAACGTGATAATCATGCTGTGCATGACCGTCTGGGCGCTGTATCTGATCTTTCGTAATAAAAAAGAGATTACCCAGCATTTGCTCAACTTCGCGGAGCACTCGCTGGCATTCTTCAGCCTGTTTATCCGCGCCTTTGCGCTGGTGTGGCACTGGCTGGCAAGCGCCTATTTTATTGTGCTGTTTTTCTTTTCGTTGTTTGATCCGGGAAACAGCCTGAAATTTATGATGGGCGCAACGGTGCGCAGTCTGGCGATTATTGGTATCGCGGCGTTTGTTTCCGGTATGTTTTCCCGCTGGCTGGCGAAGACCATCACTCTCTCGCCACATACTCAGCGTAACTATCCGGAGCTGCAAAAACGGCTGAACGGCTGGCTATCAGCAGCACTGAAAACGGCACGTATTCTGACGGTGTGCGTGGCGGTAATGTTGCTGCTCAGCGCCTGGGGGCTGTTCGATTTCTGGAACTGGCTGCAAAACGGCGCGGGACAGAAAACCGTGGATATCCTGATCCGTATCGCACTCATCCTTTTCTTCTCGGCGGTTGGCTGGACGGTGCTCGCCAGTTTGATCGAAAACCGGCTGGCTTCGGATATTCACGGTCGCCCGCTGCCTAGCGCCCGCACGCGTACCCTGCTGACACTGTTTCGCAACGCGCTGGCGGTGATTATCAGTACCATCACCATCATGATTGTGTTGTCGGAAATCGGCGTCAATATCGCGCCGCTGCTGGCAGGTGCCGGGGCATTAGGTCTGGCTATCTCGTTTGGTTCGCAAACGCTGGTGAAAGATATTATTACCGGCGTGTTCATTCAGTTTGAAAACGGTATGAACACTGGAGATTTGGTTACCATCGGGCCGTTGACCGGCACGGTGGAACGGATGTCGATTCGCTCCGTGGGCGTGCGTCAGGATACCGGTGCGTATCACATCATTCCGTGGTCTTCGATAACCACCTTTGCTAACTTCGTCCGTGGCATTGGTTCGGTGGTAGCAAACTATGATGTCGATCGGCATGAGGATGCCGATAAAGCCAATCAGGCGCTGAAGGATGCCGTAGCGGCGGTGATGGAAAATGAAGAAATTCGCGGGCTGATTATTGGTGAACCGAACTTTGCCGGTATTGTCGGCTTAAGCAATACCGCGTTTACGCTGCGTGTTTCGTTTACCACGCTGCCGCTCAAACAGTGGACGGTGAGATTTGCCCTCGACAGCCAGGTGAAAAAACATTTCGACCAGGCTGGTGTTCGTGCGCCGGTGCAAACTTATCAGGTGCTGCCGGGAACGCCCCCGGTAGCACCACTGCCATCGGGGGAGCCTACGCTTTAACGCTGGCGATTGACAAAACGACGGCGCTGTTCGTCGTTCATAAAGGTCCAGGCAATAAAGCGACTCTGTTTTTGCCCCTGGGCCATCTCTTTTTTGGCCACTTTCACCGCGCCAACATCCGTCAGAGCACGATACAACGGCGGTAAGTTTTCGCCACGAGATACCAGCGAGGTAAACCACATCACCTGCTTCGCGAAGCCTTTACTCTCTTCAATCATCTTTTTGATAAAGGCCACTTCGCCGCCTTCACACCACAACTCCTGTTGCTGACCGCCAAAGTTCAGCGCGTTATCTCTGTCCAGCCCCAGGTTACGCCGTTTGCGCTCGCTGCCAGCACGCGCTGCTGCTGCGGAGTCATGGAACGGTGGGTTGCACAAGGTTGCGTCGTATTGCTCGTTTTTGTGGATGATGCCGTTAAAAATGGCGCCGGTATCCTTTTGCCGACGCAGGCGGATAGCGCGGTTAAGACCCGGATTGGCGCTGATGATCGCCTGCGCGCTGCTTAATGCCTGGCTGTTAGTTTCTGTACCAGTAAAACGCCAGCCATATTCATGCACACCAATCAGCGGATAAATACAATTTGCACCAACACCGATATCCAGAATGCTGGCATTGGCTGGAATTGTTCCGCTTGCCTCAGCCAGTAAATCAGCAAGATGATGAATATAATCTGCCCGACCCGGCACCGGTGGGCAGAGAAAACCGTCAGGGATATCCCAGCTCGCCACAGCATAAAAATGTGCCAACAGCGCCTTGTTGAGCGCCTTCACTGCCAGCGGATTGGCGAAGTCAACGCTTTGCTCACCGGCAGGGGTAAGCGTAAGGAATTGAGCCAGTTCAGGATTCACCTGACAAAGCGTGACGAGATCGTAGCGACTGTGATGACGATTGCGCGGGTGTAACCCCGGTTTCTGGGCGGACATAGCATTCTCCTTTAAGCAGCGGCGTAAGATACCCGCATAACGCAGCAGGGTAAATATCTGGCTGCGTTTAACATGCTTCAAAACCTTAACCCGACTGCATTTTTCATCAATTCATCATAAAAATCAGCACGCTGCATGTCATTGATTTGTCTTGTTTTGTAAAAATATATTGTTCAAAAAATAAGCGCATGTCTGTCAATTTTTTGCGTCATTTTCATCACACAGGAGACCTACACTTATCAGGCACTACTCGTTGTATTTATGAGGATGTCATTATGAAAAAGTGCCTCGCACTACTGATTGCCACCGTCCTGAGCGGAATCACCTTCACGGCTTATGCCGCGCAGCCACTGAGTAGCCAGGACAGCGGTCAACTACGACCAGCCGGAACCGTTTCGGCGACCGGCGCATCTAACCTAAGCGATCTGGAGGATAAACTGGCAGAAAAAGCGCGCGAACAAGGCGCGAAAGGTTATGTCATTAATTCCGCAGGCGGAAATGACCAGATGTTCGGTACTGCAACCATCTACAAATAACCCCACCAACGTAACTGCATTCGCCTCTGGATGCAGTTTTCGCCCATTTTGTAACCAAAAAACATCAAATATGAACATAATGTAAATAAATGTATTTCTTTTTCGCGCAATGGGTGATAGAAAATCGCGCCAAGTGATAATGCTTATCAAAATTATTATCACTTGCACGATCGCTTTTACGGGATTAACAGTGGCATCGCATCCGCAGAGATGCTTTCTCGTGACAGTGAAAATTTTAACATATAAGAAAAAGTCACCTGCAAAATGGAAAACAATCGCAATTTCCCAGCCAGACAATTTCATTCGCTCACGTTCTTTGCCGGTCTTTGTATCGGTATCACGCCTGTGGCACAGGCACTGGCCACCGAAGGGCAAACTAACGCGGATGACACGCTGGTTGTCGAAGCATCAACGCCTTCGCTTTATGCACCACAACAATCTGCCGACCCGAAATTCTCGCGTCCGGTAGCGGATACAACCCGCACGATGACGGTGATTTCGGAACAAGTGATTAAAGATCAGGGCGCAACCAACCTTACCGACGCGCTTAAAAACGTCCCCGGCGTGGGTGCGTTTTTTGCTGGTGAGAACGGTAACTCCACCACTGGTGACGCCATTTATATGCGCGGCGCCGATACCTCTAACAGCATTTATATTGATGGCATTCGCGATATTGGCAGCGTCTCGCGCGACACCTTCAATACCGAACAGGTCGAAGTGATTAAAGGCCCATCCGGCACCGACTACGGGCGTAGTGCGCCGACGGGTTCGATCAATATGATCAGCAAACAACCGCGCAATGATTCAGGTATTGACGCCTCCGCCAGTATTGGTAGCGCCTGGTTCCGTCGCGGCACGCTGGATGTTAATCAGGTCATTGGCGATACCACAGCTGTACGTCTGAATATGATGGGCGAAAAAACGCACGATGCCGGGCGCGATAAAGTCAAAAACGAGCGTTACGGCGTCGCCCCTTCCGTGACATTTGGTCTCGGTACGTCGAATCGTTTGTATCTCAACTATTTACACGTTACCCAGCACAATACGCCAGACGGCGGCATTCCGACCATTGGTTTACCGGGCTATTCCGCACCTTCTGCGGGTACGGCGGCGCTGAATCATTCCGGAAAAGTTGATACGCATAACTTTTATGGTACGGATTCCGATTACGACGATTCGACCACCGATACTGCCACCATGCGTTTTGAGCACGACATCAGCGATAACACAACTATTCGCAATACTACGCGTTGGTCGCGCGTGAAGCAGGATTACCTGATGACGGCAATTATGGGCGGGGCGTCGAATATTACCCAGCCCACCAGCGATGTGAATAGCTGGACGTGGTCACGCACTGCGAATACCAAAGATGTGAGTAATAAAATTCTCACCAACCAGACCAACCTGACCTCGACGTTCTATACCGGCTCTATCGGTCATGATATCAGTACCGGCGTGGAATTTACCCGCGAAACGCAAACCAACTACGGCGTTAATCCGGTGACGTTACCGGCGGTGAATATTTATCATCCTGACAGCAGCATTCATCCCGGTGGCCTGACGCGCAACGGCGCAAATGCCAATGGTCAGACGGATACCTTTGCAATTTATGCCTTCGATACGCTGCAAATCACCCGTGATTTTGAGCTGAACGGCGGAATTCGGCTGGACAATTATCATACTGAATACGACAGTGCTACCGCCTGCGGCGGCAGTGGACGCGGCGCAGTTACCTGCCCTACTGGCGTGGCGAAAGGTTCTCCGGTCACCACTGTCGACACCGCTAAATCTGGCAATCTGGTGAACTGGAAAGCCGGGGCGCTGTACCACCTGACAGACAATGGCAATGTCTACGTGAACTATGCCGTTTCCCAACAACCACCAGGTGGCAGTAATTTCGCCCTTGCGCAATCTGGCAGCGGTAACAGTGCCAGCCGTACCGACTTTAAACCGCAAAAAGCCAAAACCAGTGAGATTGGCACCAAATGGCAGGTGCTGGATAAACGCCTGCTACTCACTGCCGCGCTGTTCCGTACTGATATCGAAAATGAAGTTGAGCAAAATGATGACGGGACTTACTCACAATACGGTAAGAAACGCGTCGAAGGCTATGAGATTTCCGTTGCCGGGAATATCACTCCGGCCTGGCAAGTGATTGGCGGTTACACCCAGCAAAAAGCGACTATCAAAAACGGCGCTGACGTTGCTCAGGATGGTTCCTCATCACTGCCGTATACGCCGGAACACGCCTTTACCCTATGGAGCCAATATCAGGCAACCGATGATATCTCCGTTGGTGCAGGCGCTCGCTATATCGGCAGTATGCGTAAAGGTTCAGACGGCGCGGTGGGAACGCCAGCGTTTACCGAAGGTTATTGGGTCGCCGATGCCAAACTGGGTTATCGGGTTAATCGCAATCTCGACTTCCAGTTAAATGTCTACAACCTGTTCGATACCGATTACGTCGCCTCAATCAACAAGAGCGGCTACCGTTATCACCCGGGTGAGCCAAGAACTTTCCTGCTCACCGCCAATATGCATTTCTGATTCAGATGTGGGGTGCAGGGCGCACTAAGATTGATGGCGAGAACAGAACTGCCTGATGCGCTACGCTTATCAGGCCTGCGAAATTCGTGCAATGCATTGAATTCACATCATTTTGTAGGCCGGACAAGGCGTTCACGCCGCATCCGGCATGAGTTAAGTGCACTCTATCAACAATCGGTGTGATGCTCAGCCCCACTTTTTGGAGAACCTATATGATGTACCACATTCCCGGTGTGTTATCGCCACAGGACGTCGCCCGGTTTCGTGCCCAACTGGAACAAGCCGAATGGATTGATGGACGTGTCACCACCGGCGCACAAGGCGCGCAGGTCAAGAATAATCAACAGGTAGACACCCGCAGCGCGTTATATGCCGCATTACAAAATGAAGTGCTGAACGCGGTTAACCAACATGCACTGTTCTTTGCCGCTGCCTTGCCGCGTACCATTTCCACGCCGCTGTTTAATCGCTATCAGAATAATGAAACCTATGGTTTTCATGTGGATGGCGCGGTACGCAGTCATCCGCAAAACGGCTGGATGCGCACCGATCTTTCCGCCACGCTGTTTTTGAGCGATCCACAAAGTTACGAAGGCGGCGAACTGGTCGTCAATGACACCTTCGGGCAACATCGGGTAAAACTTCCGGCAGGCGATCTGGTGTTGTATCCCTCCAGCAGCCTGCACTGTGTAACCCCCGTAACGCACGGCGTGCGGGTGGCGTCATTTATGTGGATACAATCAATGATCCGCGACGATAAAAAGCGCGCCATGCTGTTCGAGCTGGACAACAATATTCAGTCACTCAAAAACCGCTACGGTGAAGGAGAAGAGATCCTGTCGCTACTCAATCTTTATCATAATCTGCTGCGGGAATGGTCGGAGATCTGACGCTTGAACTGCCCAGGTTCGCCCCTATATTAGCTACACTTAACTGTACAAGCATTGATATGGGGAGGACGATATGGCATCCGGTTGGGCTAACGATGACGCCGTCAACGAACAGATCAACAGTACAATTGAAGATGCGATTGCCCGCGCCAGGGGTGAAATTCCGCGTGGTGAAAGCCTGTATGAATGTGAAGAGTGCGGCGCCCCCATCCCGCAGGCTCGTCGGGAAGCCATTCCTGGCGTGCGCTTATGCATTCACTGTCAGCAGGAGAAAGATTTACAAAAACCGGATTATACAGGATATAATCGCAGAGGTTCGAAAGACAGCCAGTTACGTTAACTGCAACTAGCATGATGTGTAGATAGTATGATTTGCGTTTTTCGTGGCATTCCGTGCCTTTAACGCAGCCGTAACTGCCACATGTTACAAAATTGGTTCATACATACGATAAATGAATGGATTATCAACATGTTAGATATCAATCAATTTATTTGAACAAGGCGGTCAATTCTCTTCGATTTTATCTCTCGTAAAAAAACGTGATACTCATCACATCGACGAAACAACGTCACTTAAACAAAAATCACCTGCGAGAGATTAATTATGAAAACTATCAATACTGTTGTTGCTGCTATGGCTCTTTCAACTCTGTCATTTGGCGTGTTCGCGGCGGAGCCGGTCACGGCATCCCAGGCACAAAGCATGAATAAAATTGGCGTAGTTTCTGCCGATGGCGCATCCACCCTCGATGCCCTGGAAGCGAAACTGGCTGAAAAAGCGGCGGCGGCTGGCGCCAGTGGATACAGCATCACATCCGCCACCAACAACAATAAATTAAGCGGCACAGCGGTTATCTATAAGTAATTCGCAGACCGGATAAAGCGTTTACGCCGCATCCGGCAAGAAGCTATCAGGTTCTGAATTTCCCTGTCTGTTTGCCGACAGACGCATGTGCTCCAACCCTCATTGATCCTATGTTACCCTTGTTTGCCCGTCCGTCACTGGACGGGCTTTTTTTAGCTGGCTGACTGCTGGCTGAAAGCCTGCAACGTCTCTTCTGATATACCAATCTGCCGCGCGGCGTCACAAATTGCCTGCCAGCTCCCGGCATCCAGTGGAATCCCCATCTCCTGCCGTTCACGGCGCATATTCACTTCCCACTCTCCCGGCAGCAAAATCGGTTTATCGTCATCATGCGGCGAGGCTTTCACCCACTCGGCAAAGGCTTCGGACTGCGCTGCACAATCTGGCGCACCGAACAGCTCCGGGTTAATGATAATGCTCGTCATGCAGTTAAAACCGGCATCCGGGCTGTGCTGCAATGTTTCCTGATAAGTGGTTTTACCACCAGAAAGCGCACCACCGAGAATTTCGCACATCACCGCCAGGGCGTAACCTTTATGTTCAGCAAAAGCCAACAACGCTCCTAACGGTGACTCCAGCATTACTGCCGGATCGGTCGTTGGCACACCGTTAACGTCGATCAGGCAACCAGGTGGTACGGGCACGCCTTTATGCCAGGCCACACGCGCTTTACCAAACGCAATGGTGCTGGTGGCGTAATCGAGCAACAGCGGGAAGTCATCTTTACGTGGGAAAACAACGCAAAACGGATTGGTGCCAAAGCGACTGTCACGACCACGGAACGGCGCAACAGCCTTGCTCCCTACCACACTGACAAAGTGGATAGAGACAAACCCCGCCGCCGCGCACTGTTCCGCCCAATAACCAATGCGCCCGATATGATGTGAGTTACGCAGCGCCACGGCAGCAATACCGTGGTGACGTGCTTTTTCAATCCCCAGAGTCATGGCCTCATATGCAGCTACCTGACCACATGCGCGATCGCCATCAAGCGTGACCACAACCCCCGCATCTTTGACAATTTTGGCGTGATGGTTGATCTGCAAATAGCCCTGCTGCCAGGAACGCACATAATTCGGGATCATGCCAATACCATGTGAATCATGCCCTGCCAGATTTGCTGCGATTAAATGATCTGCTACTAATTTTGCTTCCTGTTCCTCGCTACCCATCTGACGAAACACAGTCAGGACAAAGTTGTGCAGCGTCCGGGCATGAAAGCGATGACCACTTTCCATGGTTAACTCCTGTTTATGTTATATGCCTGTTGTTTTTTTATGCTGCGCGCCGCACACGGGAAGGTCAATAAAGATGCTGCACTTTCATGGTGCAGTGGAGTAAAGACCGGATGACACTCATCATCCGGCTGAGGAAGAAATTAAAATGATTGCTTAATGCGCGCCAGACCATCGCTAATGGTTGCCACTTCGCCCGCCGCCGCCAGACAGCAAGCCATCTGGATGTTCAATGACTCGGGAATTGGTTCGCTGCCAGCCAGGCAACGTTCAATCCACTTCGCCGTGGTTTCCGGGTCTTTTGCTTGTGGCAGTAGCTCGTTGCCAGCAGTGTCCTGTTTTTCATACAGCACCCGCATCCCTTCGCGGTCAATAAGATTTATTTGCGGGCAGCGTTGCGGATTAGCATAGACTTCGCCTTCAGTGCCGTGCATTAACAGCGCCCGTCCGCCGATATCGCGAAAGAACTTCGCGACTCGCCCGATGTATTCCGGATGCGAGACGCTGGAAAGACGCAGTGCCTCACCTTCGGCAAACGGTGTCGCCAGTTTCGCCAGGGTATGCGCACTGTTGCGCACGCCCATCCGCCAGCGCATCGCCAGTTGTTTTTCCAGCGGCGGGCAAAACGCGCCTACGGGCATAAATACCGGCTGGTGCTCGTCAAGCTTCGCCTGTGCTTGTCCGGCATGTAGCGTTGGCGCAATCCCCATCAGTTGAAAAATGGTTTCGGTCAGCACGCGAGTCGGATCTTCACTAACGCCGTGAACGACCACCGGAAAACCGAGTTTATGCAGCAGAATCGCCAGCAACGGTGTCAGGTTGGCCTGTTTACGCGCGCCGTTGTAACTGGGGATGACAATCGGCATCGGCTTGCCGACGGGGGGCGTCAGCTTGATGGTGTGATTTTGCATGGCTTCGTAAAAGCCGAGCATCTCTGCTTCCCCTTCCCCTTTGATACGCAGTGCAATCAATATGCCACCCAACTCAAGGTCAGGCACTTCGCCATTGAGCATATGGGCATACAGACCGCGCGCCGTATCCTGGTCCAGATCGCGTGCGTGGTTTTTCCCGCGCCCGATCTCTTTAATGATTTTGCGATAGTCCATTTACGACTCCTTACCTGACTCACATCATTAACGCCGCCGACGGCGTGGGGATTTCGCTTTTTCTTTCTTTTTAACTATACCTTCAGGGACTTCCGGTTGCTCTATTGGAAATACCGGTAATGCATCCAGTAGTCGCTTGCCATAATTTTTGGTCAACAAGCGTTTGTCGTAGATAACCACTTCGCCCCAGCAACTGTGGCTTCGAATAAGACGCCCAACTTGCTGAATCAGATTAAACGAAGCACTCGGCAGGCTTTGCACCTCAAACGGGTAGCGATTAAGACTTTTTAGCCATTCGCCTTCGGTGATCACCACCGGACTGTCGATAGGCGGAAAGGCGATTTTATGGATATGCACCTGGCTGAGCAGATCGCCTTTCAGATCAAGGCCTTCGGCGAATGACTGTAAGCCCACCAGCACGCTGCGCTCACCGTTAGCGACGCGTTTGCGATGCAGTTCAACTAAGCGGTAGCGCGGCTGATCGCCCTGCACTAACAGCATCAGACGTAAATCCGTCACATAGTCGAGAAACCGCTGCATCGCCCGTCCGCTGGCAAACAGCACCAACATGCCGAGATGCTTTTTGCTCTCCACCTGCTCACGGAAAAAGGCCGCCATTTCAGCAATGTGCTGCTCTTCGCTGTCGATGGAAGGCTCAAAGCGCATCCGGGGAATAACAATTTTGCCCTGCTCGCAGTGGTTGAACGGTGAATCCAGCGCCACAAAGCGGTCGCCTGCTTTCTCTTTCAGCCCGCTCATCTCCTGCAAACGCGAAAAACTGTTCAGCGAACGCAAGGTCGCGGAAGTGACAATAATGTGCGGAATGCTGCGCCACAGCAGCCTTTCCAGCTGATCGCTGACGCGGATCCCCACGCAGTGAAACCAGAGATGTAGCTGCCCGTCACGCTCTTCCCGCGTCGCCCATTTGGTCACTGGCGCACCGGAAGATTGCGCCAGCGAGGCCAGCCGCCAGAGTTTGCTTTGCGCCTCAAACATCCCCAGCGCGCGGTTCATCTGCAAAATCAACCGATGCAGACGCACAATATCGTGGCTGCCGGTTTTCTCGCTTAAATCGTTGAGGAACAGTTCTGCCAGGCCACGCAACATCTCGGTCAGTTTCGCCAGCCGCTGGCAGATCTCCAGCACTTCATCAGGCAGTTCGCCCATCGCAAACCGGTGCTCAGCCTCCTGCCCGGCAGGCATATAGAGATTGAGAATGTTGTTTAAAGAGGCGATAAGCTCATACAACTCTTCACAATGCGCATTCAAACGTTCAGGGATTGCCAGCGGTGGGATCGTCTTCGGGCGAAACTGCTCCATGCAGGTGGCGACCAGTTTCGTGAACAAGTCCAGTTGGAGCCGATACCAGGGCGCGGTGATTTCGGCGCTCATCTCCAGCGCATCCCGCGCCACGTCCGGCAGGTGATGCCCTTCATCCAGCACCAGCAGCAAGTTTTTCGGGTCTGGCAATACAGCTTCGCTTTCCATCGCCGCCATAACCAGCGCATGGTTTGCCACCACCACTTCTGCTTCCTGAATCTCCCGACGGGCAACAAAAAACGGGCATTCGCGGTAGTAGTAACAGTTGCGGTTGAGGCAGCTGGCTTTGTCGGTACTCAGCCGTCGCCAGAGATCGTCATCAATAGCAATATCCGTATGATCGCGCAGGCCATCCCATTTATAAGTGTCGAGATCGCCCTTCAGCTTTGCACAGCGTTTTTGCTCTTCCTGATTATTAGGCGTCAGTTCGTCGTCAAGAAAAGCGAGCAGATCCTGTTGCGTGGGTTCAGTGCTGGCAAGCGCCGTCAGGTTACGCGGGCAAACGTAGCGCCCACGCCCGAAAGCGGCGGTGAATTTAAGATCGGGAATGATCTTTTTCAACAAAGGTAAATCTTTGCTGTAGATCTGATCCTGCAATGCCACGTTGGCGGTACTGACCACCAGCGTTTTTTGCTCTTCGCGGGCAATCGCAATGCCGGGGATCAAATAGGAGAGCGTTTTCCCAACGCCGGTGGGCGCTTCAATCGCCAGATGCCGCCCTTCTTCTCCGGCCAGCGTTTTGGCGACGTCCGCAATCATCTGCCGCTGCGGCGCACGGGGAATAAAGTCGGGGATCTGTTCCTGAAGCGCCTTATACCAGGCGGCAATTTGCGCTTTAAGCGCGGCGGTTAATGCCATGAGAAAACCTGAAATACTGTATAAACAGCCAATATTGTGGCATTTTTCGGTTTTCAGGGGTAATGGTTTTTCTGTTTCTGGAAAGCGGCTCGCAAAGACGTTTTCCGGATGTGGGGATTTCCCGCATCGGGAGAAACATCATTGTCCCCCCTCGCCCTTTTAGGGAGAGGGTCGGGGTGAGGGTAAATAATCACGCCAGTGCGGGTTTGTTCCCCTCACCCTAACCCTCTCCCCGAAGGGGCGAGGGGACTGTCCAGGCACTTTTGGGACTTTGTCATCAGTCTGCTGCCGGGCATAGCCCGGCATAAAAGATTACTGCGCAGCGGCAGGTTTACGCGGACGGCGGCGACGTTGTTGTTCGCCTGCCGGTTTGGCATCGCCGAGACGACGAGACGGTTTTTCTGCGGGTTTCGCGTTACCAGACTTCGCACCACCTTCAGCGCGGCGTGGCTGCTGTTGAGCGCGACCACCACCCTGCCCACGACCGCCGCCACTGCGTTGCTGGCGACCATTCTGGATCGGTTCGGCTTTGATTGACGGGTCCGGCTCATAGCCCGGAATCGCAATGCGTGGGATCTCTTTTTTCAGCAGTTTTTCGATATCACGCAGCAGTTTGTGTTCATCAACACACACCAGCGATAACGCTTCGCCGGTGGCGGCGGCACGACCGGTACGCCCGATACGGTGGACATAATCTTCCGGTACGTTTGGCAGCTCATAGTTGACGACGTGTGGCAACTCTTCGATATCCAGGCCACGCGCGGCGATATCGGTCGCCACCAGCACGCGAATATCACCCGATTTAAAATCGGCCAGCGCACGGGTACGCGCACCTTGCGATTTATTACCGTGGATCGCCGCACTGCGAATGCCATCTTTATTTAATTGTTCAGCCAGATGGTTAGCACCATGTTTGGTACGTGTAAACACCAGCACCTGCTGCCAGTTGCCTTTACCAATCATGTGTGACAGCAATTCCCGTTTGCGTTTCTTATCGACAAAGTGAACGTGCTGGGTCACTTGCTCAGAGGCGGTATTGCGGCGTGCCACTTCGATTTCCAGCGGGTTATGCAGCAGTTTTTCTGCCAGAGCTTTAATCTCGTCAGAGAAAGTCGCGGAGAACAGCAGGTTCTGGCGCTTCGCGGGCAGTTTTGTTAACACACGACGAATATCGTGGATAAAGCCCATATCGAGCATACGGTCAGCTTCATCAAGGACGAGGATCTCTATCTGATCCAGTTTCACCGCGTTCTGGTGTTCCAGATCCAGCAAACGCCCCGGCGTTGCCACCAGCACATCAACACCGCCACGCAGCTTCATCATCTGCGGGTTAATGCTGACGCCACCAAACACCACCAGCGAACGAATGTTCAGGTATTTGCTGTAATCACGGACGTTTTCACCAATCTGCGCCGCCAGTTCGCGGGTCGGGGTGAGGATCAACGCGCGTACCGGACGACGCCCTTTGGCGTGCGGCTCGCGGGAAATCAGGTGTTGCAACAGCGGTAACGTAAAGCCCGCTGTTTTGCCCGTGCCGGTCTGGGCACTGGCCATCAGGTCGCGGCCTTCCAGCACCGCAGGGATCGCCTGCTGCTGAATAGGGGTGGGTTCACGGTAACCTTGCTCGGCAACGGCGCGCAGGATATCAGGGCTTAAACCCAAAGAATCGAAAGACATAACTACTCCGAACCGCCCCGACCGTTACCGGTGTAGTTTTCAGGGAGATACTGAAAAGGAAAATGACAAAAACCACAATGTCATGAGGGAGCGGAGTGTAGCAGTTTTTGTGACGCAGCGCATAAATTATCCCTGTGACTGGCGTTGCTCAAATTCTTAGCCATACTGGACAACGCGAAAAATGAGTCATAATCTTAATCAATCATTTGATTAAGAATGGGCTGTGCTATGAATAGTCCTGCCATGACAACCAAAGGTGAACAGGCGAAAAAGCAGCTGATTGCCGCTGCACTGGCGCAGTTTGGTGAGTATGGAATGAACGCCACCACCCGCGATATCGCCGCCCAGGCCGGGCAGAATATCGCTGCTATTACCTATTACTTCGGTTCGAAAGAAGATTTATACCTCGCCTGCGCCCAATGGATTGCCGATTTTATTGGCGAGCAGTTCCGTCCGCACGCCGAGGAAGCCGAACGCTTATTCGCGCAACCACAGCCGGATCGCGCAGCCATCCGCGAACTGATCCTTCGCGCCTGCAGGAACATGATTCAACTGCTCACCCAGGATGACACTGTCAACCTCAGCAAGTTTATCTCCCGTGAGCAGCTCTCTCCTACGGCGGCCTACCATCTGGTGCATGAACAGGTGATTAGCCCGCTACACAGCCATCTTACGCGTCTGATCGCCGCCTGGACCGGTTGTGATGCCAACGATACCCGCATGATCCTCCATACCCATGCATTACTTGGCGAGATTCTGGCGTTTCGTCTTGGTAAAGAAACGATTCTGTTACGCACCGGCTGGAGCGCGTTCGATGAAGAAAAGACCGAACTGATCAACCAGACGGTGACCTGTCATATCGACCTGATTTTGCAAGGATTATCGCAAAGGAGTTTGTAGTGATGAAAAAAACTGTCGTGACTGGACTGGCGGTAGTGGTGCTTGCCGCCGTGGTTGCCGGAGGCTACTGGTGGTATCAAAGCCGCCAGGATAACGGCCTGACGCTGTATGGCAACGTGGATATTCGTACGGTGAATCTGAGCTTCCGTGTCGGTGGTCGCGTTGAGTCGCTGGCGGTAGACGAAGGTGATGCGATCAAAGCGGGCCAGGTGCTGGGCGAACTGGATCATAAGCCGTATGAGATTGCCCTGATGCAGGCGAAAGCGGGCGTTTCAGTGGCGCAGGCGCAGTATGACCTGATGCTTGCCGGGTATCGCGATGAAGAAATCGCTCAGGCGGCCGCCGCCGTGAAACAGGCGCAAGCCGCATATGACTATGCGCAGAACTTCTATAACCGCCAGCAAGGGTTGTGGAAAAGCCGCACCATTTCGGCAAATGACCTGGAAAATGCTCGCTCCTCGCGCGACCAGGCGCAGGCAACGCTGAAATCAGCTCAGGATAAATTGCGTCAGTACCGTTCCGGTAACCGCGAACAGGACATCGCCCAGGCGAAAGCCAGCCTCGAACAGGCGCAGGCGCAACTGGCGCAGGCGGAGCTGAATTTGCAGGATTCGACGCTGGTCGCACCGTCTGACGGCACGCTGTTAACCCGTGCAGTAGAGCCTGGCACGGTGCTCAATGAAGGCGGCACGGTGTTTACCGTCTCGCTGACGCGTCCGGTGTGGGTGCGCGCTTATGTTGATGAACGTAATCTTGACCAGGCGCAGCCGGGACGCAAAGTGCTGCTCTATACCGATGGTCGCCCGGACAAGCCCTATCACGGGCAGATTGGTTTCGTTTCGCCGACTGCTGAATTTACCCCGAAAACCGTCGAAACGCCGGATCTGCGTACCGACCTCGTCTATCGCCTGCGTATTGTGGTGACCGACGCCGATGATGCGTTACGCCAGGGTATGCCAGTGACGGTGCAATTCGGTGACGAGGCAGGACATGAATGATGCCGTTATCACGCTGAACGGCCTGGAAAAACGCTTTCCGGGCATGGATAAGCCCGCCGTCGCGCCGCTCGACTGCACCATTCACGCTGGTTATGTGACGGGGCTGGTGGGGCCGGACGGTGCGGGCAAAACCACGCTGATGCGGATGCTGGCGGGATTACTGAAACCCGACAGCGGCAGTGCCACGGTGATTGGCTTTGATCCGATCAAAAACGACGCTGCGCTGCACGCAGTGCTTGGCTATATGCCGCAGAAATTCGGTCTGTATGAAGATCTCACGGTGATGGAGAACCTCAATCTGTACGCGGATTTGCGCAGCGTCACCGGTGAAGCGCGGAAGCAGACTTTTGCTCGCCTGCTGGAGTTTACGTCTCTTGGCCCGTTTACCGGACGCCTGGCGGGCAAGCTCTCTGGCGGGATGAAGCAAAAACTCGGGCTGGCCTGTACCCTGGTGGGCGCGCCGAAAGTGTTACTGCTCGATGAACCCGGCGTCGGCGTTGACCCTATCTCACGGCGCGAACTGTGGCAGATGGTGCATGAGCTGGCGGGCGAAGGGATGTTAATCCTCTGGAGCACCTCGTATCTCGACGAAGCCGAGCAGTGCCGTGACGTGTTACTGATGAACGAAGGCGAGTTGCTGTATCAGGGAGAACCAAAAGCCCTGACACAAACCATGGCCGGACGCAGTTTTCTGATGACCAGCCCGCACGAGGGCAACCGCAAATTGCTGCAACGGGCATTGAAACTGCCGCAGGTCAGCGACGGCATGATTCAGGGGAAATCCGTGCGCCTGATCCTCAAAAAAGAGGCCACACCAGACGATATTCGCCGCGCTGACGGGATGCCGGAAATCAACATCAACGAAACTACGCCGCGTTTTGAAGATGCGTTTATTGATTTGCTAGGCGGTGCCGGAACCTCGGAATCGCCGCTGGGCGCAATATTACATACGGTAGAAGGCACACCCGGCGAGACGGTGATCGAAGCGAAAGAGCTGACCAAGAAATTTGGTGATTTTGCCGCCACCGATCATGTGAATTTTGCCGTCAAACGCGGTGAAATCTTTGGTTTGCTCGGGCCAAACGGCGCGGGGAAATCAACCACCTTTAAGATGATGTGTGGCTTGCTGGTGCCGACCTCTGGTCAGGCGCTGGTGCTGGGGATGGATCTGAAAGAGAGTTCCGGTAAAGCGCGCCAGCATCTCGGCTATATGGCACAAAAATTTTCGCTCTACGGCAACCTGACGGTCGAACAGAATTTACGCTTTTTTTCTGGTGTGTATGGTTTACGCGGTCGGGCGCAGAACGAAAAAATCTCCCGTATGAGCGAGGCGTTCGGCCTGAAAAGTATCGCCTCACATGCCACCGATGAACTGCCGTTGGGTTTTAAACAGCGGCTGGCGCTGGCCTGCTCGCTGATGCATGAACCGGACATTCTGTTTCTTGATGAACCGACCTCCGGCGTCGATCCCCTCACCCGCCGCGAGTTCTGGCTGCATATCAACAGCATGGTAGAGAAAGGCGTTACGGTGATGGTTACCACCCACTTTATGGATGAAGCGGAATATTGCGACCGCATCGGCCTGGTGTATCGCGGGAAGCTGATTGCCAGCGGCACGCCGGACGATTTGAAAGCGCAGTCGGCTAACGATGAGCAACCCGATCCCACTATGGAGCAAGCCTTTATTCAATTGATCCACAACTGGGATAAGGAGCATGGCAATGAGTAACCCGATCCTTTCCTGGCGTCGTGTGCGGGCGCTGTGCGTCAAAGAGACGCGGCAGATCATTCGCGATCCAAGTAGCTGGCTGATTGCGGTGGTGATCCCGCTGTTGCTGCTGTTTATTTTTGGTTACGGCATTAACCTCGACTCCAGCAAGCTGCGGGTCGGGATTTTGCTGGAGCAGCGTAGCGAAGCGGCGCTGGATTTCACCCACACTATGACCGGCTCGCCCTATATTGACGCCACCATCAGCGATAACCGTCAGGAACTGATCGCCAAAATGCAGGCGGGGAAAATTCGCGGTCTGGTGGTGATTCCGGTGGATTTTGCCGAACAGATGGAGCGCGCCAACGCCACCGCACCGATTCAGGTGATCACCGACGGCAGCGAGCCGAATACCGCCAACTTTGTGCAGGGTTATGTCGAAGGGATCTGGCAGATCTGGCAAATGCAGCGGGCAGAGGACAATGGGCAGACTTTTGAACCACTTATCGACGTCCAGACACGCTACTGGTTTAACCCGGCGGCGATAAGCCAGCACTTTATTATCCCCGGTGCGGTAACCATTATCATGACGGTTATCGGCGCGATCCTCACCTCGCTGGTGGTAGCGCGGGAGTGGGAGCGCGGCACTATGGAGGCTTTGCTCTCTACGGAGATTACCCGCACGGAACTGCTGCTGTGTAAGCTGATCCCCTATTACTTCCTCGGTATGCTGGCGATGCTGCTCTGTATGCTGGTGTCGGTGTTTATTCTCGGCGTGCCCTATCGCGGTTCGCTGCTGATCCTGTTTTTTATCACCAGTCTGTTTTTGCTCAGTACCCTGGGGATGGGGCTGCTGATTTCTACGATTACCCGCAACCAGTTCAACGCCGCTCAGGTAGCACTGAACGCCGCTTTCCTGCCGTCGATTATGCTTTCTGGCTTTATTTTTCAGATCGACAGTATGCCAGCGGTGATCCGCGCGGTGACGTACATTATTCCCGCACGTTATTTCGTCAGCACCCTGCAAAGCCTGTTCCTCGCCGGGAATATTCCGGTGGTGCTGGTGGTGAATGTGCTGTTTTTGATCGCTTCGGCGGTGATGTTTATCGGCCTGACGTGGCTGAAAACCAAACGTCGGCTGGATTAGGGAGAAGAGCATGTTTCATCGCTTATGGACGTTAATCCGCAAAGAATTGCAGTCGCTGCTGCGCGAACCGCAAACGCGGGCGATTCTGATTTTACCCGTGCTTATTCAGGTGATCCTGTTCCCGTTTGCCGCCACGCTGGAAGTGACCAACGCCACCATCGCTATCTACGATGAAGATAACGGCGAGCATTCGGTGGAGCTGACCCAGCGTTTTGCCCGCGCCAGCGCCTTTACCCACGTACTGCTGCTGAAAAGTCCGCAGGAGATCCGCCCAACCATCGACACGCAAAAGGCGCTACTGCTGGTGCGTTTCCCGGCAGACTTCTCACGCAAACTGGATACGTTCCAGACCGCGCCGTTGCAGTTAATTCTCGACGGGCGTAACTCCAACAGTGCGCAAATCGCCGCCAACTACCTGCAACAGATCGTCAAAAACTATCAGCAGGAGCTGCTGGAAGGAAAGCCGAAGCCCAACAACAGCGAACTGGTGGTACGCAACTGGTATAACCCAAACCTCGACTACAAATGGTTTGTGGTGCCATCGTTGATCGCCATGATCACCACTATCGGCGTGATGATCGTCACTTCACTTTCTGTCGCCCGCGAACGCGAACAGGGAACGCTCGATCAGCTACTGGTTTCGCCCCTCACCACCTGGCAGATATTCATCGGTAAAGCCGTACCGGCGTTAATTGTCGCCACGTTCCAGGCCACCATTGTGCTGGCGATTGGTATCTGGGCGTATCAAATCCCCTTCGCCGGATCGCTGGCGCTGTTCTATTTCACGATGGTGATTTACGGTTTGTCACTGGTGGGATTCGGTCTGCTGATTTCATCACTCTGTGCAACGCAACAGCAGGCGTTTATCGGCGTATTCGTCTTTATGATGCCCGCCATTCTGCTTTCCGGTTACGTTTCGCCGGTAGAGAACATGCCGGTGTGGCTGCAAAACCTGACGTGGATTAACCCTATCCGCCACTTTACGGACATTACCAAGCAGATTTATTTGAAGGATGCGAGTCTGGATATTGTGTGGAACAGTTTGTGGCCGCTACTGGTGATAACGGCCACGACAGGATCAGCGGCGTACGCGATGTTTAGACGCAAGGTGATGTAACTTTTTATCTTTCGCCAGTAACGACACCACCGCCGGGCCGGCAAGGATCGCCAGCCCTGCAATTGCCAGCAAATAGTTGTTTTCCAGTACGCGGGACAACAGCCACAGCACAATCAGCGCCGCGCCAAAATACCAGGTGGTGGTCAGCTCTTCCAGTACGTCTGCCACCTCGCGCCAGCGTTGTTCGGGGTGGCGCTGAAACACCAGCATCATCACTACCGTTACACAATACAGCACGCACAATCCCACGCCGACGTGAACCAGAGTTTTACTCATCCAGCCCACCACCAGCAGCGCCACTACCAGTAAATGCAACATAATCTGCCAGCAACTTAGGCCAGTTGCGACACGAACACGTTGTTGCCACTTCATGGCTTCTCTCCTGAAGAATTTATCTCTACTAACTCAGAGTACCGAACTTTACGGAAAATTCCGTAAGACCGCACCTTTTTGTGACGCCGACTACACTATTTCAATGAGATAAGAGGCAAAGACAGGAAAATTATGCCCGATCAAACACAACAATTTTCGTTCAAGGTACTCACCATCAATATTCACAAAGGCTTTACAGCGTTTAACCGACGCTTCATTTTGCCGGAACTTCGCGACGCCGTGCGCACCGTCAGCGCCGATATAGTTTGCCTGCAGGAAGTGATGGGCGCGCACGAAGTTCATCCACTGCATGTGGAAAACTGGCCCGATACCTCGCACTACGAGTTTCTCGCCGACACTATGTGGAGCGATTTTGCCTACGGCCGCAATGCCGTATACCCGGAAGGACATCACGGCAACGCCGTACTGTCGCGCTATCCCATTGAACATTATGAAAATCGCGATGTTTCTGTCGATGGGGCGGAAAAGCGCGGCGTGCTCTACTGCCGCATTGTGCCGCCGGTGACCGGGAAAGCGATTCATGTGATGTGCGTGCATCTTGGCCTGCGTGAGGCGCACCGTCAGGCGCAGCTTGCGATGCTCGCCGAATGGGTAAACCAGCTTCCTCCCGACGAACCCGTTTTAGTGGCGGGTGATTTCAACGACTGGCGGCAAAAAGCCAATCATCCCTTAAAAGTACAGGCCGGGCTGGATGAGATATTTACTCGCGCCCACGGACGCCCGGCGCGCACGTTTCCGGTGCAATTTCCTCTACTACGTCTGGACAGGATCTATGTCAAAAACGCCAGCGCCAGCGCGCCAACCTCGCTACCGCTGCGCACCTGGCGACATCTTTCTGATCATGCCCCTTTGAGTGCGGAGATTCATTTATGAAATGTAGCTGGCGCGAAGGCAATAAGATCCAGTTGCTGGAGAACGGCGAGCAATATTATCCCGCTGTATTTAAAGCGATTGGTGAGGCGCAAGAACGCATTATTCTTGAAACGTTTATCTGGTTCGAGGATGACGTCGGTAAACAATTACACGCAGCATTGCTGGACGCTGCACGACGCGGGGTTAAAGCGGAAGTCTTGCTGGATGGCTACGGTTCGCCGGATCTCAGCGATGAGTTTGTCAATGAACTGACGGCGGCTGGCGTGGTGTTTCGTTATTACGATCCCCGCCCTCGCCTGTTCGGTATGCGCACCAATGTGTTTCGCCGGATGCATCGCAAAATTGTGGTGATCGACGCTCGCATCGCCTTTATTGGCGGGCTGAATTACTCCGCCGAGCATATGTCCAGCTACGGTCCAGAGGCCAAACAGGATTACGCGGTGCGCCTGGAGGGGCCAATTGTGGAAGATATTCTGCAATTTGAACTGGAAAACCTGCCCGGACAAAGCGCGGCACGGCGCTGGTGGCGACGTCATCACAAGGCGGAAGAGAACCGCCAGCCGGGAGAAGCGCAGGTATTGCTGGTCTGGCGCGATAACGAAGAACATCGCAGCGATATTGAACGCCACTATCTGAAAATGCTCACTCAGGCGCGGCGAGAAGTGATTATCGCCAACGCCTACTTCTTCCCCGGCTATCGATTTTTACACGCCTTGCGTAAAGCGGCACGGCGTGGGGTGCGGATCAAACTGATCATTCAGGGTGAACCGGATATGCCTATTGTCAGAGTCGGCGCGCGTTTGCTGTATAACTATCTGGTTAAAGGCGGCGTTCAGGTATTTGAATATCGCCGCCGCCCGCTCCACGGCAAAGTGGCATTGATGGACGATCACTGGGCGACGGTGGGCTCCAGTAATCTCGATCCGCTCAGTTTGTCGCTGAATCTTGAAGCAAACGTTATCATCCACGATCGTAATTTTAACCAGACGTTACGCGACAATCTGAATGGCATCATCGCCGCTGACTGCCAGCAGGTAGATGAAACCATGCTGCCAAAACGCACCTGGTGGAACCTGACTAAAAGCGTGCTGGCATTCCACTTTCTACGCCATTTCCCGGCGCTGGTGGGCTGGCTTCCGGCGCATACGCCACGTCTGGCGCAAGTTGATCCGCCCGCGCAGCCGGCAATGGAAACTCAGGATCGGGTAGAAACAGAAAACACGGGGGTAAAACCCTGATGAGTAAATCGCATCCACGCTGGCGCCGGGCAAAGAAGATCCTCACCTGGCTGTTTTTTATCGCGGTGATTGTGTTGCTGGTGCTCTACGCCAAAAAGGTAGACTGGGAAGAGGTCTGGAAGGTCATCCGCGACTACAATCGCGTTGCACTGCTCAGTGCGGTTGGGCTGGTGGTCGTCAGCTATCTGATTTACGGCTGTTATGACCTGCTAGCCCGCTTCTACTGCGGTCATAAACTGGCGAAGCGCCAGGTGATGCTGGTGTCATTTATCTGCTACGCCTTCAACCTGACGCTCAGTACCTGGGTCGGCGGCATTGGTATGCGTTATCGTCTTTACTCCCGCCTGGGATTACCGGGTAGCACTATTACACGGATTTTCTCGCTGAGTATTACCACCAACTGGCTGGGCTATATTTTGCTCGCCGGGATTATTTTTACCGTGGGCGTGGTGGAACTGCCGGATCACTGGTATATCGATCAAACCACGCTGCGTATTCTCGGCATTGGTTTGCTGCTGATAGTTGCAGTCTATTTATGGTTTTGCGCCTTCGCTAAACACCGTCATATGACCATCAAAGGGCAAAAGCTGGTGCTACCTTCATGGAAATTCGCCCTCGCCCAGATGCTGATTTCTAGCGTTAACTGGATGGTTATGGGAGCGATTATCTGGCTGTTACTTGGTCAAAACGTGAACTATTTCTTTGTACTGGGCGTGTTGCTGGTTAGCAGTATTGCCGGCGTCATTGTGCATATTCCAGCGGGTATTGGCGTACTGGAAGCGGTGTTTATCGCGCTACTGGCAGGGGAACATACATCAAAAGGAACGATTATCGCCGCCCTGCTCGCTTATCGTGTCCTGTACTACTTTATCCCGCTGCTGCTGGCGCTGATCTGTTACCTGCTGCTGGAAACCCAGGCGAAGAAACTACGGGCGAAAAATGAAGCGGCGATGTGAAGCTCAGTTAAGTTCTTTTGGTTTGTGCAGATTGTTAGCAACGTGCTATTTGTTCATGGCGGATGCGGCGTGAACGCCTTATCCGCCCTACACAACTAGTGCGTTCCTGCATTCTGATACGCTACAGTCCTGTCACAAAGTATGTTTTACGCCAGACTAATGTTTATTGTTTCCTTAATAACAATGAGGGGACATCTGGCGATGTCCTCTTAGCATAAATCACAGCGGATTCGGACTGGCTTCGCGATAAGAAACCTTTTTCTTCGGTGATGTGAAGGTGTCTCGCAGATCTTTATATTCAAATATTTTAGCGCGGGTGCCATCCGTTACTGGAACAGAGGAGTCCGGACGATAACACTGAGATAATGGCGAATTGCAATGCTCTTCGTGGGTAGAGATGCCCAGCCAGTCAAGAATCATCGCATAGTTATTAAGCAATGAATAAACTTCTTGAATGTGTCCAAGTTTACGCGGTTGACTGGCGATAGCAGCCTGGCTATACCAGATAAATTGCGGTACATCGTAGGCTTCTTTACTGGGAGTATCTGCGGCGTGCATATAATACGATGGAATATTGGGGTTTTTCTCCAGACCGTGGTCAGAAAAATAGAGTAATGAGGATTTACTTCCCTCCAGTCGTTTCATGATTTCACCAATGATGTAATCGGTAAATTGTATGGAGTTGTTGTAGCAATCCTCGTATTTATCCCCTGTTTTAATTTTATCTGCCCATTCAGGGTAGCGTGTACAGGCAATTTCATGGCTACCATTACCATGTAGCAGTATTAATTTCTTACCCTTGACTTTTAATGCTTCATCCAACAACGGAAGAAGGCTATCATCGTATTCCTCGCTTACCCAATGTGTATTATGACTGGAACGACCAATGAGCGTAATATAGTTATTATGCTTCCCGGACATACCCACGGTACTTAACCAGGTAGTCTGATACCCCACTTTATTAGCTACGGCAATAACATTATTTGATAAGTCCGCAGCGGTAAAACTTTCTGTTGTCGCTTTACTGAGGATCATCGGAACAGAAGTTACTGTTGCCGCCGCTGGGGAAACCGCATTATCAAAGATAAGCGCCTGTGGTCCAATCTCATTTTGTACAGGCGTGGTATTGATGCCAAAGCCATACAAACTCATATTACTGCGCCGTACTGACTCCCCTACGATAATAACATAATTTTCAATATCTGTTTCTTTAGCAATCAATCCCGGTAAATCCACATCAATTTGTTTTATTTCTCTGGCAAAAGAAATATCTCGATAAGCAATAATAAAATCGGCAGCAGTATAAAATGGTGTAAATCTTAACACCCTGGAGCTTAATGGAGAGTATCCTCCAAGACCATCTTTTTTCTGTTTACTCCATTGATTGTAGCTAAACCATGAGATAAATATTAATAGTATCACCAGTGATGCACATTGAACTTTAGTAGACACACACTTAACGCCCGTGTGTATAGAAAAATAAGTCAGCAAGAAATAAACAGCACATACTGGCATCCAGGATAGATATAACCCCGACATTGTTTTCACTTCAGACCAGTGGGTTTCCATGATACTCATCGCAAAGATAATATTAAATTCACTTTGATAAATTTGCCATGTACAAAGCGCGACCATAAAGTTAATGGTCAATAACAGTGATACACCCAATGCTGCTATTTTTCCAACAAATAATCGATAACACCCTGTCAAACACAGGATGATTAGCAAGTTGCAGATACCGACGCGCAGGATAACCCTCAATGGCTGTAAAAAATAAACAGGCCAAAGCTGGAATAATACGGATACAAGTAGCAATGCGATGAAAATGTATTTTTTTGACTGCCGTGGATAAGCCGTTATCGATGGTAATACGAAAGACATAGAACCCCAATTCATTTATTATATGAATATATATTTAAAAATTAATCCCATTGAGATATATTATCAGCAGATGATTGATTTTTACCCGCAAGCATTTATTTAACAGATGAATATCACCAGCCATTAATAAAACCGTAGGATTGTACTCTATTTTCTTTTAGGTATACCAGATTTATAAAAATGCATCACATGCATAGATATAAAGATATAATCAATATGAATTATATCTTTATGCCTATTTTTTAAATATATACTTATTATCGAATAGACAAAAAAAATCCCGGTGTCATTCCGGGATTTTATAAGAAATGCGTTTAACGGCGATTGCCAAAGATCCGCAGCAACATCAGGAACAGGTTGATGAAGTCCAGATACAACGTTAATGCGCCAAGAATGGAATATTTACGCAGGTTCGACGTGTCGCGGGTATCAATCTGTTCACCCATATTTTTCAGTTTCTGAGTGTCATACGCCGTCAGTCCAACAAAGACAATCACGCCGATGTAGGTGACTGCCCACATCAATGCTTCGCTTTTCAGCCAGAAGTTCACCAGCGAGGCGATGACAATACCGATTAATGCCATAAATAGCATATTGCCGAAGCCACTTAAATCGCGTTTCGTGGTGTAACCATACAGACTCATCGCGCCAAACATCCCGGCGGTGACAACGAAGGTACTGGCAATAGAGGCGGCAGTGTAGACAATGAAAATACTGGAGAGCGTTAAGCCCGTTAGCGCCGAATAAAGCATAAAGAGCATCGTCGTTACGCCCGCGCTGAGTTTTTGAATCATCGCTGATAACACGATAACCAGAGCTAATTGCGCGATTATTAAACCGATTAAGAAGACCCGGTTAGTGAATAGCAGCTCCATAACGGCGGCAGAATTAGCCGCATACCAGGCAACAAATGCGGTCAGCAACAGGCCAACTGTCATCCAGCCATAGACCTGCGCCATATAGGTTTGCAAGCCAGCACGGGGTTGTACGATTGAATCTGAACGTGGGAATCTGTCCATGACTTTCTCCTGAAGATATAAGGAATATCTAAAGGATACTGCAAATGATGAGGGTGTGCATCGAGGCAGCGTAAACGCATGTCCAGAGCGGTGAAATTGCCGGATGCAGCGGTGCCTTATCCGGCCAACAAAAAACTACCAGCGTTTCGCCGCCTGCTGATCGCTCTCCCTGGCTTCGACCCAGCGATCACCTTCCGGCGTGGCTTCGCGCTTCCAGAACGGTGCGCGGGTTTTCAGATAATCCATAATAAACTGCCCGGCTTCAAACGCGCTGCTACGGTGTGCGCTGGTGACGCCGACAAAAACGATTTCATCGCCCGGCCATAATTCGCCAATGCGATGAATCACCGTGACGCGTCCCAGCGGCCAACGGTTACGCGCCTCATCCACGATTTCAGCCAGTGCCTTTTCCGTCATCCCCGGATAGTGTTCGAGGGTTAATGCTTTTACACTGTCGCCCAGGTTATGGTTGCGCACCTTACCGGTAAACGTGACCACTGCACCATCTTCGTCACGCTCCGCCAGCCACGGGTACTCTTCCCCTACACTGAACGGCTGCGGGCCGACAACAATTTTGGTTTCTGCCATCTTAACCTCCGGTTACCGGCGGGAAAAAAGCCACTTCGTCGCCGTCAGTCAGCGGATGGTCAAAACTCACCAGCGTCTGGTTGACGGCGGCCAGTAATTTGCCATCTTCCAGCGCCAGCGCCCAACGATCGCTCTGCGCTGCCAGGTGTTGGCGCAATGCTTCTACGTTTGGGAAATCCGCAGCCACTTCGGTTGCATCTGTTCCCACCAACTCACGCACCTGGGCGAAAAAAAGAACTTTAATCATCCGCTTCCACCTTAAAATCACCCGACTTGCCGCCGCTCTTCGCCAGCAAACGTACCGAGCCAATCACCATATCTTTTTGCACCGCTTTGCACATGTCATAAATGGTCAGCGCCGCCACAGAGGCTGCGGTTAATGCTTCCATTTCGACACCAGTTTTGCCGGTCAGACGACAAAGCGTTTCAATTCGTACCCGATTATGTTCCGGCTCGGCCTGTAAATTGACTTCAACTTTGCTGAGCATCAGCGGATGACAGAGCGGGATCAAATCCCAGGTGCGTTTTGCCGCCTGAATACCGGCAATGCGCGCAGTGGCAAATACGTCGCCTTTGTGGTGGCGACCATCAATGATCATCGCCAGCGTCTCACTGCGCATGGTGACAAAGGCTTCGGCGCGCGCTTCACGTACAGTTTCCGCTTTGGCGGAGACATCCACCATGTGCGCTTCGCCAGCGGCGTTGATATGGGTCAGTTGCGACATACTTATTTCTTCAAATGTGGATGGAAATTGCACGGACGCGTACGGGCATCCAGCTGCGGGGCAATGATATTTTCCCAGGCGGTGCGGCACGCTTTGGTTGAACCGGGCATGGCGAAAATCAGTGTCTTGTTAGCAACACCCGCCACCGCACGAGATTGCAGCGTTGCGGTGCCAATCTCTTCGAACGACAGCATACGGAACACTTCGCCGAAGCCTTCGACTTCACGATCGAACAGCGGCAGCAGTGCTTCTGGCGCCTGATCGCCTTCCGTCAGGCCAGTACCACCTGTAATCAGCACCACTTGCACATCGTCGCTGGCGATCCACGCAGATACCTGGGCACGGATGGCGTAGCGATTTTCTTTGACTATGGCTTTATCGACAACGTGATGGCCTGCTTCCTGCGCCGAGTCGCGCAGATAGTGACCGGAGGTATCGTCTTCTTCACCGCGACGATTAGAAACCGTAAGAATAGCAATACGGGTCGGGATAAATTCAGTGCTTACCTGACTCATCTGATCTCTCCTTTTGACGTTTTAACCGCCAATGTACGATAAGTTTTGCGTAATACCGGTGTTGTTTTGATGCAGAAAATGGGTCTGTTTTTTCTCCCGCAGCGCCGCCGAAATACGCGCTTCCAGCGCCTGTTGCTGGGTATCGTCTTCCAGCAGATCGCGCAGATTAACGCCGCCCTCACCAAACAGGCAAAGATGGAGTTTACCAATGGAGGAGACGCGCAGGCGGTTGCAGGTGGCGCAGAAGTCTTTTTCATACGGCATGATAAGGCCGATCTCTCCGGCGTAATCCGGATGACAAAAAACTTGCGCGGGGCCGTCGCTGCGTTGACGAAGCTGATGGAGCCAGCCACGACGCAGCAGCTCGTCACGCAGAACCTGACCAGAGATATGGTGCTTACGGAAGAGTTCGCTGCCCTCGCCCGTTTCCATTAGTTCGATAAAACGCAGCTGAATGGGGCGATGCTGGATCCAGTTCAGAAAGGTGTCGAGTTGATGATGATTGACATCCCGCATCAGCACGGTATTGACTTTGACCTTCTCAAACCCGGCTTCAAATGCGGCATCGATGCCTGCCATTACCTGGTTGAATTTATCCTGCCCGGTAATGGCGTGAAACTGACGGGCGTCGAGGCTATCAACGCTGACGTTAATGCCCGTCAGGCCTGCATCGCGCCAGTTCGCGACATCGCGTTCCAGACGGTAACCATTGGTAGTAACCGCAATCTGGCGAATAGCGTCGTTTTCCCGCACAGCGGCGATGATATCGGTAAAGTCGCGACGTAAAGACGGCTCGCCGCCTGTCAGACGCACTTTTTCGGTGCCCAGACTGGCGAAGGCGCGCGTAACCCGACGAATTTCATCGACGGTCAGGAAGCCTTTATTAGTGACGCCGCTCGGCTTGTAGCCATCCGGCAGGCAGTAGGTGCAACGAAAGTTACACACATCGGTAATCGACAGGCGCAAGTAGTAAAACTTACGCGCAAATGCATCAGTCAGTTGTGAAGCCATGTACACCTTTCCAGATACGGGAGGCGAAGTCATTTCTTCCTTCGCCCTGGTGGCAATCTTTATGAGCATTGTCACGGCCAAAGCACCGTATCAGTTGACCCAGGTGCAGAGGCTAGAGTGTTTAGTGGTTATGCCGATACTAGCGTGTAAATGAGATTTTTACCATTCACACTTTTCGCTATGTAATCATATATATAGCGTCATGATCGTGCTATTTCACTACAGAATAAGGGAAAATGACGGTTTTACTTTGATGTACATCATCAGCAATGCAGTGCGTATATCGTCCTTTAGAGGTAGAAAACAATTATTTATATCCTCAATATTGGCAGGTTAATTGCTGTTTCCCTGTCAGTTGCGCTACTGTAGCGCGGATAATCTGACTTCAGGAATTTATATGCGCAATCGTACGCTGGCTGACCTTGATCGTGTCGTTGCTCTCGGCGGAGGGCATGGACTGGGACGCGTTCTCTCCTCACTTTCGTCTTTGGGTTCTCGTTTAACGGGAATTGTGACCACCACCGATAATGGTGGTTCAACAGGGCGTATTCGCCGCTCAGAAGGCGGTATTGCCTGGGGCGATATGCGCAACTGCCTTAATCAGTTGATTACGGAACCCAGCGTCGCTTCCGCAATGTTTGAATACCGTTTTGGCGGTAATGGCGAACTTTCCGGGCATAACCTTGGAAACCTGATGTTAAAGGCGCTGGATCACCTTAGCGTACGGCCTCTGGAAGCCATCAATTTGATTCGTAATCTGCTGAAAGTGGATGCGCATTTGATTCCAATGTCAGAGCATCCCGTTGATCTGATGGCGATTGACGATCAGGGGCATGAAGTTTACGGCGAGGTGAATATTGACCAGTTAACCACGCCGATTCAGGAATTACTGTTAACCCCTAATGTGCCTGCCACGCGTGAAGCGGTACATGCTATCAATGAAACAGATCTGATTCTTATCGGGCCAGGCAGTTTTTATACCAGCCTGATGCCGATCCTGCTGCTTAAGGAAATGGCGCAGGCATTACGCCGCACACCAGCACCGATGGTCTATATCGGCAATCTGGGACGTGAACTTAGCCTACCAGCGGCGAATCTGAAGCTGGAAAATAAGCTGGCGATTATGGAGCAGTATGTCGGCAAGAAGGTTATTGATGCCGTAGTCGTTGGGCCGAAAGTGGATGTTTCTGCGGTCACCGACAGAATAGTGATTCAGGACGTACTGGAGGCCAGCGATATCCCCTATCGTCATGACCGCCAGTTGTTACATAACGCACTGGAAAAGGCGTTACAGGCGTTGGGTTAACGTGGCTGAGATTGCTGACCAGGCTTCTGGAGCAATGCGGCCTGTTCCCCTCACCCTAACCCTCTCCCCAAAGGGGCGAGGGGATCGTTCGAGCACTTTTTTGACTTCATAGTTAATCTGAGCCGGAAGAACATTCCGGCTTTCTCATCTCGTCACGACGCGGCAATAAACAGCTCACGCAACTGATGCAACTGATCGCGAATTTGCGCCGCCTCTTCGAACTCCAGGTTTTGCGCGTGTTTCATCATCTGCCCTTCCAGTTCATGGATTTTCTGCTGCAACGCTTTTGGCGACATATCCATCGGCACATTATCCGGCTCAACAATCGCGCGCGCTTTCCCTCTGCCCTTGGCTTTGGTTTTAGCAATGTTCTGCCCCAGCGCCAGGATATCGACCACTTTCTTGTTCAGCCCTTGCGGTGTAATGCCATGCTCTTCGTTGTACTTCTGCTGTTTCTCGCGGCGACGTTCGGTTTCGCCAATCGCTTTCGCCATTGACGGGGTTATCTTATCGCCGTAGAGAATCGCTTTGCCGTTGACGTTACGCGCCGCACGCCCGATGGTCTGAATTAAGGAACGTTCAGAACGCAGGAAGCCCTCTTTGTCGGCGTCGAGGATTGCCACCAGCGAAACTTCCGGCATATCCAGACCTTCGCGCAGTAAGTTGATGCCAACCAGTACGTCAAACTCGCCCAGACGCAAGTCGCGGATGATTTCCATACGCTCAACGGTATCAATGTCGGAGTGAAGATAACGCACGCGCTCGCCGTGTTCTTCGAGATATTCCGTGAGATCTTCCGCCATCCGCTTGGTCAGTGTTGTGACCAGAACGCGTTCGTTAATTGCCGCTCGCTGACGAATCTCCGAAAGAAGATCATCGACCTGGGTCGCTACCGGACGCACTTCGATAATCGGATCAAGCAATCCGGTTGGACGCACCACCTGATCCACCACGTCGCCGCCTGATTTTTCCAGCTCGTAATTACCCGGCGTCGCAGAAACATAGATGGTTTGCGGGGCTAAAGCTTCGAACTCTTCAAATTTCAGTGGACGGTTATCCAGCGCAGATGGCAGGCGGAAACCGTACTCCACCAGCGTTTCTTTACGCGCCCGGTCGCCGCGATACATACCGCCAATCTGCGGAATGGTGACGTGTGATTCATCAACCACCAGCAGCCCATCGGCAGGCAGATAATCAAACAGCGTCGGCGGTGGCTCGCCAGGCCCGCGCCCGGAGAGGAAGCGCGAATAGTTTTCAATGCCCGAACAGTAGCCCAGCTCATTCATCATCTCCAGATCAAACTGGGTACGCTGGGTCAGCCGCTGCTCTTCCAGCAACTTGTTATTTGCCAGCAGTACTTTGCGCCGATCCGCCAGTTCTTCTTTAATCTCTTCCATCGCCTGCACAATGCGCTCGCGCGGCGTAACATAGTGCGTTTTCGGGTAGATGGTATAACGCGCAATGGTCGAGATAATCTGCCCGGTCAGTGGGTCGAAAAGCGAGAGACGCTCCACTTCTTCGTCGAACAATTCTACACGTAGCGCAACGTCGTCGGACTCTGCCGGGAAGATGTCGATCACCTCACCACGCACGCGGAAAGTGCCGCGCTGGAATGCCTGGTCGTTGCGGGTGTATTGCAACTCCGCCAGACGACGCAGGATAGCCCGTTGATCGATAATCATACCGACCGTGAGGTGCAGCATCATTTTGAGATATAAATCAGGATCGCCCAGACCATAAATAGCGGAAACTGACGCTACGACAATAACATCTCGTCGCTCCAGCAACGCTTTGGTTGCTGAAAGTCGCATCTGTTCGATATGTTCGTTTACTGAGGCATCTTTCTCAATAAACGTATCTGAACTCGGAACATAGGCTTCTGGCTGATAGTAATCGTAATAGGAGACGAAATACTCCACCGCGTTTTCCGGGAAGAACTCTTTCATCTCACCATATAGTTGCGCTGCCAGCGTTTTGTTGGGCGCCAGCACCATGGTTGGGCGTTGCAGGTCAGCGATGACATTAGCAATAGTGAAGGTTTTTCCCGACCCCGTCACGCCGAGCAGAGTCTGATGCGCGAGGCCATCCTCCAGCCCCTCGTTGAGGCGTCGAATCGCCTCCGGCTGATCGCCAGAAGGTTTGAACGCGGAATTCAGTTTGAATGGTTTACTCATGAGTTACTACCTGAAGGAATGGGCGGGCAGGTGTGTAATTTTACTCGTCATGATTAATAATGCCAATAAATTATACTGGATAAAAAAACAGTCTCACACCACAACATTTCTGTTACGCCGTAAACTAAGGTCTAAACCGTAGGCAAAATTAACGCTGTGACGAGATAAAACTCTGGTCTGCAGGGTTATCCCCAGAGCAATGGCTTTTTTAACATTTGTCAAGATGGCTGATGACGGATTTATTGCAGGAGATGACACTTTCCTGACAGCCATTGCATTTATATAACAGATTGAAAAATAACAAATATTTATTTAAGCCGTCTTTAGCGCCAATTTGCGTGCAAGCCGCGTATTCTCTCGCTTACCTTACGTTTTCTAACTCTAATACACATGGTTATCCACAGGAATAGTGGATAACTGCCTGCAGCCCCTATGTCCAGCCGCCTGGGCAATTCCCATACTAATCGTATAATGCGGGGGTAAAATTTTTTTCGCGATTTTTTTAGCATTTTATTGGTTAAATTACGGGCGAGCGAAGACGCGATCTCGCTCGCAATTCAACCAATTTTTTTGCTACTTCAGTGATGTGAGATTTATATATTTTCCGGTTAGCGCACTTTCTGGATTTTCCTGGAGCCAGGGGATTTCCCCCAGCAGCGGCGCGGGGATCATTCGGGTGAGCGTAGCCATATATTCACTGTGGCGTTTACCTTGCGGCGTGACATCGTTCGCCACCCAGCCTGCGAGTGTTAGCCCTGCCTGCTGTACTGCCTGTGCCGTCAGCATTGCATGATTGATGCAGCCCAGTTTTACCCCAACGACCAGAATCACCGGCAGTTGTTCCTGCGTTACCCACTCTGCAAACATGAACGAATCCGAAAGCGGTGTAAACCAGCCGCCCGCGCCTTCCACTAACACCCACTCAGCCTGGTGTTCCAGCGCACGTAATCCGGCGCTCATCACCAATGGGTCAATTGGCCTGCCCTCTTGCGCGCTGATGATATGCGGCGAGGTCGCCTCTTCGAAGGTGTATGGATTCACCGTGGCGTAATCCAGCTGCAGGCTGCTGTTGCGCTGTAACGCCAGTGCATCGCTGTTGCGTAAACCTTCTGCAGTCATTTCGCTACCGGAGGCAACGGGTTTGTAGCCTGCCGTTCGGTAACCTGCGGCCTTCGCGGCCTGCAACAGTGCGCAACTGGCAACGGTTTTACCCACTTCGGTGTCCGTTCCGGTGACAAAATAGCGTTTACTCACGAGCAATTACTCCCAAAAAAAGATAATACGTCAGGGGATATCGCCCCTGCTGTTGCGGCCAGGCCAGTTGCAGTTGTTGTAACTGTGAACGGGTTAATACTCGCTGATCGCGCCCTGCGTGAAGATGCGTTGCGCCAATGCCTTTCAGCGAACGCATGGCACTGAGCGCATCATCAAACCACAGCGTGACAGGCTGCATATTATGTTGATAACGAAAACCTTTTAGCGCCTGTTCAATATCTGCTGACGGTAAAAAGCGATTGACATGGGGGCGTTCGTCTACTGCTTGCCACGCCTGATGCAGTTCGGGTAACGAACCCTGCGCCAGCGTAGTAAACGCCACTACGCCGCCGGGGCGTACTACGCGGCAAAGTTCACCTAATGCCGTGGATAAATTACCGCACCACTGCACCGCGAGATTGCTCCATGCAAGATCGAACGTCGCAGTCGCTAACGGCAGGGATTCGATATCTCCCGCCAGATAATGATCTGCAGCATCTTTCTGGCGGGCTTGCGCAAGCATTGGCGGCGAGAGATCTAACGCCATCACCTGCTCGCTGCGCTCGCGCCAGTGGCGGCTCATCCAGCCAGGT
Source organism: Escherichia sp. MOD1-EC5495 (assembly GCF_002965965.1). Lineage (NCBI taxonomy): Bacteria > Pseudomonadati > Pseudomonadota > Gammaproteobacteria > Enterobacterales > Enterobacteriaceae > Escherichia > Escherichia sp. MOD1-EC5495. The sequence continues at coordinate 155,078 of NZ_PTRI01000008.1, forward strand.
CCACAGCCAGCGTCCAGCACACGGGCGTATTTGCGTTGCGGGAGCATTGCCAGTAAGACGTCGGCACTGTGGCGCTGTAACTCTGCGTGTTGCTCATATTGTGAGGCAGCCCGACCAAATGCCGCCGCAATGGCTTGTTTATTGACCGTTGCCATGCAGCACCTCCAGCAAACGGTCGATATCCTGCGTTTCATGCGCTGCGGTTAGCGTTAAGCGTAGACGCGCGGTGCCGACGGGTACGGTTGGTGGGCGAATCGCTGTTACCCAGCAACCTTGCTGGCGCAGTTTTTCTGCCAGGCGTAATGCACGAGCGTTATCACCGATGATTAATGGCTGAATGGCGCTACGTGAATCCGCAAGAGTAAACGGCAAACCCTGCACTCCGGCACGAAAACGCGTAATGAGTGCCGCCAGTTTTTCGCGCCGTGCATCACCCTCATAGCTGCGAATGACCGCCAGCGACGCACGTAATGCCTGCGCCTGAGCGGGCGGCATACTGGTGCTGTAGATAAGATGACAGGCAAATTGCAGCAGATAATCCGCCACAGTTTCAGAGCAAAGCACCGCCGCACCGCTGACACCAAATCCTTTACCAAAAGTAACAACCAGCAATTCTGGTTTCACCTGCTGTTGCCAGCAGCTACCGCGCCCCTGTTCACCGATAACGCCCGTACCGTGTGCATCGTCGACCATCAACCAGCCGTTGTGCTGTTGCGTCTCACGGTGGATTTCCGTCAGCGGCGCACTATCGCCGTCCATACTGAATACGCCTTCTGTCACCACCAGTTGCAACCCCGGACAGGAGGAAGCTAGCAGGCGCGCCAGATGAGCGACATCGTTATGAGCAAAACGGCGAAGTTGCGCCGGACTTAAACTGGCAGCTTCCAGCAAGGAAGCATGGCTAAGCCGGTCGGCAACGATGCGATCTTCTTTTGCCATCATCGCGGCAATGACGGCCTGATTAGCGGCAAAACCGGAGATAAACAGCAGCGCCCGCGAATAACCCAGCCACTCGGCCAGTTCTTCTTCCAGCGCCTGATGCGCCACGCTATAACCGCTGACATGACCAGAACCGCCGCTGCCGACGCCAAATTGCTCCGCGCCCTGCTGCCAGGCACGGATAATTTGCGGATGATGGCTTAAACCGAGGTAATCATTGCTGGAAAAGTTCAGATACTGGCGTTCGTCCGCCACCAGCCAGCGTCCGGCGCCTTGTGCCACCGGATAACGGCGACGCAGAGCATCGGCAGCACGCCGCGCATCGAGCGCCGCGTTAATCTTCTCCTGCCAGGTCATAGGGCTGCCGCGTTGTAGTATTCGTCGGTATCCGGGGTCATCAGCGCCTGTTCCAGACGTTGCTGTTGTTCGTTATCGCCCGCCAGAACGGCGGTTTGTTGCGGATTCAGCCCCAGTTTACGGAACAGTTGCAGGTCTTTATCTTCTTCTGGATTCGGCGTGGTCAGCAGTTTGCAACCGTAGAAAATCGAGTTAGCCCCGGCCATAAAGCACATCGCCTGAGTCTGTTCATTCATCTGCTCGCGTCCGGCAGAAAGGCGCACGTAAGAGGTCGGCATCATGATCCGCGCTACGGCAATGGTGCGAATAAAATCAAAGGCATCGACATCGTCGTTATCGGCAAGCGGCGTGCCTTTCACCTTCACCAGCATGTTGATTGGTACGCTTTCCGGCGGCGTCGGCAGGTTTGCCAGTTGCAGCAATAATCCGGCGCGATCTTTTACCGTTTCGCCTAAGCCCACAATGCCACCTGAGCAGACTTTGATCCCGGCATCGCGCACTTTTTCCAGCGTATCGAGGCGTTCCTGATAAGTGCGTGTGGTGATGATATTGCCGTAAAACTCCGGCGAGGTGTCGAGGTTGTGGTTGTAGTAATCCAGCCCGGCATTCGCAAGGCGCTGCGCCTGAGATTCACTCAACGTGCCCAGCGTCATACACGCCTCCAGCCCCATCGCTTTTACCCCCTGCACCATCTGCTCGAGATAGGGCATATCGCGTTCGTGGGGATTCTTCCACGCCGCGCCCATGCAAAAACGCGTCGATCCCGCCGCTTTCGCTTTGCGCGCCGACTCCAGCACCTGTTCAACTTCCATCAACCGTTCGGCTTCCAGCCCGGTTTTATAGCGCGAGCTTTGCGGGCAGTATTTGCAATCTTCCGGGCAAGCACCGGTTTTAATTGACAGCAAAGTGCTGACCTGTACCTGACGAGGATCGAAATGCTGACGATGCACCTGCTGCGCTTCAAACAGCAGATCCAGCAACGGTTTTTCAAATAATTCTGTGACTTGCGACAATGTCCAGCGTGGGCGGTGAGCCATGGGGCTTCTCCAAAACGTGTTTTTTGTTGTTAATTCGGTGTAGACTCGTAAACCTAAATCTTTTCAATTTGGTTTACAAGTCGATTATGACAACGGACGATCTTGCCTTTGACCAACGCCATATCTGGCACCCATACACATCCATGACCTCCCCGCTGCCGGTTTATCCGGTAGCGAGCGCGGAAGGTTGCGAGCTGATTTTGTCTGACGGCAGACGCCTGGTTGACGGTATGTCGTCCTGGTGGGCGGCGATCCACGGTTACAATCACCCGCAGCTTAATGCAGCGATGAAGTCGCAAATTGATGCCATGTCGCATGTGATGTTTGGAGGTATCACCCATGCGCCAGCCGTCGAACTTTGCCGCAAACTGGTGGCGATGACGCCGCAACCACTGGAATGCGTTTTTCTCGCGGACTCCGGTTCCGTGGCGGTAGAAGTGGCGATGAAGATGGCGTTGCAGTACTGGCAGGCCAAAGGCGAAGCGCGCCAGCGTTTTCTGACCTTCCGCAATGGTTATCATGGCGATACTTTTGGCGCGATGTCGGTGTGCGATCCGGACAACTCAATGCACAACCTGTGGAAAGGCTATCTGCCAGAAAACTTGTTTGCCCCGGCTCCGCAAAGCCGCATGGACGGCGAATGGGATGAGCGCGATATGGTGGGCTTTGCCCGCCTGATGGTGGCGCATCGTCATGAAATCGCGGCGGTGATCATTGAACCGATTGTCCAGGGCGCAGGCGGGATGCGCATCTACCATCCGGAATGGTTAAAACGAATCCGCAAAATGTGCGATCGTGAAGGTATCTTGCTGATTGCTGACGAAATCGCCACCGGATTTGGTCGAACCGGCAAACTGTTTGCCTGTGAACATGCGGGGATCGCGCCGGACATTTTATGCCTCGGTAAAGCCTTAACCGGCGGCACGATGACCCTTTCCGCTACGCTCACCACACGTCAGGTTGCGGAAACTATTAGTAACGGCGAAGCCGGTTGCTTTATGCACGGGCCAACTTTTATGGGCAATCCGCTGGCCTGCGCGGCAGCGAACGCCAGCCTGACGATTATCGAATCCGGTAAATGGCAACAGCAGGTGGCAAATATTGAAGCGCAACTACGCGAGCAACTGGCACCAGCCCGTGATGCCGAAATGGTTGCCGATGTGCGCGTGCTGGGGGCAATTGGCGTGGTCGAAACCACTCGTCCGGTGAATATGGCAGCACTGCAAAAATTCTTTGTCGAGCAGGGTGTGTGGATACGGCCTTTTGGCAAACTGATTTACCTGATGCCGCCCTATATTATTCGCCCGCAACAGTTGCAGCGCCTGACCGCAGCGGTAAATCACGCCGTACTGGATGAAACATTTTTTTGCCAATAACGGGAAGTCAGCATGAGGGTTTCTGGCTACACTTTCTGCAAACAAGAAAGGAGGGTTAATGAAACTCATCAGTAATGATCTGCGCGATGGCGATAAGCTACCGCATCGTCATGTCTTTAACGGCATGGGTTACGATGGCGATAATATTTCGCCACATCTGGCGTGGGATGATGTTCCTGCGGGAACGAAAAGTTTTGTCGTCACCTGCTACGACCCGGATGCGCCAACCGGCTCCGGCTGGTGGCACTGGGTAGTTGTTAACTTGCCTGCCGATACCCGTGTATTGCCGCAAGGATTTGGCTCTGGTCTGGTAGCAATCCCTGATGGCGTGCTCCAGACACGCACCGACTTTGGTAAAACCGGGTACGATGGTGCAGCGCCGCCGAAAGGCGAAACCCATCGCTACATTTTTACCGTTCACGCGCTGGATGTAGAACGTATTGATGTCGATGAAGGTGCCAGCGGCGCGATGGTCGGTTTTAACGTTCATTTCCACTCTCTCGCCAGCGCATCAATTACCGCAATGTTCAGTTAAATGTTCTGTCAGATGGTGCCAGGCCATCTGACATCACTTAAAGGTATTAAAAACAACTTTTTGTCTTTTTACCTTCCCGTTTCGCTAAAGTTAGTATAAAAAAGCAGGCTTCAACGGATTCATTTTTCCATTTCAAAGCCCGGAGCAACCTGTGAACACATTTTCAGTTTCCCGTCTGGCGCTGGCACTGGCTTTTGGCGTGACGCTGACCGCCTGTAGCTCAACACCGCCCGATCAACGTCCTTCCGATCAAGTAGCACCTGGTACGTCTTCTCGCCCGATTCTGTCGGCAAAAGAAGCGCAGAATTTCGATGCTCAACACTATTTTGCGTCCCTGACGCCAGGTGCTACAGCATGGAATCCTTCCCCGATTACCCTGCCTGCGCAACCTGACTTTGTTGTCGGCCCGGCGGGTACTCAAGGTGTAACGCATACCACGATTCAGGCGGCGGTAGATGCGGCGATTATCAAGCGTACAAATAAGCGCCAGTATATTGCCGTGATGCCAGGTGAGTATGAAGGTACAGTTTATGTCCCTGCCGCTCCGGGGGGAATCACTGTCTACGGTATGGGCGAAAAACCGATTGATGTGAAGATTGGGCTTTCCCTTGATGGTGGAATGAGCCCTGCCGACTGGCGTCATGACGTCAACCCGCGCGGCAAATATATGCCAGGTAAACCAGCGTGGTACATGTACGATAGCTGCCAGAGCAAACGCAGCAACAGCATCGGCGTTCTCTGTTCTGCGGTCTTCTGGTCACAAAACAATGGTCTGCAACTGCAAAACCTGACCATTGAAAACACCCTGGGCGATAGCGTAGATGCGGGTAACCATCCGGCAGTGGCGTTGCGTACTGACGGCGATAAAGTGCAGATCAACAACGTTAACATTCTCGGTCGTCAGAATACCTTCTTTGTTACCAACAGTGGTGTGCAGAACCGTCTGGAAACCAACCGTCAGCCGCGTACTCTGGTAACTAATAGCTACATCGAAGGGGATGTGGATATCGTTTCCGGCCGTGGTGCAGTGGTGTTCGATAATACCGAATTCCGCGTGGTGAACTCACGTACTCAGCAAGAAGCGTATGTGTTTGCACCGGCTACGCTGTCCAACATTTACTACGGTTTCCTCGCGGTAAACAGCCGTTTCAATGCTTCCGGTGATGGCGTCGCGCAGCTGGGCCGTTCGCTGGATGTGGATGCCAATACCAACGGTCAGGTGGTGATCCGTGATAGCGCCATCAACGAAGGTTTTAACACGGCTAAACCGTGGGCCGATGCGGTGATCTCTAATCGTCCGTTTGCGGGTAACACCGGCAGCGTTGATGATAACGACGAAGTACAGCGCAATCTGAATGACACTAACTACAACCGCATGTGGGAATACAATAACCGTGGCGTGGGTAGCAAAGTGGTTGCAGAAGCAAAGAAATAAGAGCTATTAACTCATTGCCGGATGCGGCGTAAACGCCTTATCCGGCCTACGGGTCGATGTGATTTGTAGGTCGGATAAGATGCGCCAGCATCGCATCCGACAATAAGTGCCGGATGCGACCTACATTCACATGGCGCTTTTTATATCTGACGGTTTTTATTGAAGTTAATCAAACTACCCGCCTTGATAATCTCGCGCTCTTCCGCAGTCAGATTTTCCATATAGAGCGTGATTTCCGTAACCGGCGCATCTTCATGGATCACATAACCTTTGAAGGTCGTACCTGGATTATCCAGCGCCGCTTTAATGCCAGGAATATAAATGTAATCCCCCACTTCAAAGTTCGGCACTTCTGCCATTTGCAGCGGGTAACATCCCCCAGTTGATGACATTAGAACGGTAACGTTTAGTCGCGTATTCCTCGGCAATATTCGCCAGACCGCCAATCACACGCTGGCAGCTCGCCGCCTGTTCACGCGCAGAACCATCACCTGGTTTAACTGCATAGACCATGCTGCCAATTTCAGTTTGCAGCGGATCAATATGTTCCTGACCAGCAATCTGTTTAATACGCGCAAACACCCCTGCCAGTTCACTAACGTTTCCTGCCAGACGCTGATTTTCCAGCTCAGCGGTGGCCTTACTTCTGCCGACATAACCCGGATCGCGGCGTGACAGGGTAAACTCCGCCAGACCAATCGGATTTGAACGATACGAAGAGGTTTCCCCGGAAGGAATTAGTTCATCGGTGGTGGTCACTTCGTCGAGGATCTTCGAGCACACTTTGAGGACGATATTGTCAGTCAGCGCGCCCAATTCCGGCCAGTCTTTAATGTTCGGTCCGTAGATCAGCGGTTGCTGTGTCGCCCCTTTCACAAAGCCTTGATAGACGCGATTTTTATACGGCGTTACATCGAAGGCGTACTCCGGCACGTTGTCCCAGCAGTCCAGCTCGCTGGCAGAGGTTAAATAGCCACCGTTTGCCGCAGTCGCAGCGATAGAACGGGCGTCCATTAATGCAACCGCTGACATCTGACCATTAGCTGGCTTAGAGCCCTCGCGATTCGGGAAGTTACGCGTGGTGTGGCGAATACTCAAACCGTTGTTGATTGGCGTATCACCTGCCCCAAAGCATGGGCCGCAGAACGCAGTTCTGATGATTGCGCCTGCGCCAATCAAATCTGCTACCACGCCTTTTTTGGCTAAATCCATAAACACCGGCTGTGATGACGGATAAACCGCCAGCGAGAAGGTGTCGTTGCCACAGGATTGACCACGCAGTGCATTCGCCGCTGCAATAACGTTTTCATAGTTACCGCCAGAACAGCCTGCGATAATCCCCTGTTGTACTTTCAGGCGACCATTTTCGACTTTATCCAGCAGCGAGAGTCTGGCTTTACCGTGCGCCACGCGCTCGGACTCGATTTCAATCTCACGCAGAATGTCGGTCAGGTTCTGGTTCAGCGTGTCGATTTCATACACGTTGCTCGGGTGGAACGGCAGCGCAATCATTGGTTTGATGGCACTTAAATCAACGCTAATGCACCCATCGTAGTACGCCATCGGTTGAGGGTTAAGCTGGCAGTAATCCTGGCCGCGACCGTGCAGCGCCAGCCAGTTATGGACTTCTTCATCGGTTTGCCAGACAGAACTTAAACAGGTGGTTTCAGTGGTCATAACGTCAACGCTGTTACGGAAATCGGTAGAGAGCGCAGCAACACCTGGCCCCACGAACTCCATCACTTTATTTTTGACGTAGCCGTTTTTGAACACCGCGCCGATAATTGCCAGCGCCACATCCTGCGGCCCCACATAGGGTGCTGGTTTTCCGGTCAAATGCACTGCAACAACGCCCGGATAGTCGATATCCCAGGTGTCATTAAGCAGTTGTTTTACCAGCTCGCCGCCGCCCTCGCCGACCGCCATTGTACCTAACGCACCGTAACGGGTGTGGCTGTCTGAACCGAGGATCATTTTGCCGCCGCCTGCCATCATTTCACGCATATATTGATGGATGACCGCAATATGCGGAGGCACAAAAATACCGCCATAACGCTGCGCTGCCGATAAACCAAAAACATGGTCATCACCGTTAATGGTGCCGCCGACGGCGCACAGTGAGTTATGGCAGTTGGTCAGCACATACGGCAGCGGGAAACGTTCCATGCCGGACGCTTTAGCGGTCTGTACAATACCAACAAAGGTAATATCGTGGGAGGCTAAGGAATCAAACTTAATTTTAAGTTTGTCCATATTTCCGGACGTGTTATGAGAAGAGAGAATAGACCAGGCAATAGTGCCTTTTTTTGCTTCTTCTTTTTTAATTTCGCCGGTGAAATGTTCTTCGGCAATTATTTCGTTATTACTGGCGAGAAACACGCCTTTTTCAGATAACTTGATCATCAAATGCTCCAGATATCTGCGCACCGTAAAGTGCGCAGAAAAATAATGAATGGATATTTTTGAGTATTTACAGCATGTTCCAGCCGATCAGCATATTCCACCACCACACGCCGAGGGTGATATGCACCAGGAAGGTTAATATCGTCAGAACCGCACCGACCAGCCACCAGGACTTAATGTCGTTATAGCCAACACCGAAGATAACTGGACCAGCCGCGCCGCCATAGTGAGTGACCATGCCGCCGTAAGAGTTGGAGAACAGCAGCGCCAGCGCAGTTAACATTAACGGTGCGCCGGAGACGTTCGCCAGCATGGCAAATACCGGCAACATAGCAACGATATAGGCGCTACCAGAAGCGAAGAAATAACGCACGATGATGCTAAGGAAAATAATGACAAAGAAGGCAACGTTGCCATGACCATCAAATGCCAGGTTATTTTTAAAGACTTCAGCTAACCATTCGAAGAATTTAACTTTTGATAATAAGGAGCTTAAACCGATAATACCGCCGTACCAGATTAAGGTATTCCAGCCGCCTTTATTTTTAACCACATCTTCCCAGGTAACGATACCCAGCAGCAGCATGGTTGCCATAACAACGATTGCCACAGTGGATTCATCAACCCCCAGAGACTTGCTGAAAATCCAGCCCAGCAGCGCCAGCACAAAGACACCGAGCAGCATTTTTTCACGGATTTTCATCGGTCCCAGTTCGGCAAGGCCCGCTTTAGCGATGGTTTTGTTATCGACCTTTTTAATTTCTGGCGGATACATGGTGTAAATCACCAGCGGAGTGACCAGCAGCATAATGATGCCCGGTAAACCGGCTGCCAGCGCCCATCCACCCCAGCTAATTTGCAGGTGCAGAATGTCGTTGATCATTTTCAGCGCCAGAATATTCCCCGCCATTGCGGTAAAGAACATGTAGCTGGTGGTTTTGGTGACCATGTAAATGGACATCATCAGGTAATGTCCAACACGACGCGGGCTTTTTTCCGGTTCGGACCCAAGAGCCACCGCCACGCTGTTGATGATCGGTAACACAATGCCGCCCGCACGCGCGGTGTTAGACGGTGTTGCCGGAGCCAGTACCAGATCGAGGAATACGGTAACGTAACCCAGCCCCAGGGTGGTGCTACCAATTTTACCAATCAGCAGATAGGCGATACGTTTACCTAAGCCGGTGGTAACAAACGCGGCGCTTAAGGTGAACGCCGAGAACACCAACCAGGTTGTACCGGAAGAGTAACCGCTTAATACGGCGGTGGTTTTAAATGCACCGTCGGATAAGTTACCCACGACGACCATTGAAGCGGCAACCGCAATTAACAGTACGACAGGTTCCGGGAATGGCTTAATAACCAGACCCACAATTGCCGCCAGGTAGATACCAAACAGTACCCACGCCAGTTCACTTAATCCTGCCGGAGCTGGCATAAAGCCAATAATACATGGGATCGCTAATATCAGAATTAGCTTCCATAACGATTTCTTATTCATTTAAAATCCTGTTCTTTCTGTATGACTCATACAGAAGTCCTTTATTGATTGTCCTTATCACGACAAAGAATTTTTTCAGGGAAGATAAACTTCACCGGAAAATATTTTTCTGGTCGTCCGAATAACAGATGCGCGTAACGTCGTGGCATCCTGACCTTCATTGCTTAAATGAACGTCAAGCGCACCACTGGGGTGTTCAATATTGATATTGCCGTATCCAACAGAAGGGACGATTTGTCGGGTGACGGTGCCTTCCAATGCACAACTACTGGAAATGGCAATAGCACCAGTTATCGCCAGCGCGCGATGGCAAGAATGCGGCATAAAATAACGCACATTGATCGCCCCGCCTTTCTGTGCTGGAGAAATAAGTACAGGTTTAGGGATAACCATATTACTGACATCGCCCAAGCCCATTGCTTTACCCGCTTGTAGACGGATAGATTCAATGCGGGCTAATAATGCTTTGTCGGCATCCAGTTCCGCTGGTAATTCATAGCCTGTTTTTCCCAGATATTCAGCCGGAATAATAACGACTGGCATCGCCATATCGATACAAGTCACCGGGACATCGTCAAAATAATCAATCTGATTATCCGTCGGGAAAACTTTTCCGGTTTTTGTTCCGGCAGCATTCAGGAAAGTGAGCGCGACCGGCGCGGCTGTCCCTGGTACACCATCAATTCTGGCGCTACCCTCATACTCGACGACACCGTTTGGCGTTTGCACATCGGCTTCGATGAACGTGCCTGTATTGACGTTGCGGATACGCACGCGGGTGACCGGTGATGTCGCTGCAATCAAACCATTTTCAATGGCGAATGCCCCAACGCCAGACAACATATTGCCGCAGTTAGGTGTGGTATCGACACGTTGCTCATGGACGATTACCTGCGCAAACAAATAATCGACATCAGCACGAGAATCGCTGGAACGGCTAATAATGGCGACTTTACTGGTCAGCGGATTACCGCCGCCGATACCGTCAATTTCCAGATCATTACCGGAACCCATAATTGCCATCAATATTTTATCGCGCTGCGTTTGATCTTCAGGTAAATGTTCCGCTAACAGGAACGCGCCCCTCGAGGTTCCACCTCGCATCATCACGCAGGGTATTTTTTTCATAATAATGCCCTCAATTTAAAAACATAACTTATTGCGATATGGTTACATTAAGGGCAAAGCATCTCTAATGCCTTTAGCTTCACGATTAATAACATTTTTTCATTAATTTAAGTGATTAAAAGGCAGTTAAACTGGTTTAACTGCAAATCACTAAAAAGCACCGCTTCCATTTTCCGGAGTAATAATGAAGCATGAGTTATCAAGTATGAAAGCATTTGTCACGCTGGCAGAGTCCAGTTCATTTAACAATGCTGCTAAATTACTTAATATTACGCAACCTGCATTAACGCGCAGAATAAAAAAGATGGAAGAGGATTTACATATTCAACTCTTTGAGCGTACAACTCGCAAGGTTACTTTAACAAAAGCGGGGAGAATGTTGCTTCCTGAGGCGCGGGAATTAATAAAAAAATTCGATGAAACACTGTTTAATATTCGCGATATGAATATTTATCATCGTGGTATGGTGACATTAGCGTGTATTCCTACCGCCGTGTTTTATTTCTTGCCGTTGGCAATTGGCAAATTTAATGAGCTATATCCCAATATTAAAGTGCGAATTCTGGAACAAGGCACGAATAATTGCATGGAATCGGTGCTGTGCAACGAATCGGACTTTGGCATAAACATGAACAACATCACAAATTCATCCATCGATTTTACGCCACTGGTCAACGAGCCGTTTGTGCTGGCCTGTCGGCGTGACCACCCATTAGCCAAAAAGCAGCTAGTGGAATGGCAGGAACTGGTAGGTTACAAAATGATTGGCGTGCGCTCCTCCAGCGGCAACCGACTGCTGATTGAGCAAAAATTGTCCGACAAACCCTGGAAGCTGGACTGGTTTTACGAAGTGCGTCATCTTTCGACGTCATTAGGACTGGTGGAAGCAGGACTGGGGATTTCGGCGCTTCCAGGCCTGGCAATGCCTCATGCGCCCTATTCTTCGATTATTGGTATCCCGCTGGTGGAACCCGTTATACGCCGGACATTGGGGATTATTCGTCGCAAAGATGCCGTGCTTTCTCCGGCAGCAGAACGCTTTTTTGCTTTGCTGATTAATTTGTGGACTGATGATAAAGACAATTTATGGACCAATATCGTCGAACGCCAGAGACATGCGTTACAGGAGATGGGGTAATACCCCGGCGCAGGAAATACTGCGCCGGGTAACTCAACGGTTAGTGTGCGTTCACCACCACCCACATCGGCCCCTGCCCGACCGCATAGCGACCTTTTTCATGCAGTAGCCCCTGCTCGCCGACAATTTCGTAAACTGAGATGTGGTGAGATTTTTGCCCGGCGGCAATCAGATACTTGCCACTGTGATCAACGTTAAAGCCGCGCGGCTGGGTTTCCGTTGGCTGGAAACCTTCTTTGCTCAACACGCTGCCATCTTCCGAAACGCTGAAAACGGTAATCAGACTGGCGGTACGGTCACAGGCGTATAAATGACGACCATCCGGAGTAATATGAATATCAGCCGCCCACCGGGTGTCGGAGAAGTTTTCCGGCATCATATCCAGCGTCTGGACACATTCGATATTGCCGTGCGGATCTTTCAGTTCCCAGACATCCACTGAACTGTTTAACTCATTGACGCAATACGCATATTGTTCGTTTGGATGGAACACCATATGACGCGGCCCAGCGCCTTCAACGGTCGTCACTTCCGCCGGGTCCTGCGCCACCAGATGACCATCATCGCTGAGCGTAAACAGGCAGATGCGATCCTGCTTTAATGCCGGAACCCACAGCGTGCGGTTATCCGGTGAGATATTGGCGGAATGGCAGCCGTCCAGCCCCTCGACCACATCGACGACGCCCACTGGCAGGCCATCTTCCAGTCGCGTTACGCTCACGTTACCCGCATTGTAAGAACCTACAAAGACAAACTGTCCCTGGTGATCGGTAGAAATATGCGTCGGGCTACCCGGCAGCGCCGACTCTGCGGCGAATGTCAGAGCACCGTCGTCCGGGGCGATACGATACGCCAGGACGCGAAACTCAGGGCGAACGCCAACGTAGAGATAACGTTTGTCCGGGCTGACCACCATCGGCTGCACCTGCCCCGGCACATCAACAACCTGCGTCAGCGTCAGTGCGCCTTCATGATTCAGGTTCCAGACGTGAATTTGCTGGCTCTCAGGGCTGGCGATATAAACTGTTTGCTTCATGAATGCTCCTTTGCATTTAGCAACTGACTGTAACAGCTAAAATTAGTCGCTTTTGGCGGTGAATGCTGAATTAAAGCGCAGAATTTTGTCCGATAGTGGTATCGGTGTACCATTCGCTTAGACGAAAATTCTTAACCTTAATCTGGAAAACGCCATGACCACACGCGTGATTGCTCTCGACTTAGACGGCACCTTATTGACCCCGAAAAAGACCCTGCTTCCCTCATCTATAGAAGCACTGGCTCGCGCTCGCGAAGCTGGCTATCAATTGATTATCGTCACGGGTCGCCATCACGTCGCTATTCATCCTTTTTATCAGGCGCTGGCGCTGGATACACCTGCTATTTGCTGTAACGGCACCTATTTGTATGATTATCATGCAAAAACCGTGCTTGAAGCCGATCCAATGCCTGTTAATAAAGCCCTGCAACTCATTGAGATGCTGAATGAACACCACATTCACGGCCTGATGTATGTCGATGATGCAATGGTGTATGAACACCCGACCGGGCATGTCATTCGTACTTCTAACTGGGCGCAAACCCTGCCGCCAGAACAGCGTCCGACCTTTACCCAGGTTGCCTCGCTGGCCGAGACGGCACAAGAAGTTAAGGCGGTGTGGAAGTTCGCCCTGACGCACGATGACCTGCCGCGATTGCAGCATTTTGGTAAGCATGTTGAACATGAATTAGGACTGGAGTGCGAATGGTCCTGGCACGATCAAGTTGATATTGCACGCGGCGGCAACAGCAAAGGTAGACGCCTGACGAAATGGATTGAGGCACAAGGCTGGTCGATGGATGATGTGATTGCGTTTGGCGATAACTTTAATGATATCAGTATGCTGGAAGCCGCCGGAACGGGTGTAGCGATGGGCAACGCCGATGACGCAGTAAAAGCGCGCGCCAACATTGTGATTGGGGATAACACCACCGACAGCATTGCCCAGTTCATTTATAGCCACCTGATTTAATCAGGCGGTTATCGACACACTTTTAATTTGCGCGTACAGCCACAGGCCAGGTCTGATTGCCAGTTCATCCCTGGCCCACGGGCTAATACGCGCCCACAGCGTTTTACCACCGACTTCCAGTTCGACTTCCACCTGACCGTTGTCGTCATAGCTATTAACAACTTTTGCGCGCAACACGTTACGAATGCTGGTTTGCTGCGGAGGCTGTAAAACCAGCGAGACATCGGAAGCCTGAATGCGAATACGTAGCGCAGCTTGTAACGGCTCGTCCAGCTTATTGACCCACAAATGCTGATCGCCCAGCGCCAGCGCGGTCATTGCGTAATGCGGATGATGCTCCAGTATCGACACTTTCAGAATGCTACTTTGTTGCTCTTTCGGCAGCCACGGATTCATCACGCTACTACCCCAGACTTCTTCCAGCGCGCCAAAGGCTTTCACCTGACCGTTTTCCAGCACCATCACTCTGTCTGCCAGATGGAGGATCTCATCCAGAGAATGGCTGACATACAACATAGGAACGTTAATTTCCCGCGTCAGACGTTGCAGATAAGGCAACAGTTCGCGTTTACGCGGAATATCCAGTGATGCCAGTGGTTCATCCAGCAACAGCAATTCCGGCGCCGTCAGCAATGCCCGACCAATCGCCACACGCTGTTTTTCGCCACCGGACAGGCTGCCCGGTAAACGTTCAAGTAACGGTTCAATGCCTAAAAGCGCCACCAGCTTGTCGAACTGATCGACCATGCTTTTCGCTATGCCGTAGCGCAGATTGCCACGCACTTTGTAATGCGGAAACAGCCGCGCATCCTGAAACACATAGCCAACGCGACGCTTTTCTGGCGTCAGACAGATACCTTTTTCGGCGTCATTTAGTACCCGACCATTGAGGACAATCCGCCCTTTTTGCGGACGTGTCAGTCCACTGATGGCGTTAATCAGCGAGGTTTTTCCGGCACCGGAGACGCCAAAGATAGCAGTGATGCCGTTGGCGGGCAGCGTTTCATTAATGGTCAGGCAATGGTTGCCCAACGTCTGGGAAAAATTCAGTTCCAGCATGATTAGCGCCCCGCCCGCTCACGGCTGATTCTGGCCAGCCATTCTGAAATCAGCAAGGAAATCATCGCCAGCGCAATAGAGATGATGCAAAGTCTCGCCGCACCGCTTTCCCCGCCAGGAGTCTGGATCAAGGTATACATGGCTGAAGGAATGGTTCGCGTTTCACCAGGAATGTTAGAAACAAAGGTGATGGTTGCACCAAATTCACCGAGCGAACGAGCGAACGCCAGCACCGTACCGACAATAATTCCCGGCAAAGTCAGCGGTAACGTGATGGTAAAGAAAACGCGCCAGCGCCCAGCCCCGAGTGTTCTTGCGGCCTGTTCCAGTTTGACATCAACGCCTTCCAGCGCCAGACGAATTGCCCGCACCATCAGCGGAAAAGACATGACGGCGGCAGCGAGAACCGCGCCGCGCCAGCTAAAGGCGAAGGTAATGCCAAACCAGTCATACAGGCGTTCACCGATAAATCCGCGCCGTCCCATAGAAACTAACAGCAAGTAGCCGACGACTACTGGCGGTAACACCAGCGGTAGATGCAGCACGCTGTCGAGCAGAGCTTTGCCCGGAAACGTGCAACGCACCAGTAACCAGGCAAAAAAGATCCCAAACGGCAGGCTAAACAGCACAGCCAGGGAAGAAACTTTCAGGCTTAGTAAAACCGCCTGCCATTCTGGATCGGTCAGTATCATTACTTAGTTGTAAATCCGTAACGTTTAAAGATTTCCGCAGCCTGCGGTCCCTTCAGATAATCGTAAAATGCTTTCACTGTCGCATTGTTATGCCCTTCCACGACGGCAACCGGATATTCCACTTTTTTATGCGAATCTTCCGGGAAAGTGGCTACTACTTTAACCCCTTTGCTGGCAACCGCGTCAGAACCGTAAACAATGCCCAGCGGTGCTTCATTGCGTTCAACCAGCGCCAGCGCCCCACGAACATCTTCCGCCGGAGCCAGTTTCGGGGAGAGCGTATCCCATGCGCCCAGTTTTTGCAGTGCTTCTTTCGCATAAATACCAGCGGGGACATGTTCCGGATCGCCAACCGCTAGGCGACCGCCATTCAGCAGCGAAGTCCAGTTGGTTTTGCTGTCGATGGTGAAATCTTTCTGTGCACTGGTTTTCGGTGCTACAACGACCAGGCTATTGCCGAGCAATGTCTGACGCGTGGCAGTGTCGATCGCTTTTTTATCAACCGCATAATCCATCCATTTCTGATCGGCAGAAATAAACAGATCCGCAGGCGCGCCCGCTTCAATCTGACGGGCCAGGGTAGAAGACGAGGCAAAAGAAGAAACGACGTCCACGCCTTTCTCTTTTTTATACTGCGTAGCGATGTCCTGCATTGCGTTGGTCAGTGATGCTGCCGCAAAAACTGTAATCTTCCCTTCGTCTGCCAGCGCATTGCCTGCAAGAGTTAAAGAGAGCGCCGCCCCGGCAAACAAGTTCAACCATTTACGAGCCATTGGTAACCCCTTCATGTAACGTTATGTAGGCAACAATATAACGACTGATTCAGAATTTTCCCAGCAGTTATTGTTAACCTTTGAGAGGTAGCTAGAAAAAATATCGGCAGGAAAAGCAGGAAGTTGAGAAAAAAGAAAATGCCCGACTAAGCGGGCATTCAGGGAATCAATGATTTTGTCCGGGCTGGTCTTTTTTACCAACACCAGAAAAGATGTTGAATACTTCACCAAGACCGTAAATCAGACCCAGGATGATGGCCATCACGACAGGTACCATGATTACGGCGAATACCAGACTTTTTAATAACTCTAACATGGTCAACTCCAGATATAGTCCTGTCACTATTCTAACTGCTAAGCACAGAAAAGCACTCCCCTTTTGTGCGGTCAGCTTTGCGTGGCGTTCGTTTTCCGTCACAATAAGACTTTTGCCAGGACATTGTTATGCAGGCCGAAATCCTTCTCACCCTTAAGCTTCAACAAAAGCTATTTGCCGACCCACGCCGCATTTCGCTACTAAAACACATTGCCCTTTCCGGTTCTATCAGCCAGGGGGCGAAAGATGCCGGTATCAGCTATAAAAGCGCCTGGGATGCCATTAACGAGATGAATCAGTTAAGCGAACATACGCTGGTTGAACGTGCTACAGGAGGAAAAGGTGGCGGTGGCGCGGTACTGACCCGCTATGGCCAGCGGCTGATTCAGCTCTATGACCTCCTGGCGCAGATCCAGCAAAAAGCCTTTGATGTATTAAGTGACGACGACGCCCTGCCGCTGAACAGCCTGCTGGCAGCTATCTCACGTTTTTCACTGCAGACCAGCGCCCGTAACCAGTGGTTCGGCACCATCACCGCCCGCTATCACGATGACGTTCAACAGCATGTTGATGTCCTACTGGCTGATGGTAAAACACGATTAAAAGTCGCGATTACCGCGCAAAGTGGCGCGCGTCTGGGTCTGGATGAAGGCAAAGAAGTATTGATACTGCTGAAAGCGCCGTGGGTAGGTATTACTCAGGACGAGGCGGTCGCACAAAACGCCGACAACCAATTGCCGGGCATTATTAGTCATATTGAGCGCGGCGCGGAGCAGTGCGAAGTATTAATGGCGCTACCCGACGGGCAAACCCTGTGCGCCACGGTGCCGGTAAATGAAGCGGCTTCTCTTGAGCAAGGGCAGAATGTCACGGCCTACTTTAATGCCGACAGCGTGATTATCGCCACGCTGTGCTAAGCGTGTTGACAATTTGTTATGAAACAAGTATCCCTGTCAGTAATCGCTGCAAAAAATGGGATATAAAATGTCATCGTTGCAAATTTTGCAAGGCACGTTTCGTCTTAGCGACACAAAAACGCTGCAATTGTCTCAGCTAACGTTAAACGCGGGTGATAGTTGGGCGTTTGTCGGTTCAAATGGTAGCGGGAAGTCGGCGCTGGCTCGCGCGCTGGCGGGGGAACTTCCGCTTTTGAAAGGTGAACGGCAAAGCCAGTTTTCCCACATCACTCGTCTCTCCTTCGAGCAATTGCAAAAGCTCGTCAGCGACGAATGGCAGCGGAATAATACCGATATGCTTAGTCCTGGCGAAAATGACACCGGGCGTACCACGGCTGAGATCATTCAGGATGAAGTTAAAGATGCACAGCGTTGTTTGCAACTGGCGCAGCAGTTCGGTATTACCGCCCTCCTCGACCGACGATTTAAATACCTTTCCACTGGCGAGACGCGTAAAACCCTGCTCTGTCAGGCGCTAATGTCAGACCCTGATTTACTGATTCTTGATGAACCGTTCGATGGTCTTGATGTTGCCTCACGTCAGCAACTGGCAGAACTGCTCGCCTCGTTACATCAGTCCGGTATTACTCTGGTACTGGTGCTCAATCGCTTCGATGAGATCCCGGAATTTGTCCAGTTTGCCGGAGTGCTGGCGGATTGCACGTTAGCAGAAACGGGCGCTAAAGAGGAACTGCTCCAGCAAGCTCTCGTCGCGCAACTGGCGCACAGCGAGCGACTTGATGGTGTGCAACTGCCGGAACCGGATGAGCCTTCAGCGCGTCACTCATTACCCGCCAGCGAACCGCGCATTGTGCTGAACAACGGCGTGGTTTCTTATAACGATCGCCCCATACTTAACAACCTTAGCTGGCAGGTGAATCCTGGCGAGCACTGGCAAATTGTCGGGCCAAATGGCGCGGGAAAATCGACGTTATTAAACCTGATCACGGGCGATCATCCGCAAGGTTACAGCAACGATTTAACGCTGTTTGGTCGGCGTCGCGGCAGCGGTGAAACCATCTGGGATATCAAAAAACATATTGGTTATGTCAGCAGCAGTTTGCATCTGGATTACCGGGTCAGCACTACCGTGCGTAATGTGATTCTTTCTGGCTATTTTGATTCGATTGGCATTTATCAGGCCGTTTCGGATCGCCAGCACAAACTGGTGCAGCAGTGGCTGGATATTCTCGGCATTGATAAACGCACCGCAGACGCCCCTTTCCATAGCCTTTCCTGGGGGCAACAGCGTCTGGCATTGATCGTCCGCGCACTGGTGAAGCATCCGACGTTGCTTATTCTTGATGAACCATTGCAAGGGCTTGATCCGCTGAATCGCCAGCTTATCCGTAGATTTGTTGATGTGCTGATTAGCGAAGGTGAAACGCAGTTGTTGTTTGTTTCGCACCACGCTGAAGATGCGCCTGCCTGTATTACCCATCGTCTGGAGTTCGTGCCAGACGGTGACCTCTATCGTTATGCGCTTACCAAAATAAATTGAGTGACTGTGCCGGATGCGGCGTGAAAGCCTTATTCGGCCTACGGTTTAACGCATCCAGGCATGAAAACGCGACTTTTTTTCAGATAAAAAGCGCAATCATTCATAAACCCTCTATTTTATAATCAATTAATCGCACATAAAAAATGGCTAAATTCTTGTGTAAACGATTCCACTAATTTATTCCATGTCACACTTTTCGCATCTTTGTTATGCTATGGTTATTTCATACCATAAGCCTAATGGAGCGAATTATGAGAGTTCTGGTTACCGGTGGTAGCGGTTACATTGGAAGTCATACCTGCGTGCAATTACTGCAAAACGGTCATGATGTCATCATTCTTGATAACCTCTGTAACAGTAAGCGCAGCGTACTGCCTGTTATCGAGCGTTTAGGCGGCAAACATCCAACGTTTGTTGAAGGCGATATCCGTAACGAAGCGTTGATGACCGAGATCCTGCACGATCACGCTATCGACACCGTGATCCACTTCGCCGGGCTGAAAGCCGTTGGCGAATCGGTACAAAAACCGCTGGAATATTACGACAACAATGTCAACGGTACTCTGCGCCTGATTAGCGCCATGCGCGCCGCTAACGTCAAAAACCTTATTTTTAGCTCCTCCGCCACCGTTTATGGCGATCAGCCCAAAATTCCATACGTTGAAAGCTTCCCGACCGGCACACCGCAAAGCCCTTACGGCAAAAGCAAACTGATGGTGGAACAGATCCTCACCGACCTGCAAAAAGCCCAGCCGGACTGGAGCATTGCCCTGCTGCGCTACTTCAACCCGGTTGGCGCGCATCCGTCGGGCGATATGGGCGAAGATCCGCAAGGCATTCCGAATAACCTGATGCCATACATCGCCCAGGTTGCTGTAGGCCGTCGCGACTCGCTGGCGATTTTTGGTAACGATTATCCGACCGAAGACGGTACTGGCGTACGCGATTACATCCACGTAATGGATCTGGCGGACGGTCACGTCGTGGCGATGGAAAAACTGGCGAACAAACCAGGCGTACACATCTACAACCTCGGCGCTGGCGTAGGCAGCAGCGTGCTGGACGTGGTTAATGCCTTCAGCAAAGCCTGCGGCAAACCGGTTAATTATCATTTTGCACCGCGTCGCGAGGGCGACCTTCCGGCCTACTGGGCGGACGCCAGCAAAGCCGACCGTGAACTGAACTGGCGCGTAACGCGCACACTCGATGAAATGGCGCAGGACACCTGGCACTGGCAGTCACGCCATCCACAGGGATATCCCGATTAAGGAACGACCATGACGCAATTTAATCCCGTTGATCATCCACATCGCCGCTATAACCCGCTCACCGGGCAATGGATTCTTGTTTCACCGCACCGCGCTAAGCGCCCCTGGCAGGGGGCGCAGGAAACGCCAGCCAAACAGGTGTTACCTGCGCACGATCCAGATTGCTTCCTTTGCGCAGGTAATGTGCGGGTGACAGGCGATAAAAACCCCGATTACACCGGGACTTACGTTTTTACCAATGACTTTGCGGCGCTGATGTCCGACACGCCAGACGCGCCGGAAAGTAACGATCCGCTGATGCGTTGCCAGAGCGCACGTGGCACCAGCCGGGTGATCTGCTTTTCACCGGATCACAGTAAAACGCTTCCAGAGCTCAGCGTTGCAGCATTGACGGAAATCGTCAAAACCTGGCAAGAGCAAACCGCAGAACTGGGGAAAACATACCCGTGGGTGCAGGTTTTTGAAAACAAAGGTGCGGCGATGGGGTGCTCTAACCCGCATCCGCACGGTCAGATTTGGGCAAATAGCTTCCTGCCTAACGAAGCTGAGCGTGAAGACCGCCTGCAAAAAGAATATTTCGCCGAACAGAAATCGCCAATGCTGGTGGATTATGTCCAACGTGAACTGGCAGACGGTAGCCGTACCGTTGTCGAAACCGAACACTGGTTAGCCGTTGTGCCTTACTGGGCTGCCTGGCCGTTCGAAACGCTACTGCTGCCCAAAGCCCACGTATTACGGATCACCGATTTGACCGACGCCCAGCGCAGCGATTTGGCGCTGGCATTGAAAAAGCTGACCAGTCGTTATGACAACCTCTTCCAGTGTTCCTTCCCCTACTCTATGGGCTGGCACGGCGCGCCGTTTAATGGCGAAGAGAATCAACACTGGCAGTTACATGCGCACTTTTATCCACCTCTGCTGCGCTCTGCCACTGTACGTAAATTTATGGTCGGTTATGAAATGTTGGCAGAGACCCAGCGTGACCTGACGGCAGAACAGGCAGCAGAACGTTTGCGCGCAGTCAGCGATATCCATTTTCGCGAATCCGGAGTGTAAGAAATGAGTCTGAAAGAAAAAACACAATCTCTGTTTGCCAACGCATTTGGCTACCCTGCCACTCATACCATTCAGGCGCCTGGGCGCGTGAATCTTATTGGCGAACACACCGACTACAACGACGGTTTCGTTCTGCCCTGCGCGATTGATTATCAAACTGTAATTAGCTGTGCGCCACGCGATGACCGTAAAATTCGCGTGATGGCAGCCGATTATGAAAATCAGACTGACGAGTTTTCCCTTGATGCGCCCATTGTCGCGCATGAAAACTATCAATGGGCTAACTACGTTCGTGGCGTGGTGAAACATCTGCAACTGCGTAACAATAGCTTCGGCGGTGTGGACATGGTGATTAGCGGCAATGTGCCGCAGGGTGCAGGGTTAAGTTCTTCCGCCTCACTGGAAGTGGCGGTCGGAACCGTATTGCAGCAGCTTTATCATCTGCCGCTGGACGGCGCACAAATCGCGCTTAACGGTCAGGAAGCAGAAAACCAGTTTGTTGGCTGTAACTGCGGGATCATGGATCAGCTAATTTCCGCACTCGGCAAGAAAGATCATGCCTTGCTGATTGACTGTCGCTCACTGGGGACCAAAGCAGTTTCCATGCCGAAAGGTGTGGCTGTCGTCATCATCAACAGTAACTTCAAACGTACCCTGGTTGGCAGCGAATACAACACCCGTCGTGAACAGTGCGAAACCGGTGCGCGTTTCTTCCAGCAGCCAGCCCTACGCGATGTCACCATTGAAGAATTCAACGCCGTAGCGCATGAACTGGATCCGACAGTGGCGAAACGCGTGCGTCATATCCTGACCGAAAACACCCGTACCGTTGAGGCTGCCAGCGCGCTGGAGCAAGGCGACCTGAAACGTATGGGCGAGCTGATGGCGGAGTCTCATGCCTCTATGCGCGATGATTTCGAAATCACCGTACCGCAAATTGACACTCTGGTAGAGATCGTCAAAGCTGTGATTGGCGACAAAGGTGGCGTACGCATGACCGGTGGCGGATTTGGCGGCTGTATCGTCGCGCTGATCCCGGAAGAGCTGGTGCCTGCCGTACAGCAAGCTGTCGCTGAACAATATGAAGCAAAAACAGGCATTAAAGAGACTTTTTACGTGTGTAAACCATCACAAGGAGCAGGACAGTGCTGAACGAAACTCCCGCACTGGCACCCGATGGTCAGCCGTACCGACTGTTAACTTTGCGTAACAACGCAGGGATGGTAGTCACGCTGATGGACTGGGGTGCGACTTTACTTTCAGCCCGTATTCCGCTTTCCGATGGCAGCGTCCGCGAGGCGCTGCTTGGCTGCGCCAGCCCTGAATGCTACCAGGATCAGGCTGCGTTTCTGGGAGCCTCTATTGGTCGTTATGCCAACCGTATCGCCAATAGCCGTTATACCTTTGACGGTGAAACCGTAACGCTTTCGCCAAGTCAGGGCGTCAACCAATTGCACGGCGGCCCGGAAGGGTTCGACAAACGCCGCTGGCAGATTGTGAACCAGAACGATCGTCAGGTGCTGTTTGCCCTGACTTCAGAAGATGGCGATCAGGGCTTTCCGGGGAATCTCGGCGCGACGGTGCAGTATCGTCTGACCGACGATAACCGTATCTCTATTACCTATCGCGCCACGGTTGATAAACCTTGCCCGGTGAATATGACTAACCACGTCTATTTCAACCTCGACGGCGAGCAGTCTGACGTGCGCAATCACAAACTGCAGATTATGGCGGACGAATATCTGCCAGTTGATGAAGGCGGCATTCCGCACGACGGTCTGAAATCTGTCGCCGGGACGTCTTTTGATTTCCGCAGCGCCAAAATCATCGCCAGTGAGTTTCTTGCCGACGACGATCAGCGCAAAGTGAAAGGTTACGATCACGCGTTCTTGTTACAGGCCAAAGGCGATGGCAAGAAAGTGGCGGCGCATGTCTGGTCAGCAGATGAAAAATTGCAGCTGAAGGTCTACACCACCGCTCCGGCTCTGCAATTCTACTCCGGCAACTTCCTCGGCGGTACGCCGTCACGGGGAACCGAACCTTACGCCGACTGGCAAGGACTGGCGCTGGAAAGCGAATTTCTGCCAGACAGTCCGAACCACCCTGAATGGCCGCAGCCGGACTGCTTCCTGCGCCCTGGCGAAGAGTATTCCAGCCTGACGGAATATCAGTTTATTGCTGAATAATTTTAAGCCCTCGTGATGAGGGCTTTATCCTCATATTGCTCAAATCACCAGCAAACACCGACATATTTGCAACTCAATATTCACAACAACCTTACACTGCGACACTATTTTCGCTATGGTTATGCGTAAGCATTGCTGTTGCTTCGTCACGGCAATATAATGAGAATTATTATCATTTAATAATGATTTGAGGAGTAAGTATATGGCTGTAACTAAGCTAGTTCTGGTTCGTCATGGCGAAAGTCAGTGGAACAAAGAAAACCGTTTCACCGGTTGGTACGACGTGGATCTGTCTGAGAAAGGCGTAAGCGAAGCAAAAGCAGCAGGTAAGCTGCTGAAAGAGGAAGGTTACAGCTTTGACTTTGCTTATACCTCGGTGCTGAAACGCGCTATCCATACTCTGTGGAATGTGCTGGACGAACTGGATCAAGCATGGCTGCCCGTTGAGAAATCCTGGAAACTGAACGAACGTCACTACGGTGCGTTGCAGGGTCTGAACAAAGCGGAAACCGCTGAAAAGTATGGCGACGAGCAGGTGAAACAGTGGCGTCGTGGTTTTGCGGTGACTCCGCCGGAGCTGACTAAAGATGATGAGCGTTATCCGGGTCACGATCCGCGTTACGCGAAGCTGAGCGAGAAAGAACTACCGCTGACTGAAAGTCTGGCGCTGACCATTGACCGCGTGATCCCTTACTGGAATGAAACCATTCTGCCGCGTATGAAGAGCGGTGAGCGCGTGATCATCGCCGCTCATGGGAACTCCCTGCGTGCACTGGTGAAATATCTCGACAACATGAGCGAAGAAGAGATTCTTGAGCTGAATATCCCGACTGGCGTGCCGCTGGTGTATGAGTTCGACGAGAATTTCAAACCGCTGAAACGCTACTATCTGGGTAATGCTGACGAGATCGCAGCGAAAGCAGCGGCGGTGGCTAACCAGGGTAAAGCGAAGTAAACGTCATTCGTTTAAAAATGAGAAAGCCGACTGCAAGTGAGTCGGCTTTTTTGTTGCTAACAATGGAGCACATTGCCTGATGCGACGCTGCGCGTCTTATCATGCCTACGGTGATTAATCGGATACGCCACTCTGGCGGTGCATCCGACAATTAAACCTTACCCGCGACGCGCTTTTACTGCATTCGCCAGTTGACGTAACAGAGCATCGGTATCTTCCCAGCCGATGCAGGCATCGGTGATGCTCTTGCCATAGGCCAGCGGCTCACCGCTTTCCAGACTCTGGTTCCCTTCCGCCAGGTGGCTTTCCACCATCACGCCAATAATAGCTTTTTCGCCACCGGCAATTTGCTGGCAAACGTCAGCGCAAACTTCCATCTGCTTTTTGAACTGTTTGGACGAATTTGCATGGCTGAAATCGATCATCACCTGCGCCGGTAAACCCGCCTTGTTCAGCCCTTCTTTCACTTCAGCAACGTGTTTCGCACTGTAGTTAGGCTCTTTACCGCCGCGCAGAATGATATGGCAATCACCGTTACCGCTGGTATTCACAATTGCTGAATGCCCCCATTTCGTTACGGACAGGAAGCAGTGCGGCGCACCGGCGGCATTAATGGCATCGATAGCCACTTTAATCGTACCATCGGTGCCATTTTTAAAACCTACCGGGCAAGAAAGACCAGACGCCAGCTCGCGGTGCACCTGCGATTCGGTTGTACGTGCGCCAATTGCGCCCCAGCTCATCAGGTCAGCGAGATATTGTGGGGTGATCATATCGAGAAACTCACCCGCCGCTGGCAGACCGCTGTCGTTAATATCAAGCAGCAATTTACGGGCTATACGCAGACCGTCGTTGATCTGGAAGCTGTTATCCATATGCGGATCGTTGATCAGCCCTTTCCAGCCCACCGTGGTGCGCGGCTTTTCAAAATAGACGCGCATAACGATTTCCAGCTCGTCTTTCAGCTCTTCACGCAGCGCCAACAAGCGAGTGGCATACTCTTTAGCAGCTACCGGATCATGAATTGAGCAAGGACCAATCACCACTAACAGGCGATCATCATTACCTTTCAGGATCTTATGGATCGCTTTTCGGGCATGGGCAACCGTATTCGCGGCATTTTCGGTAGCGGGGAATTTTTCCAGCAGTGCGACAGGTGGAAGTAACTCTTTGATTTCTTTGATACGTAAATCGTCGTTCTGATAATTCATGTCTGTTCCAGTGTTGCCATACTTATCTTAGTGAATGCAATCCCTCCAATCTATATCTTCCGTCAGAATGTGTAAACGGGGTTTTACACTATGAACGGATTAATCCTGGAATTAGCAAGAAAAACGCCAGATTGTCGCGAATAACGAGATCTGACCTACAATTTCTAACTGTAACTTCTCTGTTTATTAATTTTTTCAAGATTCTCTGCTGGATTTATTCTTCTGGCTGAAATCTTAAACCATTACCTGATATTCACCTGCAAATGCACTGTTGGAAGAGGTTATCCGACATAACGACCATAACAGGAGCATCCTATGAAAATGACAAAACTGGCCACACTTTTTCTGACTGCCACTCTAAGCCTTGCCAGCGGTGCCGCACTGGCCGCCGATAGCGGAGCGCAAACCAATAATGGCCAGGCAAACGCCGCAGCTGATGCGGGTCAGGTTGCCCCGGACGCCCGTGAAAATGTCGCACCAAATAACGTCGACAATAACGGGGTAAATACCGGTTCTGGCGGCACAATGTTGCATCCGGATGGTTCTTCAATGAACAATGACGGCATGACCAAAGATGAAGAGCACAAAAATACGATGTGCAAAGATGGTCGCTGCCCGGACATTAATAAAAAAGTACAAACTGGCGATGGCATCAACAATGATGTCGATACCAAAACCGACGGTACTACGCAGTAACTCTGCCAAAAAGCCAATACCGGGAGAGCAGAGTCTCTCCCTTTTAATTTTTCCCCTCTAAAAGCGGTATGATGTCATAAAGTTAAGTGAGATTAATTAAGGGATGACTCGTCATGGCGCACTCACACACATCTTCACACCTGCCAGAAGATAATAATGCTCGTCGCTTGTTGTATGCTTTCGGCGTGACTGCCGGGTTTATGCTGGTTGAGGTTATTGGCGGTTTTCTCTCAGGTTCTCTGGCGTTGCTGGCCGACGCAGGACATATGCTTACCGATACTGCTGCCCTGCTTTTCGCCCTGCTTGCCGTACAATTTTCTCGTCGTCCGCCCACCATTCGCCACACTTTCGGCTGGCTCAGGTTGACCACACTCGCGGCGTTTGTGAATGCCATTGCCCTGGTGGTGATTACCATTTTGATTGTCTGGGAGGCGATAGAACGCTTCCGCACGCCGCGTCCGGTCGAGGGCGGCATGATGATGGCAATTGCCGTGGCTGGGTTGCTGGCAAATATACTTTCTTTCTGGTTACTTCATCACGGCAGCGAAGAGAAAAACCTCAACGTGCGAGCAGCGGCACTGCATGTGCTCGGGGACCTGCTGGGTTCGGTTGGGGCTATTATTGCCGCGTTGATTATTATCTGGACCGGCTGGACACCTGCTGACCCTATTCTCTCGATACTGGTGTCGCTTCTGGTTCTGCGCAGCGCGTGGCGGTTATTGAAAGACAGCGTGAATGAATTACTTGAAGGTGCGCCGGTGTCGCTGGATATCGCTGAACTGAAGCGTCGTATGTGTCGGGAAATCCCGGAAGTCCGCAATGTGCACCATGTACACGTGTGGATGGTGGGTGAAAAGCCAGTAATGACGCTGCATGTGCAGGTGATCCCGCCACACGATCATGACGCGTTGTTGGATACGATCCAACATTATCTGATGGATCACTATCAGATTGAGCACGCCACCATTCAGATGGAATATCAACCTTGTCATGGGCCAGACTGCCACCTTAATGAAGGAGTGTCTGGCCATTCACATCATCACCATTAATGAGATAGCGCGCGTGAACCTCTTTCGCGTGCGCTGTTGATCCACATCCGGCTGCCGTTGAGCGCAATAAAGGTCAGGATGATGTACTCCAGAGACATGGCGTAAACGCCCTGAAGTGCAAAAATAACGACGCTAATCACGTTAATAATCACCCACAACAGCCAGTTTTCCACATACTTACGCGTCATCAGAATCATTGCCACGATAGATAACACCATCATGCAGGAATCCCAGAACGGGAAAGCGTCCGGTTGCAGTTCAGGCATCGCAACCTGTAATCCTAATGCTTGCATGATCATGACTGCCACGCGGGTCAAAAATGCAAACACCGGATTGATAAATACCGTCATCAGACCAATAGCAATGACACAAACCGCCAGCCAGGTTAATGCCTTCGGCAATGGTAACCAGCGAATTTTCAACTCCGCCTCGTTCTGACTGGTTTGTCGCGACCACGCATACCAGCCGTAAATATTCGCGGCAAAGAAAAACACCTGTAATAGCAGGCTGGCATACAGCTGAATCTGAAAGAAAATAATGCCAAACAAGGTGACGTTGATCAGGCCAAAGAAGTAGTTGCTGATCTTCTCCAGACTGGCAAGGCCAATACACAGCAACCCGGCGATCGTGCCTACCGCTTCGATCCATGAGAGATCATAACCGCCCGCCCCTATTGGTATATGTACCAGGATATTCTGTACACTAAAAAAATCCATCTTTCCCCCAAAGCGTAACGTTACGCCTTATTATTCGTTATCCACGTAGTGTAGCCGCAAATTCCAGCATACGATTGAGCGGCACCAGCGCCCTCTCTCGCAGCCTTTCATCAACATGAACCTCGTGATTGCTTCCTTCCTGTTCTAATGCCTCTGCGATGGCCTGGAGGCCATTCATAGCCATCCACGGGCAATGCGCACAGCTACGGCAGGTTGCTCCCTCGCCAGCGGTTGGTGCTTCCAGTAACTCTTTGTCTGGCACCGCCTGCTGCATTTTGTAGAAGATACCCCGGTCAGTTGCCACAATAAGGCGCTGATGCGGCAATGTTTTCGCAGCATTGATCAACTGACTTGTGGAGCCGACCGCATCCGCCATATCGACAATAGCTTGTGGTGATTCCGGATGCACCAGTATGGCTGCATCAGGGTATTGTTTTTGTAAGCGGGTTAACGCCTGAGTCTTAAACTCATCATGCACAATGCAGGCGCCTTGCCAGCATAAAATATCTGCGCCCGTCTGTTTTTGTACGTAACGCCCCAGATGTTTGTCTGGTGCCCAGATGAGTTTTTCACCCAGACTATCCAGATGATCAATGAGTTCAACAGCAATACTTGAAGTTACCACCCAGTCTGCTCGCGCTTTTACCGCAGCAGAAGTGTTAGCGTAGACCACAACAGTACGATCGGGATGGGCATCACAAAATGCGTTAAATTCTTCAATTGGGCAGCCTAGATCCAGTGAACATTCAGCCTGAAGTGTCGGCATCAGAATTGTCTTTTCCGGGCTGAGAATTTTGGCGGTTTCTCCCATAAATCTCACCCCGGCTACGAGTAGCGTTGAAGCGGGATGTTTGGCACCAAAGCGCGCCATTTCTAAAGAATCAGAAATACAGCCGCCAGTTTCTTCCGCCAGCTGTTGAATTTCGGGATCGGTATAGTAGTGGGCGACCATCACCGCATTACGTTCTTTTAGCAGACGTTTTATTTTCTCGCGATAATACGCTTTTTCATCAATGCTTAACGGTGTCGGCTTCGGGGGGAAAGGATAAATCGCCGCTTCAGGATCAAACATCACGCTCATCTTGCCATCTCGTTTTACAGGCTTAACATTTAGACCGACATAAAGCGTAATATTCGCCACTATCGGTTTAATTTGTTTTATATGCTAAACAAGATAGCCGAATGGTGGAGAAAAGTCACTCGAATTACGTATGAGATGCCGGATGCGATGCTATGTAGCTTACTCCACCGACGTAGAGTTGTTTGCACAGCAAGCACGAAGTATGTCATCAGGTTTAAGAATTGAAATTGAGGGATGCTTGAATAGCAAAAAGGCACCTTTAGGGTGCCTTTTTACATTGGTGGGTCGTGCAGGATTCGAACCTGCGACCAATTGATTAAAAGTCAACTGCTCTACCAACTGAGCTAACGACCCCTTGCGGGATTATGCTGCTTTAATCATTCAGGATGGTGGGTCGTGCAGGATTCGAACCTGCGACCAATTGATTAAAAGTCAACTGCTC
>NZ_PTRI01000009.1:0-183117 GCF_002965965.1 Escherichia sp. MOD1-EC5495
CGTAAGGACACTAACACCTGAAGCTAGCGCGTCTACCAATTCCGCCACCTTCGCATACCATCAATTCTTAAAAAGAATTGCTACCACGGAGGCGCATTCTAGTGGTTTTCAGCTTTTCGTCAATAGTTAATTATCGCCTGATGCGTAATTGCTGGAAAAATGGTCATCAGGAGGCTAACGTGCAGGTTTTGTATGTCGGATAAGGCGTTCACGCCGCATCCGATATGGCATGTGGCAATGGATGCCAGATGCGACGCTGGTGCGTCTTATCTGGCCTACAAAGGGCTAACGAGCAGGTTTGGTAGGTTGGATAAGGCGTTCACGCCGCATCCAACAAGGCTTGCGGCGAGAGACTTAACCTTTCTTCGCCTGGCGGGTCATAATGGCGCGATACACCTTGAAGCGTCCGGTTTGCGCAATGACTTCGTGGAAGCCAAATGTCTCATCCAGCACGTCCGGATAAGGCAGGAAGGCGTTCGCCACAATCCGCAACTCGCCGCCGCTATTAAGATGACGCACCGCACCGCGAATCAGCGTTTGTGCTGCATCCAGGCTGGTTTGCATCCCATCGTGGAACGGTGGGTTGGAGATGATCATATCAAAACGACCTTTCACCTCGGAAAAAACGTTGCTGGCAAAGACTTCACCTTCAACGCTGTTGGCAGCAAGCGTCGCGCGGCTGGCTTCTACCGCCGGTGCAGAGACATCGCACAAGGTGAGACGAATCTTCGGCGAATGGCGCGCAAAGGCAACTGAAAGCACACCCGCACCGCAGCCGACATCCAGCACTTTGCCTTTTGTGTGCGGGGTTAACGTCGAGAGCAGCAACTGGCTGCCGACATCCAGACCGTCGCGGCTAAACACACCAGGCAGCGTTTTGACCGTCAGACCATCGACGCTGTATTCGCCCCAGAATTTATCGGCATCGAACACTGGCTGCTTTTCCAGACGACCAAAATAGAGACCGCAGCGACGGGCGCTGTCTACCTTATTCAATGGCGCATAATCTGCCAGCATTTGCTCGGCGCTGCGCACGCCGCTACGGTTTTCGCCAACGACGAAAATATCTGTCCCCACCGGCAGCAGAGAAAGTAAATTCATCAACTGGAACTGGGCTTCCGGTTTGTTCTTCGGCCAGTAGTAAATCAGCGTATCGCAATCTGCGACATCATCCGCCGTGGCGACCAGACTAAAACGGGCGTTATCTCCCATCTGGCGGCTTAATACCTGCCAGTGGTGGAATTGCTGGGTATGAGCACGACTGGTCGCGGTATCTAAACGCGCGGGCAGGTCATCCTGTAAGTCACCGGCAAACAGAATACGGCTTTGTTCGAAATCATCACTGTGGCGCAGCAAGACTTCACTTGCCGGGGTAAATGCAGACATGGAATGCTCCTCAATTGATACTGGCGGCGATTATAGCCATATGTTGGCGCGGTATCGACGAATTTGCTATATTTGCGCCCCTGACAACAGGAGCGATTCGCTATGACATCCCGACGAGACTGGCAGTTACAGCAGCTGGGCATTACCCAGTGGTCGCTGCGTCGCCCTGGCGCGTTGCAGGGAGAGGTCGCCATTGCGATCCCCGCACACGTTCGTCTGGTGATGGTGGCAAACGATCTTCCCGCCCTGACCGATCCCTTAGTGAGCGACGTTCTGCGCGCATTAACCGTCAGCCCTGATCAAGTGCTGCAACTGACGCCAGAAAAGATCGCGATGTTGCCGCAAGGCAGTCGCTGCAATAGCTGGCGGTTGGGCACTGATGAACCGCTATCACTGGAAGGCGCTCAGGTGGCATCACCGGCGCTCACCGAATTACGGGCAAACCCAACGGCACGCGCCGCGTTATGGCAACAAATTTGCACATATGAACACGATTTTTTCCCTCGAAACGACTGATTTACCTGCGGCTTTCCACATTGAACAACGCGCCCACGCCTTTCCGTGGAGTGAGAAAACCTTTGCCAGCAATCAGGGCGAACGCTATCTCAACTTTCAGTTAACGCAAAACGGCAAAATGGCGGCGTTTGCGATTACGCAAGTGGTGCTGGATGAAGCTACATTGTTCAATATTGCGGTCGATCCCGACTATCAGCGTCAGGGACTGGGAAGGGCGCTGCTTGAACATCTGATCGACGAACTGGAAAAACGCGGCGTGGCGACGCTATGGCTGGAAGTCCGTGCTTCAAATGCTGCCGCCATTGCCCTGTACGAAAGTTTAGGCTTTAACGAGGCGACGATTCGCCGCAATTACTACCCCACCACGGACGGTCGCGAAGACGCCATCATCATGGCGTTGCCAATCAGTATGTAAGACAAGGTGGAATAATGAAGTGGGACTGGATTTTCTTTGATGCCGATGAAACGCTGTTTACTTTTGACTCGTTCACCGGCCTGCAGCGGATGTTTCTTGATTACAGCGTCACCTTTACCGCTGAAGATTTTCAGGACTATCAGGCCGTTAACAAGCCACTGTGGGTGGATTATCAAAACGGCGCGATCACTTCATTACAGCTCCAGCACGGGCGTTTTGAGAGCTGGGCCGAACGGCTGAACGTCGAGCCGGGTAAACTCAACGAGGCCTTCATTAATGCGATGGCGGAAATCTGTACGCCGCTGCCGGGGGGCGGTTTCCCTGCTTAACGCCATTCGTGGCAACGCCAAAATCGGCATCATCACCAACGGCTTTAGCGCCTTGCAACAGGTGCGTCTGGAACGCACGGGGCTGCGTGATTATTTCGATTTGCTGGTGATTTCCGAAGAAGTTGGCGTTGCCAAACCGAATAAGAAAATTTTCGATTATGCGCTGGAACAGGCGGGCAATCCTGACCGTTCACGTGTGCTGATGGTTGGTGACACCGCTGAGTCCGATATTCTCGGTGGCATCAATGCCGGGCTTGCGACCTGCTGGCTGAATGCGCACAATCGCGAGCAACCAGAAGGCATCGTGCCCACCTGGACCGTTTCTTCGTTGCACGAACTGGAGCAGCTCCTGTGTAAACACTGATTGCCTCCCCCCCGTTGATGGGTAAAATAGCCGCAATTTTTCGTTTTCAACAAGCGCGGCGCGATGCCGCTTACTCAAGAAGAAAGAATTATGACGTTGTCTCCTTATTTGCAAGAGGTGGCGAAGCGCCGCACTTTTGCCATTATTTCTCACCCGGACGCCGGTAAAACTACCATCACCGAGAAGGTGCTGCTGTTCGGACAGGCTATTCAGACCGCCGGTACAGTAAAAGGCCGTGGTTCCAACCAGCACGCTAAGTCGGACTGGATGGAGATGGAAAAGCAGCGTGGGATCTCCATTACTACGTCTGTGATGCAGTTTCCGTATCACGACTGCCTGGTTAACTTGCTCGACACCCCGGGGCACGAAGACTTCTCGGAAGATACCTACCGTACCCTGACGGCGGTGGACTGCTGCCTGATGGTTATCGACGCTGCAAAAGGTGTTGAAGATCGTACCCGCAAGCTGATGGAAGTTACCCGTCTGCGCGATACGCCGATCCTCACCTTTATGAACAAACTTGACCGTGATATCCGCGACCCGATGGAACTGCTCGATGAAGTTGAAAACGAGCTGAAAATCGGTTGTGCGCCGATTACCTGGCCGATTGGCTGCGGCAAGCTGTTTAAAGGCGTTTACCACCTATATAAAGATGAAACCTATCTCTATCAGAGCGGTAAAGGCCACACCATTCAGGAAGTACGCATTGTTAAAGGGCTGAACAACCCGGATCTCGACGCTGCGGTCGGTGAAGATCTGGCACAGCAGCTGCGTGACGAACTGGAACTGGTGAAAGGCGCGTCTAACGAGTTCGACAAAGAGCTGTTCCTTGCAGGTGAAATCACCCCGGTATTCTTCGGTACTGCGTTGGGTAACTTCGGTGTTGATCATATGCTGGATGGTCTGGTGGAGTGGGCGCCTGCGCCGATGCCGCGTCAGACCGATACCCGTACCGTAGAGGCGAGCGAAGATAAATTTACCGGCTTCGTATTTAAAATTCAGGCCAACATGGACCCGAAACACCGCGACCGCGTGGCGTTTATGCGTGTGGTATCCGGTAAATATGAAAAAGGCATGAAGCTGCGCCAGGTGCGTACCGCGAAAGATGTGGTGATCTCCGACGCGCTGACCTTTATGGCGGGCGACCGTTCGCACGTTGAGGAAGCGTATCCGGGCGACATCCTTGGTCTGCACAACCATGGCACTATTCAGATCGGCGACACCTTTACCCAGGGTGAGATGATGAAGTTCACCGGTATTCCGAACTTCGCACCGGAACTGTTCCGTCGTATTCGCCTGAAAGATCCGCTGAAGCAAAAACAGCTGCTCAAAGGGCTGGTACAGCTTTCCGAAGAGGGCGCGGTGCAGGTGTTCCGTCCCATCTCCAACAACGATTTGATCGTCGGTGCGGTTGGTATACTGCAGTTTGATGTGGTGGTGTCGCGCCTGAAGAGCGAATACAACGTCGAAGCGGTGTATGAGTCAGTCAACGTCACCACCGCCCGCTGGGTAGAATGCGCGGACGCGAAGAAATTCGAAGAGTTCAAGCGTAAGAACGAAAGCCAACTGGCGCTCGATGGCGGCGATAACCTCGCTTACATCGCTACCAGCATGGTCAATCTGCGCCTGGCGCAGGAACGTTATCCGGACGTTCAGTTCCACCAGACCCGCGAGCATTAATTCTTGCCTCCAGGGCGCGGCAGCCGCTGCGCCCTGTCAATTTCCCTTCCTTATTAGCCGCTTGCGGAATGTTCTTAAAACATTCGCTTTCGCTTATGTTTGCTCGCTTTTTAGCCGATACGGCGAGCGGTTTCAAAATTGTGATCTATATTTAACAAAGCAATGACATTTTTGTCGGCGTTAAATACCGTTATGTATGTAGGTAACAGCATTTAAAACCGTTAACTGTCATTCGATTGATATTAATAACTGATTCAGAAGCTGTAACGGTCGTTATTCATCACCCATCGCTTTTGTGATGGCGACCATTGACTTCTGTCGAGGGTGAAGTCTCTCCCTATTCAGCAATGCAACCTCGTGTTGCCTGGCTCAAATTACGAGCAAACATACAGGAATAAATCGATGACTATGACAAGACTGAAGATTTCGAAAACTCTGCTGGCTGTGATGTTGACCTCTGCCGTCGCGACCGGTTCTGCCTATGCGGAAAACAACGCGCAGACCACCAATGAAAGCGCAGGGCAAAAAGTCGATAGCTCTATGAATAAAGTCGGTAATTTCATGGATGACAGCGCCATCACTGCGAAAGTGAAGGCAGCTCTGGTGGATCATGAAAATATCAAGAGCACTGATATCTCTGTCAAAACCGATCAAAAAGTCGTGACGTTAAGCGGATTTGTTGAAAGCCAGGCACAGGCCGAAGAGGCAGTGAAAGTGGCGAAAGACGTTGAAGGCGTGACCTCCGTCAGTGACAAACTGCACGTTCGCGACGCTAAAGAAGGCTCTGTGAAGGGCTACGCGGGTGACACCGCCACCACCAGTGAAATCAAAGCCAAACTGCTGGCGGACGACATCGTCCCTTCACGTAAAGTGAAAGTTGAAACCACCGATGGCGTGGTTCAGCTCTCCGGTACTGTAGATTCTCAGGCACAGAGTGACCGTGCTGAAAGCATCGCCAAAGCGGTTGATGGTGTGAAAAGCGTTAAAAATGATCTGAAAACTAAGTAATTCGTCGTAATTCGTCCTCCCGAACTTTGTCGGGAGGCGCGATGTGCACCACACTAAAAATATCGCATTGAGTGAATATCAAGCGGTGACATTAACTATGGTAAAGGAGAGGCTTATGTTTCGTTGGGGCATCATATTTCTGGTTATCGCGTTAATCGCCGCCGCACTTGGGTTTGGTGGTCTGGCCGGTACTGCAGCGGGTGCTGCGAAAATTGTCTTTGTCGTCGGGATTATTCTGTTCCTGGTGAGTTTGTTCATGGGCCGAAAACGACCCTAGATTTCAGACGATTAAGAAAATTTTATCCAAAGCCAGTCCAGCGGACTGGCTTTTGCGGTTTTAGCGAATAATAAATTGCGTTACTTTGTCATTCTTTCACAACAAAAACAGGAAGGCAGAGGTGGGGCAGCGAATACCTGTAACGCTTGGTAATATTGCGCCGTTGTCGCTAAGGCCGTTCCAGCCTGGACGAATTGCGCTGGTGTGCGAAGGCGGCGGGCAGCGTGGAATTTTCACGGCTGGTGTGCTGGATGAGTTTATGCGCGCGCAGTTTAATCCTTTCGATCTCTATTTTGGCACGTCCGCCGGGGCGCAAAATCTTTCGGCCTATATCTGCAACCAGCCTGGTTACGCGCGTAAAGTCATCATGCGCTACACCACAAAACGTGAATTTTTCGATCCAGTGCGTTTTGTCCGTGGAGGAAATCTTATCGATCTCGACTGGCTGGTGGAGGCGACTGCAAGCCAGATGCCGTTGCAGATGGATACCGCTGCGCGGTTGTTTGATAGCGGCAAATCGTTTTATATGTGCGCCTGCCGCCAGGACGATTACACGCCGAACTACTTTTTGCCAACCAAACAAAACTGGCTGGATTTGATTCGCGCCTCCAGTGCTATTCCCGGTTTTTATCGCACCGGAGTTTCACTTGATGGGATTAACTATTTTGATGGGGGCGTCAGCGATGCGATCCCGGTTAAAGAAGCGGCAAGACAGGGGGCGAAAACGCTGGTGGTGATCCGCACTGTGCCGTCGCAAATGTACTATACGCCTCAGTGGTTTAAACGTATGGAACGTTGGTTGGGTGACAGTAGCCTACAACCGCTGGTCAATCTGGTGCAGCATCATGAAACCAGTTATCGCGCCATCCAACAATTTATTGAGAAACCGCCCGGCAAGTTACGCATTTTCGAAATTTATCCGCCGAAACCGTTGCATAGCATCGCGCTTGGCAGCCGGCTTCCGGCGCTACGCGATGACTATAAACTTGGGCGTTTATGCGGTCGCTATTTCCTGGCCACAGTCGGTAAAATGCTAACCGAAAAAGCACCGTTCACTCGCCATCTGGTGCCTGTGGCGACGCCGGAACCAATCGTCATTCCGCCTGCGCCAGTCGCCAACGATACGCTGGTTACCGAGGTGATAGACGCCCCGCAGGCGAATGACCCGACATTTAACAATGAGGATCTGGCTTGATTTGCCGTTTTATCGACACCCACTGCCATTTTGATTTTCCGCCGTTTAGCGGTGATGAAGAGGCCAGCCTGCAACGCGCGGCACAAGCGGGCGTAGGCAAGATCATTGTTCCGGCAACCGAGGCGGCAAATTTTGCCCGCGTGCAGGCGTTAGCGGAAAATTATCAGCCGCTGTATGCCGCATTGGGCTTGCATCCTGGTATGTTGGAAAAACATAGCGATGCGTCGCTGGAGCAGTTACAGCAGGCACTGGAAAGGCGCCCGCCGAAGGTGGTGGCAGTAGGGGAGGTAGGCCTGGATCTCTTTGGCGACGATCCACAATTTGATCGCCAACAGCGGTTGCTCGACGAACAACTGAAAATGGCGAAACGCTACGATCTGCCGGTGATCCTTCATTCACGGCGCACGCATGACAAACTGGCGATGCATCTTAAACGCCACGATTTGCCGCGTGCTGGCGTGGTTCACGGATTTTCTGGCAGCCTGCAACAGGCCGAACGGTTTGTGCAACTGGGCTACAAAATCGGCGTAGGCGGCACTATCACTTACCCGCGAGCCAGTAAAACCCGCGATGTCATCGCAAAATTACCGCTGGCGTCGTTGTTGCTGGAAACTGATGCGCCGGATATGCCGCTAAATGGTTTTCAGGGGCAGCCTAACCGCCCGGAGCAGGCCGCCCGTGTGTTTGCCGTGCTTTGTGAGTTACGCCTGGAACCAGCGGATGAAATTGCCGACGTGTTGCTTAATAACACGTATGCGGTGTTTAACGTGCCCGATGGCTGGTAAGGCCGTCCGTAAGTGAACACTGGTGCTGCTTGTTCCCCTCACCCTAACCCTCTCCCCAGAGGGGGTAGGGGACTGATTGTGCTTGATGTTGAGTTTTGCGACATCTCTGGCTTATCACAAATACAGCGCCGGAAATATCAATCGACTTACCCCGCGCTCCTTTAACGCGCCAGCCAACTGCTCAACATCTTCCGGCGTGGCGCTCGGCCAGCTTTGCGCCTCGCCATACACGCCGTGGGCATGAAACGCGTTCAGGCGTACCGGAACATCGCCAAGTCCCTTGATAAACGCCGCCAGCTCATCGATGTGTTGCAAATAATCCACCTGATTGGGGATTACCAATAAACGCAGTTCCGCCAGCTTGCCGCGCTCTGCAAGCAAACTGATGCTGCGCTTAATCTGTTGATTATCTCGTCCGGTTAACTGTTGATGACACGCGCTACCCCACGCTTTGAGATCGAGCATTGCGCCGTCGCATACCGGAAGCAATTTTTCCCAGCCGGTTTCGCTCAACATGCCGTTACTGTCCACAAGACAGGTGAGATGGCGCAATTGTGGATCATTTTTGATAGCAGTAAACAGCGCCACCACAAACGGTCGCTGCGTCGTGGCTTCGCCGCCGCTCACCGTTATCCCTTCAATAAACAACACCGCTTTGCGGATATGACTAAGCACCTCGTCCACGCCCATGGTTTGTGCCATCGGCGTGGCATTCTGCGGGCACATCTTCAGGCAGGTGTCGCACTGCTCGCAGACTGCAACGTTCCACATTACTTTGCCGTCGGCAATCTGCAACGCCTGATGTGGACACTGCGGCACACATTCCCTGCAATCATTGCAGCGTCCCATCGTCCACGGATTGTGACAATTTTTGCAGCGCAGATTGCAGCCCTGTAAAAACAGAGCCAGACGACTGCCTGGCCCGTCAACGCAGGAGAAAGGGATGATCTTACTGACTAAAGCGCATCTGCTGTTCATGGCTTATCACGCGCGGCTGGCGTTCCAGAATACGAGTGTTACGTGCAGCTTCTTCGCCCAGCCAGGTGGTATTGGTACGTGAACCTTTGGCACGATATTTTTCTAAATCCGACAAACGCACCATATAACCGGTAACGCGAACCAGATCGTTACCGCTGACGTTGGCGGTAAATTCACGCATTCCGGCTTTAAAGGCACCGAGGCAAAGCTGTACCAGCGCCTGCGGATTACGTTTGATGGTTTCGTCGAGCGTCAGAATGTCGCTGATCCCGGAGTAATAATATGCATGATGCGGGGCGACGGTTTGCAGATGGGTGATTGGATCTGGCTCATCGCCATACGGCAGGCGCGCCCCCGGCGTGGTGCCGATATCGGAACTGATCCCCGACTGTGCGTGTAACATGGCGCGTTTTTGCCAGCCATATTTCACTGGCGTGCTGGCGACAAACTCCGCCAGTTGCGCGCTGATGCGATAACCCACTTCATTTGCGGTAGCTTCTTTACCGTAGCGCGCGGCAATCCCTTCTTTCTCGCACAGCAAGTTAACCGCTTCCGCCAGCCCGTACATGCCAAACATCGGCGCAAAACGTTCAGGATCAATCAACCCTTCTTTGATCAGGAAGCTATTCTCAAAGAAGTGTGATTGTTGATAGAGAAATTCACATCGCGCATCGATGATGGCGATCTGCTGCTGGCAGTAGTGCGGTAGAGTGCGCGTAAAGAAGTCATCCAGCGATTCACTGCGCTCGGCAATGGCTTTCAGGTTAAGGCGTACCAGCGTACTGCCACCGCCAGCCAGCGGCAGCGAGTTGTAACAGCTTACGATCCCGTAACCCCCTTTTGTGAAAATTTTATCATGCACGGGACCGTTGGCGATGTGCGGTTTGCTACATTCACAGATGTTTTTCGCCACTTCCAACAGCAGGTCATCAGGGGTGATTTCAGGATCGTAGATAAAAGTCAGGTTGGGTGAAACCTGCTTCAGCTCTGCGTCTGCCCGTAAAATCGCACGGGTAATGGGTGAATCAGACGGGCCGATATTGGCGTGCATAAAGGCGTCAGGCAGGGTTCTGTCGAGGTAACGCCAGAAACGTTTTATTCGAATATCGATCTCGTCTTGTGTTAGAATTCTAACATACGGTTGCAACAACGCATCCAGTTGCCCCAGGTAGACCGGCATCGATGTGACCGAAGGAACGTGGTGGTAAAGAATGGTCAGCAGAGAGAGTGCATCATCAAGATCTTTCGCGCCTTCCAGCTCCAGCCATTCAGAACCGTTCGCCAGAAAACGGGCGTAATTGGGTAAGACATAGCGCGGTTTGTACGGCGCATGACCTTCAAACATATCGCAGATTACGCCTTCATCCAGCGCGCGGCGGGCTTCGGCAGGAAGCTGTGGGTAAGGCAGATTGTTTTCTGCTTCCAGCGCCAGAAAATGGCGCTTCTGCTCTGGGCTAAGTACCGGACTGGTGACAATTTGCTGGCAACGTTGTTGCAGCGCAATTTCATGAGAAGTGGGCATCTTCTTTTCCTTTTATGCCGAAGGTGATGCGCCATTGTAAGAAGTTTCGTGATGTTCACTTTGATCCTGATGCGTTTGCCACCACTGGCGCATTCATTTGAAAGTGAATTATTTGAACCAGATCGCATTACCGTAATGCAAATTTGTAAGTAGATTTTCTTAATTGTGATGTATATCGAAGTGTGTTGCGGAGTCGATGTTAGAATACTAACAAACTCGCAAGGTGAATTTTATTGGCGACAAGCCAGGAGAATGAAATGACTGATCTGAAAGCAAGCAGCCTGCGTGCACTGAAATTGATGGACCTGACCACTCTGAATGACGACGACACCGACGAGAAAGTGATCGCCCTGTGTCATCAGGCTAAAACTCCGGTCGGCAATACCGCCGCTATCTGTATCTATCCTCGCTTTATCCCGATTGCTCGCAAAACGCTGAAAGAGCAGGGCACCCCGGAAATCCGTATCGCTACGGTAACCAACTTCCCACACGGTAACGATGACATCGAAATCGCGCTGGCAGAAACCCGTGCGGCAATCGCCTACGGTGCCGATGAAGTTGACGTGGTGTTCCCGTACCGCGCGCTGATGGCGGGCAACGAGCAGGTTGGTTTTGACCTGGTGAAAGCCTGTAAAGAGGCTTGCGCAGCGGCGAACGTGCTGCTGAAAGTGATCATCGAAACCGGTGAACTGAAAGACGAAGCTCTGATCCGCAAAGCGTCTGAAATCTCCATCAAAGCGGGTGCTGACTTCATCAAAACCTCTACTGGTAAAGTCGCGGTGAATGCGACGCCGGAAAGCGCGCGCATCATGATGGAAGTCATCCGCGACATGGGCGTAGAAAAAACCGTTGGTTTCAAACCGGCGGGCGGCGTGCGTACTGCGGAAGATGCGCAGAAATATCTCGCGATTGCAGATGAACTGTTCGGTGCTGACTGGGCAGATGCGCGTCACTATCGCTTTGGCGCTTCCAGCCTGCTGGCAAGCCTGCTGAAAGCTCTGGGCCACGGCGACGGTAAGAGCGCCAGCAGCTACTAAGCTGTCTTTTGCCAGAGGGCGGATGCTACGGGTCGGGTGCCCCTGTAGGACTGATAAGACGCGTCAGCGTCGCATCAGGCTGTCAGCAGTGATGCCGGATGCGGCGCGAACGCCTTATCCGGCCTACGGGGCGAGTGCCGTGTAGGCATGATAAGAAGCGGTCAGCATCAGGCAATAACAACATCCGCCACCTGGCAACAACGCCTTCAAACTTATTCCACGGGAGGTTACCTTGTTTCTCGCACAAGAAATTATTCGTAAAAAACGTGATGGTCATGCGCTGAGTGATGAAGAAATTCGCTTCTTTATCAACGGCATTCGCGACAACACTATCTCCGAAGGGCAGATTGCCGCCCTCGCGATGACCATTTTCTTCCACGATATGACAATGCCGGAGCGTGTCTCGCTGACGATGGCGATGCGAGATTCAGGAACCGTTCTCGACTGGAAAAGCCTGCATCTGAATGGCCCGATTGTTGATAAACACTCCACCGGCGGCGTCGGCGATGTGACTTCGCTGATGTTGGGGCCAATGGTCGCGGCCTGCGGCGGCTATATTCCGATGATCTCTGGTCGTGGCCTCGGCCATACTGGCGGTACGCTCGACAAACTGGAATCAATCCCTGGCTTCGATATCTTCCCGGATGACAACCGTTTCCGCGAAATCATTAAAGATGTTGGCGTGGCAATTATCGGCCAGACCAGCTCACTGGCTCCGGCGGATAAACGTTTCTACGCAACCCGCGATATTACCGCAACCGTGGACTCCATTCCGCTGATCACCGCCTCTATTCTGGCGAAGAAACTTGCGGAAGGTCTGGACGCGCTGGTGATGGACGTGAAAGTGGGTAGCGGCGCGTTTATGCCGACCTACGAACTCTCTGAAGCCCTCGCCGAAGCGATTGTTGGCGTGGCTAACGGCGCTGGCGTGCGCACCACTGCGCTGCTCACCGATATGAATCAGGTCTTGGCATCCAGTGCCGGTAACGCGGTTGAAGTGCGTGAAGCGGTGCAGTTCTTGACGGGTGAGTATCGTAACCCGCGTCTGTTTGATGTCACGATGGCGCTGTGCGTGGAGATGCTTACCTCCGGCAAACTGGCGAAAGATGACGCCGAAGCGCGCGCGAAATTGCAGGCGGTGCTGGACAACGGTAAAGCGGCAGAAGTCTTTGGTCGTATGGTCGCGGCACAAAAAGGCCCGACTGACTTCGTTGAGAACTACGCGAAGTATCTGCCGACAGCCATGCTGACGAAAGCAGTCTATGCTGATACCGAAGGTTTTGTCAGTGAAATGGATACCCGCGCGCTGGGGATGGCAGTGGTTGCAATGGGCGGCGGTCGCCGTCAGGCATCTGACACCATCGATTATAGCGTCGGCTTTACTGATATGGCGCGTCTGGGCGACCAGGTAGACGGTCAGCGTCCGCTGGCGGTTATCCACGCGAAAGACGAAAACAGCTGGCAGGAAGCGGCGAAAGCGGTGAAAGCGGCAATTAAACTTGCCGATAAAGCCCCAGAAAGCACACCAACTGTCTATCGTCGTATCAGTGAATAATTGTATACTGATCTGATCATTTAAATTTGAAGCACTGAGTACGGAGAACATATGAAACGTGCATTTATTATGGTGCTGGACTCATTCGGCATCGGCGCTACAGAAGATGCAGAACGCTTTGGTGACGTCGGGGCTGACACCCTGGGTCATATCGCAGAAGCTTGTGCTAAAGGCGAAGCTGATAATGGTCGTAAAGGGCCACTGAATCTGCCAAATCTGACCCGTCTGGGGCTGGCGAAAGCACACGAAGGTTCTACCGGTTTCATTCCGGCAGGAATGGACGGCAACGCTGAAGTTATCGGCGCGTACGCATGGGCGCACGAAATGTCATCCGGTAAAGATACCCCGTCTGGTCACTGGGAAATCGCCGGTGTACCGGTTCTGTTTGAGTGGGGATATTTCTCCGATCACGAAAACAGCTTCCCGCAAGAACTGCTGGATAAACTGGTCGAACGCGCTAATCTGCCGGGTTACCTTGGTAACTGCCACTCTTCCGGTACGGTCATTCTGGATCAACTGGGCGAAGAGCACATGAAAACCGGCAAGCCGATTTTCTATACCTCCGCTGACTCAGTGTTCCAGATTGCCTGCCATGAAGAAACCTTTGGCCTGGATAAACTCTACGAACTGTGCGAAATCGCCCGTGAAGAGCTGACCAACGGCGGCTACAACATCGGTCGCGTTATCGCCCGTCCGTTTATCGGCGACAAAGCCGGTAACTTCCAGCGTACTGGTAACCGTCACGACCTGGCTGTTGAACCGCCAGCACCGACCGTGCTGCAAAAACTGGTTGATGAAAAACACGGCCAGGTGGTTTCTGTCGGTAAAATTGCGGACATCTACGCTAACTGCGGTATCACCAAAAAAGTGAAAGCGACCGGTCTGGACGCGCTGTTTGACGCCACCATTAAAGAGATGAAGGAAGCGGGTGATAACACCATCGTCTTCACCAACTTCGTTGACTTCGACTCTTCCTGGGGCCACCGTCGCGACGTCGCGGGTTATGCTGCGGGTCTGGAA
This sequence comes from Escherichia sp. MOD1-EC5495, assembly GCF_002965965.1. Lineage (NCBI taxonomy): Bacteria > Pseudomonadati > Pseudomonadota > Gammaproteobacteria > Enterobacterales > Enterobacteriaceae > Escherichia > Escherichia sp. MOD1-EC5495. Next base: position 14,068 of record NZ_PTRI01000009.1, read on the forward strand.
CTGTTTGACCGCCGTCTGCCGGAGCTGATGTCACTGCTGCGCGATGACGATATCCTGATCCTCACCGCTGACCACGGTTGTGACCCGACCTGGACAGGTACTGACCACACCCGTGAACACATTCCGGTACTGGTGTATGGCCCGAAAGTAAAACCGGGTTCACTGGGGCACCGTGAAACCTTCGCAGATATCGGTCAGACTCTGGCAAAATATTTTGGCACTTCTGATATGGAATATGGCAAAGCCATGTTCTGATAATGGGTGCGGCTTGATGCCCTCACCCCGGCCCTCTCCCACAGGGAGAGGGTGAAAACATGTTGATAAGGATAAAACAATGGCTACCCCACATATTAATGCAGAAATGGGCGATTTCGCTGACGTAGTTTTGATGCCAGGCGACCCGCTGCGTGCGAAGTATATTGCTGAAACTTTCCTTGAAGATGTCCGTGAAGTGAACAACGTTCGCGGTATGCTGGGCTTCACCGGTACTTACAAAGGCCGCAAAATTTCCGTAATGGGTCACGGTATGGGTATCCCGTCCTGCTCCATTTACACCAAAGAGCTGATCACCGATTTCGGCGTGAAGAAAATCATCCGCGTGGGTTCCTGTGGTGCTGTTCTGCCGCACGTAAAACTGCGTGACGTGGTGATTGGTATGGGTGCCTGCACCGACTCCAAAGTTAACCGCATCCGTTTTAAAGACCATGACTTTGCCGCTATCGCTGACTTTGACATGGTGCGTAACGCGGTAGACGCGGCTAAAGCTCTGGGCGTTGATGCTCGCGTTGGTAACCTGTTCTCCGCTGACCTGTTCTACTCTCCGGACGGCGAAATGTTCGACGTGATGGAAAAATACGGCATCCTTGGCGTGGAAATGGAAGCCGCTGGCATTTACGGCGTAGCAGCAGAATTTGGTGCGAAAGCCCTGGCTATCTGCACCGTATCTGACCACATCCGCACTCACGAGCAGACCACTGCTGAAGAGCGTCAGACCACCTTCAACGACATGATCAAAATCGCACTGGAATCCGTTCTGCTGGGCGATAAAGAGTAATTGTTTTTCGCTGAAAGGCGATTGTCGTGTTCAGCCGGAGCGGGAGACTGCTCCGGCTTTTTAGTATCTATTCATCAATAGCAACTGATTTATAGATTTACTATTATTTTTCATGTGGATAGAAAATAAAATCCATTCAAGTATCTATTCATGTATGTTCAGCCGTCATCCAGGAAGGGCATATCAGCAACTCTGGCGGACAACCATAAATTCCTGCCATTTTGCTTTTGATGTTTGAGCTAAGCCGCTCCGTCTTTTCGATCCGTTTTAGAGAATTAATCGAGATACCTAACATTTTACTTAATTCAGCAAGCGATAATTTATGCCTGATACGTACAGCGGCTAGCCAGGAAATACGCTGGCTGAACATTAAGTTGATAATCTCCCGCTCCTGGTTTTCCAGATCGATCATATTTCCTTCCTTTGGTATTTTAATCAGCGAGTTACCGCACTGCCCCAGCCATCCACGCCGACAATTCCCGTAGCTCTTTTTCCTGTTCCGGGAAGTCAACCAACAGAGCTTCGCACTCTTGTTGCAGCATATCCGCGCGGTACAGACAGCCTTGCAGTCGCCCGGCGAGAGCTTCCAGCGGTGCGGGGTTGAGGTTATCGGTAAACACCTGAGCGCGGGTGATATGGCCTTTTTCAACGTCGAAGTGCAGTTCCACGCCGCCCCATGTGAAGCGTTCATCCAGCAGATGCGAAAATGCCGGAGCCTGACCGAAGTTCCACTCCCAGCTACTCTGGCGGGCAAAGGTTTCGGCGAAGTTTGGCAGGTCTGGCGTTTTGTCCGGTGAGATGATTTCCGCTTCCACGCGCTCGCCATAATGGGCGAAAAAGGCCTCGGTTATGGCCTCGCAAATTTGCTCATGGGTAATTCCCGGTAGCAATTCGGTCAGATTAGTCACGCGGGAACGTACCGAAGTAATGCCTTTCGCCGCCAGTTTCTTTTTATCCGGATTGAGATAGTTTGCCAGGCGGCTGAGGTCGGCATTGAGCAGTAAAGTACCGTGGTGGAAGCCGCGATCTTTGGTTTCACGATAGGCCGAGCCAGAGACTTTGCGGTCGCCTTCGGCGGTTTTCACCACCAGATCGTTGCGCCCGGAGGCTTCGGCGGTGACGCCGAGCGCGTTCAGCGCATTGAGCACAATCGACGTGGAGATGGTTTTATCGTACTCCGGCTTGCCAGCCATAAAGGTAAAGCAGGTATTGCCGAGATCGTGGAACACCGCGCCACCGCCGCTACTGCGCCGCGCCAGTCGGACGTTATCTTCTTCCATCCGCCGGGTATTACACTCTTTCCACGGGTTCTGCGCGCGACCAATCACTACGGTGTCGGCATTGCGCCAGAGAAACAGAACGCGCTGCGTGGCGGGCATCTGGCGAAAAATACATTCCTCAACCGCCAGGTTAAACCACGGGTCGTAAGAGTCAGAAATAAGCAGGCGTAATGTGGACATAACGATTTCCTTTCTTGTAGTAATGGGTCACTCTTTTTTCTCGCTTTCTTCCTCTTCCGGCACCGGTTTGCTGGCGGTTAACAGGAAGGGGGATTGCTGCCAGCGGGTGCGCTTACCCTGCAACAACGTGCGGGTAAGCACCACGCCGATTGCCAGCGAGAGCAGCAACATCAGGCGTAAAATGTTAGTGGTGTTATCCACCTGTTGGGCTTCGGTGGCGAGCGTATGGGTGTCGAGCGTCAGGCGCAGGTAGCCGAGCGGACTATTTCTCCCGGCAATCGGTTCGACAATCTGCTGGTTAAAATAGCCGCCCGCTTTTTTACCGTCGAGCGCCAGTCGATCGCGCACTTCGACGCTTTCGCCTGCGCGGGCGATAAGATCGCCTTGCTCGTCATACACGCCCGCGTCGAGGATGCGGCTTTCGTCTGTTAACTGGCTGAGGATTGCCTGAATGCGTTTTTCATCCGGAGAGTCGGTACGCATTAGCGGCGCAACGTTCAGCGTCACCTGACGCGCCAGGGTGCGAGCCAGTTCTTCAAGTTGCGGATTACGCTGTCGCTGGTGGTTTTGACTAAACCATGACGCCCCCTGCATCAGCGCCACTAACAAGGCGAGGCAGAACAGGACAATCACTGCCCGATGCAGCCGGAATTTCAGTTTTGTGCGAGCCATCTTCCACCCTTTGAAAATTTGAGACTTAATGTTGCCAGAAGCAATGGATACAAGGTAGCCTCATGCGTTATTTTCCCTGCTTCGAACGATTTTACAGGAGCCTTAATGCCTAACATTACCTGGTGCGACCTGCCTGAAGATGTCTCTTTATGGCCTGGTCTGCCTCTTTCATTAAGTGGTGATGAAGTGATGCCACTGGATTACCACGCAGGTCGTAGCGGCTGGCTGCTGTATGGTCGTGGGCTGGATAAACAACGTCTGACCCAGTACCAGAGCAAACTGGGCGCGGCGATGGTGATTGTTGCCGCCTGGTGCGTGGAAGATTATCAGGTGATTCGTCTGGCAGGTTCGCTCACCGCACGGGCTACGCGCCTGGCCCATGAAGCGCAACTGGATGTCGCGCCGCTGGGGAAAATCCCGCACCTGCGCACGCCGGGTTTGCTGGTGATGGACATGGACTCCACCGCCATCCAGATTGAATGTATCGATGAAATTGCCAAACTGGCCGGAACGGGCGAGATGGTGGCGGAAGTAACCGAACGGGCGATGCGCGGCGAACTTGATTTTACCGCCAGCCTGCGTAGCCGCGTGGCGACGCTGAAAGGCGCTGATGCGAACATTTTGCTTCAGGTACGTGAAAATCTGCCGCTGATGCCAGGCTTAACGCAGCTGGTACTCAAGCTGGAAACGCTGGGCTGGAAAGTGGCGATTGCCTCCGGCGGCTTTACCTTCTTTGCTGAATACCTGCGCGACAAGCTGCGCCTGACCGCCGTAGTAGCCAATGAACTGGAGATCATGGACGGTAAATTTACCGGCAATGTGATCGGCGACATCGTTGACGCGCAATATAAAGCGAAAACCCTGACCCGCCTCGCGCAGGAGTATGAAATCCCGCTGGCGCAGACCGTGGCGATTGGCGATGGTGCCAACGACCTGCCGATGATCAAAGCAGCAGGGCTGGGGATTGCCTACCATGCCAAGCCAAAAGTGAATGAAAAGACGGAAGTCACCATCCGTCACGCTGACCTGATGGGGGTGTTCTGCATCCTCTCCGGCAGCCTGAATCAGAAGTAATTGCACGCCCGTCATCCTGCGGGCAGCACAGCATTAACGAGGTACACCGTGGCAAAAGCTCCAAAACGCGCCTTTGTTTGTAATGAATGCGGGGCAGATTATCCGCGCTGGCAGGGGCAGTGCAGCGCCTGTCATGCCTGGAACACCATCACCGAGGTGCGTCTTGCTGCGTCGCCAACGGTGGCGCGTAACGAGCGTCTCAGTGGCTATGCTGGTAGCGCGGGAGTGGCGAAAGTCCAGAAACTCTCCGATATCAGTCTTGAAGAACTGCCGCGTTTTTCCACCGGATTTAAAGAGTTCGACCGCGTATTAGGCGGCGGGGTAGTGCCGGGAAGCGCCATTCTGATTGGCGGTAACCCAGGTGCGGGGAAATCCACGCTGCTACTGCAAACGCTGTGCAAACTGGCCCAGCAGATGAAAACGCTGTATGTCACTGGCGAAGAGTCGCTGCAACAGGTGGCAATGCGCGCTCATCGTCTCGGCCTGCCGACTGACAATCTCAATATGCTGTCGGAAACCAGCATCGAACAGATCTGCCTGATTGCCGAAGAAGAGCAGCCGAAGCTGATGGTGATCGACTCCATCCAGGTGATGCATATGGCGGATGTTCAGTCTTCGCCTGGCAGCGTGGCGCAGGTGCGTGAAACGGCGGCTTATCTGACGCGATTCGCTAAAACGCGCGGCGTGGCGATTGTCATGGTCGGGCACGTAACTAAAGATGGCTCGCTGGCTGGTCCGAAAGTGCTGGAACACTGTATTGACTGTTCGGTGCTGCTGGACGGCGACGCCGACTCCCGTTTTCGCACCTTACGCAGCCATAAAAACCGCTTCGGCGCGGTGAATGAGCTGGGCGTATTCGCGATGACCGAACAGGGACTGCGTGAAGTCAGCAATCCTTCGGCAATCTTCTTAAGCCGTGGCGATGAAGTGACCTCTGGCAGTTCAGTGATGGTGGTATGGGAAGGGACGCGCCCGCTGCTGGTGGAGATTCAGGCGCTGGTCGATCACTCGATGATGGCGAACCCACGCCGCGTGGCGGTCGGGCTGGAACAAAACCGTCTGGCGATCCTGCTGGCGGTGCTGCACCGTCACGGCGGTCTGCAAATGGCTGATCAGGATGTCTTTGTGAACGTGGTCGGCGGCGTGAAGGTAACGGAAACCAGCGCCGACTTAGCGTTACTGCTGGCGATGGTTTCCAGCCTGCGCGACAGGCCGCTGCCGCAGGATCTGGTGGTGTTTGGCGAAGTGGGGCTGGCAGGAGAGATCCGCCCAGTGCCCAGCGGTCAGGAACGAATCTCTGAAGCGGCGAAACACGGTTTTCGCCGGGCGATTGTTCCTGCGGCCAACGTGCCGAAAAAAGCGCCGGAAGGGATGCAGATTTTTGGCGTTAAGAAACTCTCCGACGCGCTTAGCGTGTTCGACGACTTATAATGAGAGATACGGAGGGAGATATGTCGTCATTTGATTACCTGAAAACCGCTATTAAGCAACAAGGCTGCACGTTACAGCAGGTTGCTGATGCCAGCGGTATGACCAAAGGGTATTTAAGCCAGTTACTGAATGCCAAAATCAAAAGCCCCAGCGCACAAAAGCTGGAGGCGTTGCACCGTTTTTTGGGGCTTGAATTTCCCCGGCAGAAGAAAACCATTGGTGTCGTATTCGGTAAGTTCTACCCGCTGCATACCGGACATATCTACCTTATCCAGCGCGCCTGTAGCCAGGTTGACGAGCTGCATATCATTATGGGCTTTGACGATACCCGCGACCGCGCGTTGTTTGAAGACAGCGCCATGTCGCAGCAGCCAACGGTGCCGGATCGTCTGCGCTGGTTATTGCAAACCTTTAAATATCAGAAAAATATCCGTATTCATGCCTTCAACGAAGAGGGCATGGAGCCGTATCCGCACGGCTGGGACGTGTGGAGCAACGGCATCAAAAATTTTATGGCCGAAAAAGGCATTCAGCCGGATCTGATCTACACCTCGGAAGAGACCGACGCACCACAGTACCTGGAACATCTGGGGATCGAAACGGTGCTTGTCGATCCGAAACGTACCTTTATGAGTATCAGCGGTGCGCAGATCCGCGAAAATCCGTTCCGCTACTGGGAATACATTCCTACCGAAGTGAAGCCGTTCTTTGTGCGTACCGTGGCGATCCTCGGCGGCGAGTCGAGCGGTAAATCTACCCTGGTAAACAAACTCGCCAACATCTTCAACACCACCAGTGCGTGGGAATATGGTCGCGATTATGTCTTTTCGCACCTCGGTGGTGATGAGATCGCATTGCAGTATTCCGACTACGATAAAATCGCGCTGGGCCACGCACAATATATTGATTTTGCAGTAAAATATGCCAATAAAGTGGCGTTTATTGACACTGATTTTGTCACTACCCAGGCGTTCTGCAAAAAGTACGAAGGGCGTGAGCATCCGTTCGTGCAGGCGTTGATTGATGAGTACCGTTTCGATCTGGTGATCCTGCTGGAGAACAACACGCCGTGGGTGGCAGATGGTTTACGCAGCCTCGGCAGTTCGGTGGATCGTAAAGAGTTCCAGAATTTGCTGGTGGAGATGCTGGAAGAGAACAATATCGAATTTGTGCGGGTTGAAGAGGACGATTACGACAGCCGTTTCCTGCGCTGCGTGGAGCTGGTGCGGGAGATGATGGGGGAGCAGGGTTAAGACCCAATGCCTGATGCGACGCTGACGCGTCTTATCAGGCCTGCTGTTTTACAACCTATTGAAATAACTGGGCTTGTAGGCCGGATAAGGCGTTCACGCCGCATCCGGCATTCGGAGTCCAATGCCTGATGCGACGCTGACGCGTCTTATCAGGCCTACTGTTTCGCAACGTATTGAAATCGCTGAGCTTGTAGGCCGGATAAGGCGTTCACGCCGCATCCGGCATCTTACAAATTACTTCGCAATACGCTTGTACTTGATACGCTTCGGCTCCAGCGCGTCTGCGCCCAGCGTGCGTTTCTTATACTCTTCGTACTCGGTAAAGTTACCTTCGAAGAACTCAACTTTACCTTCATCCTGATAATCCAGAATGTGCGTCGCGATACGGTCGAGGAACCAACGGTCGTGCGAGATAACCATCGCGCAGCCCGGGAACTCCAGCAGGGCGTTTTCCAGCGCGCGCAGGGTTTCGATATCCAGGTCGTTGGTCGGTTCGTCGAGCAGCAGCATGTTGCCGCCAACCTGCAGCAGCTTCGCCAGATGCAGACGACCGCGCTCACCACCGGAAAGTTCGCCAACGCGTTTACCTTGATCAACCCCTTTAAAGTTAAAGCGGCCTACGTAGGCACGGCTCGGCATCTCGGTGTTACCGATCTTCATGATATCCAGTCCGCCGGAAACTTCTTCCCAAACGGTTTTGCTGTTATCCATTGAGTCACGGAACTGATCAACAGATGCCAGTTTCACCGTTTCACCTAAAGTGATGGTGCCGCTGTCCGGCTGTTCCTGACCAGAGATCATACGGAACAGGGTCGATTTACCCGCACCGTTCGGCCCGATGATCCCGACGATTGCCCCTTTCGGGATCGAGAAGCTCAGGGAGTCAATCAGCAGGCGATCGCCGTAGGATTTACGCAGGTTGCTGACTTCCAACACTTTATCGCCCAGACGCGGTCCAGGTGGAATAAACAGTTCGTTGGTTTCGTTACGTTTCTGGTATTCGGTGTTGTTCAGCTCTTCAAAGCGCGCCAGACGTGCTTTACCTTTCGACTGACGGCCTTTAGTCCCCTGACGTACCCACTCCAGCTCTTTTTCAATCGACTTACGACGTGCTGCTTCTTGCGAAGCTTCCTGTGCCAGACGCTGATCTTTCTGCTCCAGCCAGGAGGAGTAGTTACCTTCCCACGGAATACCTTCGCCACGGTCAAGTTCGAGGATCCAGCCCGCAACGTTATCGAGGAAGTAACGGTCGTGGGTAATCGCCACAACGGTGCCTTCGAAGTCGTGCAGGAAGCGTTCCAGCCACGCTACGGATTCGGCATCCAGGTGGTTAGTTGGTTCGTCGAGCAGCAGCATGTCTGGTTTTTCCAGCAGCAGGCGGCACAATGCCACGCGACGACGCTCACCACCGGAGAGGTTAGCGATTTTCGCCTCCCAGTCTGGCAGACGCAGCGCATCCGCCGCACGCTCCAGTTGCACATTCAGGTTATGACCGTCGTGAGCCTGAATGATCTCTTCCAGACGACCCTGTTCAGCGGCCAGCTTGTCGAAATCGGCATCCGGATCGGCGTATAACGCATACACTTCATCCAGGCGTTTCAGGGCGTTAACCACTTCAGAGACCGCTTCTTCAATGGACTCACGCACGGTGTGTTCCGGGTTCAGCTGCGGTTCCTGCGGCAGATAACCAATCTTGATATCCGGCTGCGGACGCGCTTCACCTTCGATATCTTTATCGATGCCCGCCATAATGCGCAGCAGGGTGGACTTACCGGCGCCGTTCAGACCCAGGACGCCGATTTTTGCCCCAGGGAAGAAACTCAGAGAGATGTTTTTCAAAATATGACGTTTCGGCGGAACAACTTTGCCGACACGATGCATGGTATAAACGAATTGAGCCACGTTGGACTTCGCCTCTATGTTTATCGTGATGATGAGTTTTCAAAGGCGAAGTGTAGCCTGTTTCCTTATCTAATCCCAGCCGGTCGATCACCCTCCCGATAAAAGTAAAAAAGTGTCCATAACGTGGCGCAAACGGCAATGACTGGTTAGCATAAATCTATTAGGCGGCATGACGCTGCATTGATGTATTTACACTTAGAGGATGCGCTTGTGGAAAAAGCCAAACAAGTTACCTGGCGGCTGTTGGCTGCCGGTGTCTGTCTGCTGACGGTCAGCAGCGTGGCGCGAGCCGACTCACTGGATGAGCAGCGTAGCCGTTACGCGCAAATCAAGCAGGCCTGGGATAATCGACAAATGGACGTGGTCGAACAAATGATGCCATCCCTGAAGGATTATCCACTTTATCCCTACCTGGAATACCGCCAGATCACCGATGATCTGATGAATCAACCGGCGGTCACGGTCACTAACTTTGTTCGTGCTAACCCAACGCTTCCTCCGGCTCGCGCACTACAATCTCGTTTCGTCAATGAACTGGCGCGGCGTGAAGACTGGCGTGGCTTGTTAGCTTTTAGCCCGGAAAAACCAGGGACTACCGAAGCGCAATGTAATTACTACTATGCAAAATGGAACACCGGGCAGAGTGAAGAAGCCTGGCAAGGGGCGAAAAAGCTGTGGCTAACCGGCAAGAGCCAGCCTAACGCTTGCGATAAGTTGTTTAGCGTCTGGCGCGCGTCCGGTAAGCAAGAACCACTGGCTTATTTAGAGCGTATCCGCCTGGCGATGAAAGCGGGCAATACCGGATTGGTGACAGTACTCGCAGGGCAGATGCCTGCCGATTATCAAACTATCGCCTCGGCGATTATTTCACTGGCGAACAACCCTAATACGGTACTGACCTTCGCACGTACTACCGGAGCGACTGATTTTACCCGCCAGATGGCAGCGGTGGCGTTTGCCAGCGTGGCGCGCCAGGATGCAGAAAACGCACGGCTGCTGATCCCGTCGCTTGCCCAGGCGCAGCAGCTTAATGAAGAGCAGATTCAGGAGCTACGCGATATCGTCGCTTGGCGTCTGATGGGCAATGACGTCACCGACGAGCAGGCGAAATGGCGCGATGACGCCATTATGCGTTCGCAATCCACGTCGTTAATTGAACGACGCGTGCGGATGGCGCTTGGCACTGGCGACCGTTCTGGCCTGAATACCTGGCTGGCACGCTTGCCGATGGAAGCGAAAGAGAAAGATGAATGGCGCTACTGGCAAGCGGATTTACTGCTGGAACGCGGTCGTGAAGCGGAAGCAAAAGAGATTTTGCATCAACTCATGCAACAGCGTGGTTTCTACCCGATGGTTGCTGCACAGCGGATCGGCGAAGAGTATGAGCTGAAGATTGATAAAGCGCCGCAGAATATCGACAGTGCTCTGACTCAGGGGCCGGAGATGGCGCGCGTGCGCGAGTTGATGTACTGGAATCTCGATAACACCGCGCGTAGCGAGTGGGCCAATCTGGTGAAGAGCAAGTCAAAAACAGAGCAGGCACAGCTGGCGCGGTATGCTTTCAACAACCAATGGTGGGATCTTAGCGTTCAGGCGACGATCGCCGGGAAACTGTGGGATCATCTGGAAGAGCGATTCCCGCTGGCCTACAACGATCTTTTCAAACGCTACACCAGTGGCAAAGATATCCCGCAAAGCTATGCAATGGCGATTGCTCGCCAGGAGAGCGCCTGGAATCCGAAAGTGAAGTCGCCGGTAGGCGCCAGCGGTCTGATGCAGATTATGCCGGGCACAGCGACCCATACGGTGAAAATGTTCTCAATTCCAGGTTACAGCAGCCCAGGACAATTGCTGGATCCGGAAACGAACATCAACATTGGCACCAGTTACCTGCAATATGTTTATCAGCAGTTTGGTAATAACCGCATTTTCTCATCGGCAGCCTATAACGCTGGACCAGGACGGGTACGCACCTGGCTTGGCAACAGCGCCGGGCGTATCGACGCTGTGGCATTTGTCGAGAGTATTCCGTTCTCCGAGACGCGCGGTTATGTGAAGAACGTGCTGGCTTATGACGCGTATTATCGCTATTTCATGGGCGATAAATCGATGCTTTTGAGCGCCACAGAATGGGGGCGTCGTTACTGAACCGCCCGTTTATGATATGCTATCGTACTCTTTTGCGAGTACAACCGGGGGAGGCATTTTGCTTCCCCCGCTAACAATGGCGACACACTATGGCTCAACAATCACCCTATTCAGCAGCGATGGCAGAACAGCGTCACCAGGAGTGGTTACGTTTTGTTGACCTGCTTAAGAATGCCTACGAAAACGATCTCCATTTACCGCTGTTAAACCTGATGCTGACGCCGGATGAGCGCGAAGCGTTGGGGACTCGCGTGCGTATCGTAGAAGAGTTGTTGCGCGGTGAAATGAGCCAGCGTGAGTTAAAAAACGAACTCGGCGCGGGCATTGCGACCATTACTCGTGGATCGAACAGCCTGAAAGCCGCACCCGTCGAGTTGCGCCAGTGGCTGGAAGAAGTGCTGCTGAAAAGCGATTGATTTTGTAGGCCTGATAAGACGCGCCAGCGTCTTATCAGGCATCGTGCACCGAATGCCGGATGCGGCGTGAACGCCTTCTCCGTCCTACAATGGCTGATACACCGCATTATGAAACGGACTCAGCGCCAGGATCACCGCCTGGTGATAGACGCTGGTGCGGGTGAGTTTCCCGGCGGTAAACACGCCGATTGCTCCTTCTTTACGACCAATCTCATCAATGCCGGTATAGCGCGACATCACGGGGCCAAGCGCCTCACCTTCACGCACTTTCTCCAGAATCATCGCAGGCAACGGCAAAGTTGCTGAACGCGCTTCACCACGCTGGCTGGCGTTTTCAATCACCACCCAACTGAAGGTGCTGTCACCATCAATACCCGCTTCAATCGCTACCCAAAAATCAGCCTCTGGGCGTAAATGACGGGAATTTGCTACCCGATTTCGTGCGCCAGCGCGCGTTTCCTCACTGCCAAAGGGCTGTTCCGGTACGCCGCTCTCGACGGCAACGGACTCAATGTGGCAGGATCCTTCGCCGAAGATCTCGTGAAATGCCTGCAGAATGGCCTGAATTTTAGCGGGATTGGTGGTCGCACAGACAACATGGTGCATAATCAGGATTACTCACAAAATTAACGTTAAAGCAGTATACGGAAAAAAAGCATGTTACAGGTATACCTTGTCCGCCACGGTGAAACCCAGTGGAACGCCGAGCGACGTATTCAGGGCCAGTCTGACAGCCCGCTGACTGCAAAAGGTGAGCAACAGGCAATGCAGGTGGCGAACCGTGCCAAAGAGCTTGGCATTACGCATATCATCAGTAGTGATTTAGGCCGCACCCGGCGTACGGCGGAAATCATCGCCCAGGCTTGTGGTTGTGACATCATCTTTGATTCCCGCTTGCGTGAGTTAAATATGGGCGTGCTGGAGAAAAGACACATTGACTCTCTGACTGAAGAAGAAGAGAACTGGCGTCGTCAGCTCGTCAATGGCACCGTTGACGGGCGTATTCCTGAAGGCGAGTCGATGCAGGAACTTAGCGATCGCGTTAACGCAGCACTGGAATCTTGTCGGGATTTACCACCGGGAAGTCGACCGCTGCTGGTGAGCCACGGTATTGCGCTGGGATGCCTGGTGAGTACCATTCTGGGCTTACCGGCATGGGCAGAACGACGCTTACGTCTGCGTAACTGTTCTATTTCGCGCGTGGATTATCAGGAAAGCCTGTGGCTGGCATCTGGCTGGGTAGTTGAAACTGCAGGGGACATCTCTCATCTGGACGCCCCTGCATTAGACGAACTACAGCGTTAACGACGTATCGGAATAAGCAGCTCGCAGCGCAGATTAATTGGGCGATCTCCCGCTTTGGCATCTTCTGCCGGGTAGTATCGCTCAATATCCTGACCTTTACGGCGAGTCAGGTTGAGCATCGGCATACAGGTTCCGTATACCGTCAGAATAAACTCCTGCACGCCGGTTCCCAGACCTTCGTAGGTAAACATCACATAGTCGCCGCCCTGCAACAGCACCGGATGCCCGGTCAGTACATAGCCGTCGGCTTGATCCCGAGCCAGAGCCGTGGTGTAAAACACTTCTTGCTCGTCGTCTTTATCCTGGCTTGGACGCGTTTCGTTCAAACCGTAAAGCACTGGCGGAATGGTTGGCGAGTTACCGAGAAAATCGTGCCAGAACTGGTAGCGCATTTCATGGCGGAAATCAGAGATTTGCTCCAGCGAGCAGGAGTAGCTCTGGGTAACACCAATCAGCGGCGTATCTTCCAGGGTGACAAATTTGTGCTCTGGCATGGTAAATTCACCCAGACGTAGCGGCGGGCGAATACCAAAGGCGCTCCATTCAGGAGAACGGCGGTAAAGTGCGGGAGTCTGGGCAAACTGCTTCTTGAATGCGCGGGTAAATGTCTGTTGAGAGTCGAAGCGGTATTGCAGCGCGATATCCAGAATCGGACGCGCAGTCAGGCGTAGTGCGACCGCCGATTTCGACAAACGACGAGCACGAATATACGCGCCAATAGCATGGCCAGTGACATCTTTAAACATTCTCTGTAAGTGCCACTTGGAATAACCTGCTTTCGCCGCTACATTGTCGAGCGACAGGGGCTGATCCAGATGACCTTCCAGCCAGATTAAAAGGTCGCGAATAATGCCGGCCTGATCCATAAAATATCCTCATCCTTTCAACAACGAGCACCTGACATCAGGTAATTGGATAATAGCATTTTTTGCTGTTTTAGCATTCAGTGTTTTTTTCTTAGCAGAGTATGTTTTAGGTCTTGACGGAGATAAAAGAATTGAGATTTTGTTCTTAATCAATATGTTATTTATCGTGACGAACTAATTGCTCAGTGTAACTTATAAAAATGGTAACAATATGAAATACAAGCATTTGATCTTGTCCTTAAGCCTGATAATGCTGGGGCCATTGGCTCATGCGGAAGAAATTGGTTCGGTCGACACCGTATTTAAAATGATCGGCCCGGATCACAAAATTGTCGTAGAAGCCTTTGACGATCCCGATGTGAAAAACGTCACCTGTTATGTGAGTCGGGCGAAAACCGGCGGTATTAAAGGAGGATTAGGTCTGGCGGAAGATACTTCCGATGCGGCCATTTCCTGCCAGCAGGTAGGGCCGATTGAACTGTCGGATCGCATTAAAAACGGCAAAGCTCAGGGTGAAGTCGTGTTCAAAAAACGGACTTCTCTGGTCTTTAAGTCGTTACAGGTCGTGCGTTTCTATGACGCCAAACGCAACGCGCTCGCTTACCTGGCTTACTCCGACAAAGTTGTTGATGGTTCACCGAAAAATGCCATCAGCGCCGTTCCTGTCATGCCGTGGCGACAATAACAGAGGCGATTTATGCAACGGGAAACGGTCTGGTTAGTGGAAGACGAGCAAGGGATAGCCGACACGCTGGTCTACATGTTGCAGCAGGAAGGTTTTGCCGTCGAATTCTTTGAACGGGGCTTACCGGCGCTGGATAAAGCGCGCCTGCAGGTTCCTGACGTTATCATTCTCGATGTCGGCCTGCCTGATATTAGCGGTTTCGAACTGTGTCGCCAGTTGCTGGCGCTGCATCCTGCGTTGCCCGTGCTGTTTCTGACCGCCCGTAGTGAAGAGGTGGATCGCCTGCTTGGGCTGGAGATTGGCGCTGACGACTACGTGGCTAAACCATTTTCACCCCGCGAAGTGTGCGCCAGAGTGCGCACCTTACTGCGTCGGGTGAAGAAGTTTTCTACGCCGTCTCCCGTCATCCGTATTGGTCATTTTGAACTGAATGAACCTGCGGCGCAGATAAGCTGGTTTGACACGCCATTAACGCTGACGCGGTACGAATTTTTGTTGTTGAAAACGTTACTCAAGTCGCCAGGCCGTGTCTGGTCACGCCAGCAATTGATGGATAGCGTCTGGGAAGATGCACAGGACACTTACGATCGCACCGTCGATACTCACATCAAAACGCTGCGCGCCAAACTGCGCGCTATAAATCCCGACCTTTCGCCGATTAATACTCATCGCGGAATGGGATACAGTCTGAGGAGCCTGTAATGCGCATCGGGATGCGCCTGTTGCTGGGCTATTTTTTACTGGTGGCGGTGGCGGCCTGGTTCGTACTGGCAATTTTTGTCAAAGAAGTTAAACCTGGCGTGCGAAGGGCGACGGAAGGGACGCTGATCGACACCGCAACGTTGCTGGCGGAGCTGGCGCGTCCCGATTTGCTCTCTGGTGACCCCGAGCATGGACAACTGGCGCAGGCGTTTAACCAGCTACAAAATCGCCCGTTTCGCGCCAATATCGGCGGCATTAACAAAGTGCGCAATGAATACCATGTCTATATGACCGATGCGCAGGGCAAAGTATTGTTCGATTCGGCAAATAAAGCCGTGGGGCAGGATTATTCCCGCTGGAATGATGTCTGGTTAACGTTGCGTGGTCAGTATGGCGCGCGTAGCACGTTGCAAAATCCTGCCGATCCCGAAAGTTCTGTAATGTATGTTGCCGCGCCGATTATGGACGGTTCGCGGCTAATTGGTGTTTTGAGCGTAGGCAAACCGAACGCAGCGATGGCGCCGGTCATTAAACGCAGTGAGCGGCGAATTTTATGGGCGAGTACCATTTTGTTGGGGATTGCGCTGGTGATTGGCGCGGGAATGGTTTGGTGGATCAACCGCTCCATTGCCCGGCTCACCCGCTATGCTGATTCCGTTACCGACAATAAGCCCGTTCCTCTCCCTGAACTCGGCAGTAGCGAGCTGCGTAAGTTAGCGCAGGCTCTGGAAAGTATGCGCGTGAAGCTGGAAGGGAAAAACTATATTGAGCAGTATGTTTACGCATTAACCCATGAGCTAAAAAGCCCACTGGCGGCGATTCGTGGCGCGGCGGAAATTTTACGTGAAGGCCCACCGCCGGAAGTAGTGGCTCGCTTTACCGATAATATTTTGACGCAAAATGCGCGAATGCAGGCGCTGGTTGAAACGTTATTACGCCAGGCAAGACTGGAGAATCGCCAGGAAGTGGTTCTTTCTGCGGTTGATGTAGCGGCATTATTTAACCGCATCAGCGAAGCGCGCACCGTGCAGCTGGCAGAAAAAAATATCACTCTGCATGTTATGCCCATTGAGGTTAACGTTGCTGCTGAACCTGCGTTACTGGAGCAGGCGCTGGGGAATTTACTGGATAACGCCATCGATTTCACTCCCGATCATGGCTGCATAACGCTTAGTGCTGTGGCAGATCAGGAGCAAGTCACGCTTAAGGTGCAGGATACCGGCAGTGGCATTCCTGACTACGCGCTGCCGCGCATTTTTGAACGTTTTTACTCTTTGCCACGTGCAAATGGGCAAAAAAGCAGTGGTCTGGGGCTGGCGTTTGTCAGCGAAGTTGCCCGTTTGCTCAATGGCGAAGTCACGCTGCACAACATGCCGGAAGGCGGTGTGCAGGCCTCGCTTCGGCTTCACCGTCACTTCACATAACTTCAAATTCTTCCCACATAGCCTTCATACACTGCCGCCATTGTAAAGGAGAAGACTATGTTGAAATCCCCCCTGTTCTGGAAAATGACCACTTTGTTTGGCGCGGTGTTGCTGTTGTTAATTCCATTAATGTTGATTCGGCAGGTGATTGTCGAACGTGCCGATTACCGTAGCGATGTTGAAGATGCAATTCGTCAAAGCACCAGCGGGCCACAAAAGTTGGTTGGGCCGCTTATCGCTATTCCTGTGACCGAGCTTTATACGGTGCAGGAAGAGGATAAAACTGTGGAGCGCAAGCGGAGTTTTATCCGTTTCTGGTTACCGGAGTCGTTGATGGTTGATGGCAATCAGAATGTGGAAGAACGGAAGATCGGTATTTATTCCGGCCAGGTCTGGCACAGTGATTTAACGCTGAAAGCCGATTTTGACGTTTCGCGTCTTAGCGAACTTAATGCGCCAAATATCACCTTAGGCAAGCCGTTTATCGTGATTAGCGTTGGTGATGCGCGTGGCATTGGCGTGGTGAAAGCGCCTGAACTTAACGGAACTGCGCTGACTATTGAACCTGGCACCGGGTTAGGGCAAGGCGGGCAGGGCGTGCATATCCCTTTACCCGAAGGAGACTGGCTGAAGCAGAACCTGAAGCTGAATATGGCGCTTAATTTAAGCGGTACTGGTGATTTTTCTGTGGTGCCGACGGGACGTAATAGCGAGATGACCTTAACCAGCAACTGGCCGCACCCCAGTTTTTTAGGCGATTTTTTGCCAGCGAAGCGGGAAATAAGTGCATCCGGTTTTCAGGCGCAATGGCAAAGTAGCTGGTTTGCTAATAATCTCGGTGAGCGTTTTGCTTCAGGCAATGATAGCGGCTGGGAAAATTTCCCGGCGTTTAGCGTCGCAGTCACTACGCCAGCCGATCAGTATCAATTAACGGATCGGGCGACCAAGTACGCCATTTTGCTGATCTCGCTAACTTTTATGGCCTTCTTTGTCTTTGAAACATTAACGGCAAAGCGTTTACACCCGATGCAATATTTGCTGGTAGGGCTGTCATTGGTGATGTTTTATTTGCTCTTGTTGGCGCTTTCTGAACATACCGGTTTTACCGTGGCCTGGATAATCGCCAGTCTGATTGGGGCGTTAATGAACGGTATTTACTTGCAGGCAGTATTAAAAGGCTGGCGGAACAGCATGTTGTTTACCTTCGCGCTGTTATTGCTGGATGGCGTGATGTGGGGACTGCTGAATTCTGCCGATAGCGCGCTGTTGTTGGGAACCAGTGTGCTGGTGGTGGCGCTGGCAGGCATGATGTTTGTGACACGTAATATCGACTGGTATGCGTTTTCACTGCCGAAAATGAAAACCAGTAAAGAAGTCACAACGGACGATGAGTTACGCATCTGGAAATAATGTTGAAAATAAAAACGGCGCTAAAAAGCGCCGTTTTTTTGACGGTGGTAAGCCGATTAATCTTCCAGATCACCGCAGAAGCGATAACCTTCACCGTGAATGGTGGCGATGATTTCCGGCGTATCCGGCGTAGATTCGAAATGCTTACGAATACGACGGATTGTCACGTCTACAGTACGGTCGTGCGGCTTCAGCTCACGGCCGGTCATTTTCTTCAGCAGTTCAGCACGAGACTGAATTTTGCCTGGGTTTTCACAGAAGTGAAGCATGGCGCGGAACTCGCTGCGCGGCAGTTTGTACTGCTCGCCATCAGGGCCGATCAACGAACGGCTGTTGATGTCCAGTTCCCAACCATTGAACTTGTAGCTTTCAACGCTACGACGTTCTTCGCTGACAGTACCCAGATTCATGGTACGAGACAGCAAGTTGCGTGCACGGATAGTCAGTTCACGCGGGTTGAACGGTTTGGTGATGTAATCGTCTGCACCGATTTCGAGGCCGAGAATTTTATCGACTTCGTTGTCACGGCCAGTCAGGAACATCAACGCAACATTCGCCTGCTCGCGCAGTTCACGCGCTAACAGAAGACCGTTCTTACCCGGCAGATTGATATCCATGATCACCAGGTTGATGTCATATTCAGAGAGGATCTGATGCATTTCCGCGCCATCTGTCGCTTCGAAAACATCATAGCCTTCCGCTTCGAAAATACTTTTCAACGTGTTGCGTGTTACCAACTCGTCTTCAACGATAAGAATGTGCGGGGTCTGCATGTTTGCTACCTAAATTGCCAACTAAATCGAAACAGGAAGTACAAAAGTCCCTGACCTGCCTGATACATGCTGCAAATTAACATGATCGGCGTAACATGACTAAAGTACGTAATTGCGTTCTTGATGCACTTTCCATCAACGTCAACAACATCATTAGCTTGGTCGTGGGTACTTTCCCTCAGGACCCGACAGTGTCAAAAACGGCTGTCATCCTAACCATTTTAACAGCGACATAACAGGCTAAGACGTGCCGGACACCCAATAAAACTACGCTTCGTTGACATATATCAAGTTCAATTGTAGCACGTTAACAGTTTGATGAAATCATCGTATCTAAATGCTAGCTTTCGTCACATTATTTTAATAATCCAACTAGTTGCATCCTACAACTAATAAACGTGGTGAATCCAATTGTCGAGATTTATTTTTTATAAAATTATCCTAAGTAAACAGAAAGATATGTAGCGTTTTTTAACAATTGAACGGTTAGTACAGTCAAGAAATAGTTTAGCTTTTTTTAAGTTAAGTAAAGGGCTTTTTCTGCGACTTGCGTTAATATTTTGTAAATTCTCTCCGCGCAGTAAGTTGACATTCATCACTCTATTCGCGGTTATTTGGTCAAGAAGAGTAGCAACATGCGTTTGACGATTATTCTGGTCGCACCCGCCAGAGCAGAAAATATTGGGGCAGCAGCGCGGGCAATGAAAACGATGGGTTTTAGCGAACTGCGGATTGTCGATAGTCAGGCACACCTGGAGCCAGCCACCCGATGGGTTGCACATGGATCCGGTGATATTATTGATAATATTAAAGTTTTTTCAACGCTGGCTGAATCGTTACATGACGTAGATTTCACTGTTGCCACCACAGCGCGTAGTCGGGCGAAATATCATTACTACGCGACACCGGTGGAACTGGTGCCATTGTTGGAAGAAAAATCGGCGTGGATGAATCACGTGGCGCTGGTCTTTGGTCGTGAAGATTCCGGGCTGACCAACGAGGAACTGGCACTGGCTGATATTCTTACCGGTGTGCCAATGGTGGCAGATTACCCTTCGCTCAATCTGGGGCAGGCGGTGATGGTCTATTGCTATCAATTAGCAACATTAATACAACAACCGACGAAAAGTAACGCAACGGCAGACCAACATCAACTGCGCGCTTTACGCGAACGTGCCATGTCGTTGTTAACGACGTTAGCGGTGGCAGATGACACAAAACTGGTCGACTGGTTACAGCAACGTCTGGGGCTTTT
Source organism: Escherichia sp. MOD1-EC5495 (assembly GCF_002965965.1). NCBI lineage: Bacteria > Pseudomonadati > Pseudomonadota > Gammaproteobacteria > Enterobacterales > Enterobacteriaceae > Escherichia > Escherichia sp. MOD1-EC5495. Next base: position 33,898 of record NZ_PTRI01000009.1, read on the forward strand.
AGAGCAACGGGATACCGCAATGTTGCATCGTTTGTTGCATGATATTGAAAAAAATATCACCAAATAAAAAACGCCACGTCATGTGGTTTTTAGGTTTTCATTCTGACTGCAACGGGAAATCTGTCTCTGAGTGGATTAAAAAAAGAGTACCTGCCAGCAGCTTATGAACTGGTTGCCTTCCGTGAGTAAATTAAAATTTTATTGACTTAGGTCACTAAATACTTTAACCAATATAGGCATAGCGCACAGACAGATAAAAATTACAGAGTACACAACATCCATGAAACGCATCAGCACCACCATTACCACCACCATCACCATTACCACAGGTAACGGTGCGGGCTGACGCGTACAGGAAACACAGAAAAAAGCCCGCACCTGACAGTGCGGGCTTTTTTTTCGACCAAAGATAACGAGGTAACAACCATGCGAGTGTTGAAGTTCGGCGGTACATCAGTGGCAAATGCAGAACGTTTTCTGCGGGTTGCCGATATTCTGGAAAGCAATGCCAGGCAGGGGCAGGTGGCTACAGTCCTCTCTGCTCCCGCCAAAATAACCAACCATCTGGTGGCGATGATTGAAAAAACGATTAGCGGCCAGGATGCTTTGCCTAATATCAGCGATGCCGAACGTATTTTTGCCGAACTTCTGACGGGACTCGCCGCCGCCCAGCCGGGTTTTCCGCTGGCGCAACTGAAAACTTTCGTCGATCAAGAATTTGCCCAAATCAAACATGTTCTGCATGGTATCAGCCTGTTGGGACAGTGCCCGGACAGCATCAACGCTGCGTTGATCTGCCGTGGTGAAAAAATGTCGATCGCCATTATGGCCGGTGTACTGGAAGCGCGCGGTCACAACGTTACCGTTATCGATCCAGTCGAAAAACTGCTGGCTGTCGGTCACTACCTCGAATCTACCGTCGATATTGCTGAATCCACCCGCCGTATTGCTGCAAGCCGCATTCCGGCTGACCACATGGTGCTGATGGCAGGCTTCACCGCCGGTAATGAAAAAGGCGAACTGGTGGTGCTGGGACGCAATGGTTCCGACTACTCCGCTGCGGTGCTGGCTGCTTGTTTACGTGCCGATTGTTGCGAAATCTGGACGGACGTCGACGGGGTCTATACCTGCGACCCGCGTCAGGTGCCCGATGCGAGGTTGTTAAAGTCGATGTCCTATCAGGAAGCGATGGAGCTTTCCTATTTCGGCGCTAAAGTTCTTCACCCCCGCACCATTACCCCCATCGCTCAGTTCCAGATCCCTTGCCTGATTAAAAACACCGGAAATCCACAAGCGCCAGGGACGCTCATTGGTGCCAGCCGTGATGAAGATGAATTACCGGTCAAGGGTATTTCCAATCTGAATAACATGGCGATGTTCAGCGTTTCTGGTCCCGGAATGAAAGGGATGGTCGGCATGGCGGCGCGCGTCTTTGCAGCAATGTCACGCGCCCGCATTTCAGTGGTGCTGATTACGCAATCGTCTTCCGAATACAGCATCAGTTTCTGCGTTCCACAAAGCGACTGTGTGCGAGCTGAACGGGCAATGCAGGAAGAGTTCTATCTTGAACTGAAAGAAGGCTTACTGGAGCCGCTGGCAGTGACAGAACGGCTGGCTATTATCTCGGTGGTGGGCGATGGTATGCGCACGCTGCGTGGGATCTCGGCGAAATTCTTTGCCGCGCTGGCTCGCGCTAATATCAACATTGTCGCCATTGCCCAAGGGTCTTCTGAACGTTCAATCTCCGTGGTGGTAAATAACGATGATGCGACCACTGGCGTGCGCGTTACTCATCAGATGCTGTTCAATACCGATCAGGTTATCGAAGTGTTTGTGATTGGCGTCGGTGGCGTTGGCGGCGCGCTGCTGGAGCAACTGAAGCGTCAGCAAAGCTGGCTGAAGAGTAAACATATTGATTTACGAGTCTGTGGCGTTGCCAACTCGAAGGCGTTGCTGACCAATGTGCATGGTCTTAACCTGGAAAACTGGCAGGAAGAACTGGCGCAAGCTAAAGAGCCGTTCAACCTTGGGCGCTTAATTCGCCTGGTGAAAGAATATCATCTGCTGAATCCGGTTATTGTTGACTGCACCTCCAGCCAGGCGGTGGCGGATCAATATGCCGACTTCCTCCGCGAAGGTTTCCACGTGGTGACTCCGAACAAAAAGGCCAACACCTCGTCGATGGATTATTACCACCAGTTGCGTTACGCGGCGGAAAAGTCGCGGCGTAAATTCCTCTATGACACCAACGTCGGTGCGGGATTACCGGTCATTGAGAATCTGCAAAACCTGCTCAACGCAGGTGATGAGTTGATGAAGTTCTCCGGCATTCTTTCAGGTTCGCTTTCTTATATCTTCGGCAAGTTAGACGAAGGCATGAGTTTCTCCGAGGCGACCACGCTGGCGCGGGAAATGGGCTATACCGAGCCGGATCCGCGTGATGATCTTTCTGGTATGGATGTGGCGCGCAAACTGTTGATTCTCGCCCGTGAAACTGGACGTGAACTGGAATTAGCGGATATTGAGATCGAACCTGTGCTGCCCGCAGAGTTTAACGCAGAGGGTGATGTTGCAGCTTTTATGGCGAATCTGTCACAGCTCGACGATCTCTTTGCCGCACGCGTGGCGAAGGCTCGTGATGAGGGCAAAGTTTTGCGTTATGTTGGCAATATTGATGACGATGGCGTCTGCCGCGTGAAAATTGCTGAAGTGGATGGTAACGATCCGCTGTTCAAAGTGAAAAATGGCGAAAATGCCCTGGCCTTCTATAGCCACTATTATCAGCCGCTGCCGTTGGTTCTGCGCGGATATGGGGCGGGCAATGACGTTACGGCTGCCGGTGTCTTTGCCGATTTGCTACGCACCCTCTCATGGAAGTTAGGAGTCTGACATGGTTAAAGTTTATGCTCCGGCTTCCAGTGCCAATATGAGCGTTGGGTTTGATGTGCTCGGCGCGGCGGTAACGCCTGTTGATGGCGAGTTGCTTGGGGATGTGGTGACGGTTGATGCGGCAGAGACATTCAGTCTCAACAACCTTGGACGGTTTGCCGACAAGCTACCGTCAGAGCCACGAGAAAATATCGTTTATCAGTGCTGGGAGCGTTTTTGCCAGGAATTGGGCAAGCAAATTCCAGTGGCGATGACCCTGGAAAAGAATATGCCGATCGGTTCTGGCTTAGGTTCCAGCGCCTGTTCGGTGGTCGCGGCACTGGTAGCGATGAATGAACACTGCGGCAAGCCGCTCAATGATACCCGCTTACTGGCCTTGATGGGCGAGCTGGAAGGGCGTATCTCTGGCAGCATTCATTATGACAACGTGGCACCGTGTTTTCTTGGTGGTATGCAGTTGATGATCGAAGAAAACGACATCATCAGCCAGCAAGTGCCCGGGTTTGATGAGTGGCTGTGGGTGCTGGCGTATCCGGGGATTAAAGTCTCGACGGCAGAAGCCCGGGCTATTTTACCGGCGCAGTATCGCCGCCAGGATTGCATTGCGCACGGGCGACATCTGGCAGGCTTCATTCACGCCTGCTATTCCCGTCAGCCTGAGCTTGCCGCGAAGCTGATGAAAGATGTTATCGCTGAACCCTACCGTGAACGGTTACTGCCTGGCTTCCGGCAGGCGCGGCAGGCGGTTGCGGAAATCGGCGCGGTAGCGAGCGGTATCTCTGGCTCCGGTCCGACCTTGTTCGCTTTGTGTGACAAGCCGGATACCGCCCAGCGCGTTGCCGACTGGTTGGGTAAGAACTACCTGCAAAATCAGGAAGGTTTTGTTCATATTTGCCGGCTGGATACGGCGGGCGCACGAGTACTGGAAAAATAAATGAAACTCTACAATCTGAAAGATCACAACGAGCAGGTCAGCTTTGCGCAAGCCGTAACGCAGGGGTTGGGCAAAAATCAGGGGCTGTTTTTTCCGCACGATCTGCCGGAATTCGGCCTGACCGAAATTGATGAGATGCTGAAACTGGATTTCGTCACCCGTAGCGCGAAGATCCTTTCGGCGTTTATTGGTGATGAAATCCCGCAGGACGCACTGGAAGAGCGCGTTCGCGCGGCGTTTGCCTTTCCGGCTCCGGTTGCCAAAGTTGAAAGCGATGTCGGTTGTCTGGAACTGTTCCACGGGCCAACGCTGGCATTTAAAGATTTCGGCGGTCGCTTTATGGCGCAAATGCTGACCCACATAGCGGGCGATAAGCCAGTGACCATTCTGACTGCAACCTCCGGCGATACCGGGTCGGCAGTGGCTCACGCTTTCTACGGTTTACCGAATGTAAAAGTGGTTATCCTCTATCCGCGCGGCAAAATCAGTCCCCTGCAAGAAAAGCTGTTCTGTACGCTGGGCGGCAATATTGAAACCGTTGCCATCGACGGCGATTTCGATGCCTGTCAGGCTCTGGTGAAGCAGGCGTTTGATGATGAAGAACTGAAAGTGGCGCTGGGGTTAAACTCCGCTAACTCCATTAACATCAGCCGCTTGCTGGCACAAATTTGCTACTACTTTGAAGCTGTGGCGCAGTTGCCGCAGGAAGCGCGCAACCAGCTGGTTGTCTCGGTGCCGAGCGGTAACTTCGGCGATTTGACGGCAGGCCTGCTGGCGAAATCTCTCGGTCTGCCGGTGAAGCGTTTTATCGCTGCCACTAACGTGAACGATACAGTGCCGCGTTTCCTGCACGACGGGCAGTGGTCGCCAAAAGCCACCCAGGCGACGTTATCCAATGCGATGGATGTTAGCCAGCCGAATAACTGGCCGCGTGTGGAAGAGTTGTTCCGCCGGAAAGTCTGGCAACTGAAAGAGCTGGGTTATGCAGCGGTGGATGATGAAACCACGCAACAGACGATGCGCGAGTTAAAAGAGCTGGGCTATACCTCAGAACCGCACGCTGCTGTGGCTTACCGTGCGCTGCGTGACCAGTTGCATCCAGGCGAATATGGTCTGTTCCTCGGCACCGCACATCCGGCGAAGTTTAAAGAGAGTGTGGAAGCGATTCTCGGTGAATCGCTGGCGCTGCCAAAAGAGCTGGCAGAACGAGCTGAATTACCGCTGCTTTCTCATTATCTGCCCGCCGATTTCGCCGCGTTGCGCAAGCTGATGATGAATCATAAGTAGTATCCATTAATTTCCTGAAAATGGCCGGACTTGCGTTTATGCAGTTCGGCTTTTTTATGGAGAAAACATGAGAAAAATCGACAGAAAAAAAGGAGAAATTTTCAATAAATGCGGTAACTTAGCTCTTTCAATTGTAGAGAATGACAACGGGGATTCTTTTACCGTAAGCTCCTGATATCGGCCCATAACTGGCAATGATAAAAGGAGTCACCTGTGAAAAAGATGCAACCTATCCTACTCGCACTTTCCCTGATTCTGGTCGCTCCTATGGCAGCGCAGGCTGGGGAAATAATGCTAGTACCTTCAGTGACATTACAGATTGGCGATCGCGACCACCGTGGTTACTACTGGGATGGCGGTTACTGGCGTGACCGTGACTGGTGGTATCGAAATTATGAATGGCGAGACAATCGCTGGCACCCACACGGATCGCCGCGTCATAATTGGTATAATGATCATCGAAATGATCACCGTGGAGATCATCGACACGATCACGGCGGCGATCATCGTCCAGGTCCGGACAGTCACCATCGGTAAATATAAATGCCGGATGACCTCCGGCATTTGAGACTGATGACAAACGCCAAATTGCCTGATGCGCTACGCTTATCAGGCCTACGTGATCTCTACAATATATTGAATCTACATGTTTTGTAGACCGGATAAGGCGTTTACGCCGCATCCGGCATTTACCACAAACTTAACGCAGTTCGTAGCGTTTAAACACCAGTTCGCCATTGCTGGAGCTGGCTTCATCGAAGAAGTAACCTTCACTATTAAAACCAGTCAGTTGCTCTGGTTTGGTCAGGCGATTTTCAATAATAAAACGACTCATCAGGCCACGCGCTTTCTTAGCGTAGAAGCTAATAACCTTAAACTTACCGTTCTTCTCATCGAGGAACACCGGCTTGATAATCTCAGCATTCAGTTTCTTCGGTTTCACTGATTTAAAATACTCATCTGATGCCAGGTTAATCACTACCTGATCGCCTTGCGCTTCGAGCGCCTCGTTCAGCTTGTTGGTGATCACATCACCCCAGAATTGGTACAGATCTTTACCCCTGGCGTTCTCAAGACGGATACCCATCTCCAGACGATATGGCTGCATTAAATCGAGCGGGCGCAGTACGCCATACAAACCGGAAAGCATACGCAAATGCTGCTGGGCAAAAGCGAAATCGTCTTCACCGAAGGTTTCGGCCTGTAAACCGGTGTAGACATCGCCTTTGAACGCCAGAATCGCCTGTCGGGCATTCTCTGGCGTGAAATCTGGCTGCCAGTCATGAAAGCGAGCGGCGTTGATACCTGCCAGTTTGTCGCTGATGCGCATCAGCGTGCTAATCTGCGGGGGCGTCAGCTTCCGCGCTTCGTGAATAAGCTGCTGTGAGTGATCTAACAGCTCCGGCAACGTATAGCGCGTGGTAGCCAACGGGCTTTGATAATCAAGCGTTTTCGCAGGTGAAATCAGAATCAGCATATCCAGTCCTTGCAGGAAATTTACAGCGACTGTAGCAAAAAAAGCGGATGAATTGATCGATAGTTGTGATTAGTCCCGCGAAACATCATCCCACGTATCAGGCGCGAGTTGCTGGTCGATATCTGGGTAGCGCAGTGGATCAAACACCGGACGCACACCAAGTTTACGCTGGCGAAGATAATCACTGGCAATGGTATGCACTACCGGAGAGAGCAGCAAAATAGCGGTCAGATTAGTGATAGCCATACACGCCATAATAATATCAGCCAGTTGCCACATCATGGGTAGGCTAAGTAGCGTGCCACCAATCACGGTGGTAAAGATGCAGATACGCAGGCACCAGATCGCTTTGGGGCAGTTCAGGCGTAAAAAGAAAAGGTTATTTTCTGCATAAATGTAATTGGCGACGATGGAGCTGAAGGCAAACAGAATTACCACTATTGTGACAAACTCTGCCCCCCAGGAACCCATTAGTGCTTGCATCGCTTTCTGGAGAAGTTGTATACCCTCCAGCGGCATATAGGTTGTACCGTTTCCGGCCAGTAATATCAGCATGGCGCTCGCCGTGCAGATGACCAGGGTGTCGATAAAAATGCCGATCATCTGGACAATGCCTTGCGCAGCCGGATGCGGCGGCCAGGATGCCGCTGCCGCCGCTGCGTTTGGTGTCGAACCCATTCCCGCCTCATTAGAAAACATACTGCGCTGAAAGCCGTTTGTAACCGCCTGACTCAGGGTGTAGCCCGCCGCGCCGCCTGCCGCTTCCTGCCAGCCAAAGGCGCTTTCAAAAATAGACCAAATGACGTGAGGAAGTTGCTCGATATTCATCGCACAAATGACCAGACTGGCGAGTACCCAGATTAATGCCATCGCGGGGACAAACCATTGCATCAGTCGGGCTACGCCATGAATACCGTGGGTTATCGCCAACAGGGTAAAGACGGCGAGAATGATGCCAGTTACTAATGGTGGAACATCAAACGCAAAATTCATCGCGCGGGCAACGGCGTTTGCCTGAACACCGCTGAAAATCAATCCGTAGGCAATGAGCAAAAAGATAGCGAATAGCACGCCCATCCAGCGCATCCCCAATCCACGCGCCATATACCATGCTGGACCACCGCGAAACTGCCCATTAGCGTCACGTTCTTTATAAAGCTGGGCAAGGGAACATTCTGCAAAAGAGGTCGCCATGCCGATAAATGCGGCAATCCACATCCAGAAGATAGCACCGGGTCCACCGGCAGTAATGGCCAACGCAACACCTGCGAGGTTACCGCTGCCGACGCGCGCGGCAAGGCTGGTGCACAGTGACTGAAAAGAGGTTAAGCCACCCGGTTGGGGATGAACGCTATTTTTGAGACTTTTGCCAAACTGGCGAATATAGCGAAACTGAACGAATCCGGTGCGAAAAGTGAACCAGCAACCTGCACCGAAGAGCAGGTAGATCATCACTGATCCCCATAGGACATTGTTAATAAAAGAGAAAAAATCAGGCATTCGTATCCCTCTTGTCGCCGGCACGCGGTTACATTCCTGTGTAAACGTTACCAATTGATTAAGAATTATATACGATGTGCATTGGTAGATAACGCTTGGGTAACATACTCGAGTTTTTGTTTAAAAATGGCGAGCGATATCAACGCAGTGTCAGAAAACCTAAACAGTCTCGCCTGGCTATAACCCTCTCGTCTGCGGTTGCGCTGTCGTTGCGTCGTGATATCATCAGGGCAGACCGGTTACATCCCCCTAACAAGCTGTTTAAAGAGAAATACTATCATGACGGACAAATTGACCTCCCTTCGTCAGTACACCACTGTAGTGGCCGACACTGGGGACATCGCGGCAATGAAGCTGTATCAACCGCAGGATGCCACAACCAACCCTTCTCTCATTCTTAATGCAGCGCAGATTCCGGAATACCGCAAGTTGATTGATGATGCTGTCGCATGGGCGAAACAGCAGAGCAACGATCGCGCACAGCAAATCGTGGACGCGACTGACAAACTGGCCGTAAACATTGGTCTGGAAATCCTGAAACTGGTTCCTGGCCGTATCTCCACTGAGGTTGATGCGCGTCTTTCTTATGACACTGAAGCGTCAATTGCGAAAGCAAAACGCCTGATCAAACTCTACAACGATGCGGGCATCAGCAACGATCGTATTCTGATCAAACTGGCGTCTACCTGGCAGGGTATCCGTGCTGCTGAACAGCTGGAAAAAGAAGGTATCAACTGTAACCTGACTCTGCTGTTCTCCTTCGCTCAGGCGCGTGCTTGTGCGGAAGCGGGCGTGTTCCTGATCTCTCCGTTCGTTGGTCGTATTCTGGATTGGTACAAAGCCAATACCGATAAGAAAGAGTACGCTCCGGCAGAAGATCCGGGCGTGGTATCTGTATCGGAAATCTACCAGTACTACAAAGAGCACGGTTATGAAACCGTGGTTATGGGCGCAAGCTTCCGTAATATCGGCGAAATTCTGGAACTGGCAGGCTGCGACCGTCTGACCATCGCACCGGCACTGCTGAAAGAGCTGGCTGAGAGCGAAGGGGCTATCGAACGTAAACTGTCTTACACCGGCGAAGTGAAAGCGCGTCCGGCGCGCATCACCGAGTCCGAGTTCCTGTGGCAGCACAACCAGGATCCAATGGCAGTAGATAAACTGGCGGAAGGTATCCGTAAGTTTGCTGTTGACCAGGAAAAACTGGAAAAAATGATCGGCGATCTGCTGTAATCATTCTTAGCGTGACCGGGAAGTCGGTCACGCTACCTCTTCTGAAGCCTGTCTGTCACTCCCTTCGCAGTGTATCATTCTGTTTAACGAGACTGTTTAAACGGAAAAATCTTGATGAATACTTTACGTATCGGCTTAGTTTCCATCTCTGATCGCGCGTCCAGCGGCGTTTATCAGGATAAAGGTATCCCTGCACTGGAAGAATGGCTGACATCGGCGCTCACCACGCCGTTTGAACTGGAAACCCGCTTAATCCCCGATGAGCAGGCGATCATCGAGCAAACGTTGTGTGAGCTGGTGGATGAAATGAGTTGCCATCTGGTGCTCACCACGGGCGGAACTGGCCCGGCGCGTCGTGACGTAACGCCCGATGCGACGCTGGCAGTAGCGGACCGCGAGATGCCGGGCTTTGGTGAACAGATGCGCCAGATCAGCCTGCATTTTGTACCAACTGCGATCCTTTCGCGTCAGGTGGGCGTGATTCGCAAACAGGCGCTGATCCTTAACTTACCCGGTCAGCCCAAGTCTATTAAAGAGACGCTGGAAGGTGTGAAGGACGCTGAGGGTAACGTTGTGGTACACGGTATTTTTGCCAGCGTACCGTACTGCATTCAGTTGCTGGAAGGGCCATACGTTGAAACGGCACCAGAAGTGGTTGCTGCATTCAGACCGAAGAGTGCAAGACGCGACGTTAGCGAATAAAAAAATCCCCCCGAGCGGGGGGATCTCAAAACAATTAGTGGGATTCACCAATCGGCAGAACGGTACGACCAAACTGCTCGTTCAGTACTTCACCCATCGCCAGATAGATTGCGCTGGCACCGCAGATCAGACCAATCCAGCCGGCAAAGTGGATGATTGCGGCGTTACCGGCAATGTTACCGATCGCCAGCAGGGCAAACAGCACGGTCAGGCTAAAGAAAACGAATTGCAGAACGCGTGCGCCTTTCAGCGTGCCGAAGAACATAAACAGCGTAAATACGCCCCACAGACCCAGGTAGACACCAAGGAACTGTGCATTTGGCGCATCGGTCAGACCCAGTTTCGGCATCAGCAGAATCGCAACCAGCGTCAGCCAGAAAGAACCGTAAGAGGTAAAGGCGGTTAAACCGAAAGTATTGCCTTTTTTGTACTCCAGCAGACCGGCAAAAATTTGCGCGATGCCGCCGTAGAAGATGCCCATAGCAAGAATAATACCGTCCAGGGCGAAATAACCCACGTTGTGCAGGTTAAGCAGAATGGTGGTCATGCCGAAGCCCATCAGGCCCAGCGGTGCCGGATTAGCCAACTTAGTGTTGCCCATAATTCCTCAAAATCATCATCGAATGAATGGTGAAATAATTTCCCTGAATAACTGTAGTGTTTTCAGGGCGCGGCATAATAATCAGCCAATGGAGCAGTGTCTATGATCTTTTGAGGGGAAAATGAAAATTTTCCCCTGTGTCAGGTATCAGGGCTGAGTGGCGCTAACCATTCGCCGCAGACAGGCGATTTGCAACACCGCTGGAATTGTCACCCGAAAGGCAGTGCCGCTAACGGCTTTAACCCCATTTAATGCTGCACCCACCGACCCTCCCAGACCCGCGCCGCGTAGCAGACCATGCCCAAGCACGCTCATCGCAGCGTGGGTACGCAAAATGCGGGTCAGCTGGCTGGAAAGCAGATGCGACACGCCTTTGGCCAGTTGTTTGTCTTTCATCAATAACGGCAGCAGCTCTTCCAGTTCGTTAACCTTCGCGTTAACGGCCTGCAAAAACTCCTTTTTATGCGTCTCGTCCATTTTCTTCCAGGTATTGCGCAGAAAATGTTCGAGTAACTGTTGCTCAATTTCAAAGGTAGACATCTCTTTATCGGCTTTCAGTTTCAGCCGTTTGGAGACATCGAGTAAAATAGCGCGATACCGTTTGCCGTGTCCGCGCAGTTTGTTAGCGATGCTATCGCCGCCAAAATGTTGTAATTCCCCAGCAATTAGCTGCCAGTTGCGGCGATGCTGCTCGGGATGCCCTTCCATCGATTTAAACAGTTCGTTGCGCATTAATACGCTGGACAGGCGGGTTTTGCCTTTTTCATTATGAGTGAGTAAGCGGGTAAAGTTTGCCAGCTGTTCTTCGCTGCAATGCTGTAGAAAATCTAAGTCCGAATCATGTAGATAGTTGACGTTCATGTCATTGTGGCTTCTGTATTAAAAGGTTAGTCGTCGCCGATAATTTTCAGCGTGGCCATATCCGATGAGTTCACCGTATGACCGGAAAAGGTGATTTTTGACACGCAGCGTTTGTTGTCGTTATCGCTGTTAATGTTGATCCAGCCGGTGGTTTGCCCTTCTTTGATTTCAGCCGGAATGTTCAGGCTTTGGCTGGCGCTACGGGCTGCTTTGAAATAAACCGACGCGGCACTTAACTGTAAATCGCCATGATCGGCAGTGAGTTGTATGCGTTTTACAATGCGGCAAACGGGGAGTTTCAACGTCAGATCGTTGGTCTCGTTACGCGGCATGGCAATGACGCCGAGGATTTTATGGTCGTTGGCCTGCGCGGTGCAGCACAGCATCAGGCCGAGCACGAGGCTGGCGGAAATCATAAAAATGGATTTCATTAAGATTCTCTTAGCGGGGAGTAGTCGGGGGAAGAATAGCCATTAGTTTACTGCTGACTAAAAGAAGATTCAGGTACGTAATCTTTTCTTTTTATTACAATTTTCTAGTGAATAATTTGTGTAAAATTCATTATTTACGTGAATGTTATTGATCCCTTTTTTTTCAGTTCTTCCGGCATATCGTGAAATTTCTGCGCAAAAGCACAAAAAATTTTTGCATCTCCCCCTTGATGACGTGGGTTACGACCCCATTTAGTAGTCAACCGCAGTGAGTGAGTCTGCAAAAAAATGAAATTGGGCAGTTGAAACCAGACGTTTCGCCCCTATTACAGACTCACAACCACATGATGACCGAATATATAGTGGAGACGTTTAGATGGGTAAAATAATTGGTATCGACCTGGGTACTACCAACTCTTGTGTAGCGATTATGGATGGCACCACTCCTCGTGTGCTGGAGAACGCCGAAGGCGATCGCACCACGCCTTCTATCATTGCCTATACCCAGGATGGTGAAACTCTGGTTGGTCAGCCGGCTAAACGTCAGGCAGTGACGAACCCGCAAAACACCCTGTTTGCGATTAAACGCCTGATTGGCCGCCGCTTCCAGGACGAAGAAGTACAGCGTGATGTTTCCATCATGCCATTCAAAATTATTGCTGCTGATAACGGCGACGCATGGGTCGAAGTTAAAGGCCAGAAAATGGCACCGCCGCAGATTTCTGCTGAAGTGCTGAAAAAAATGAAGAAAACTGCAGAAGATTACCTGGGCGAACCGGTAACTGAAGCAGTTATCACTGTACCGGCATACTTTAACGATGCTCAGCGTCAGGCAACTAAAGACGCAGGCCGTATCGCTGGTCTGGAAGTAAAACGTATCATCAACGAACCGACCGCTGCTGCACTGGCTTACGGTCTGGACAAAGGTACTGGCAACCGCACTATCGCGGTTTATGACCTGGGTGGTGGTACTTTCGATATTTCCATTATCGAAATCGACGAAGTTGATGGCGAAAAAACCTTCGAAGTTCTGGCAACCAACGGTGATACCCACCTGGGTGGTGAAGACTTCGACAGCCGTCTGATCAACTACCTGGTTGAAGAATTCAAGAAAGATCAGGGCATTGACCTGCGCAACGATCCGCTGGCAATGCAGCGTCTGAAAGAAGCGGCAGAAAAAGCGAAAATTGAACTGTCTTCCGCTCAGCAGACCGACGTTAACCTGCCGTACATCACCGCAGACGCGACCGGTCCGAAACACATGAACATCAAAGTGACTCGTGCAAAACTGGAAAGCCTGGTCGAAGACCTGGTGAACCGTTCCATTGAGCCGCTGAAAGTTGCTCTGCAGGACGCTGGCCTGTCCGTATCTGATATCGACGATGTTATCCTCGTTGGTGGTCAGACTCGTATGCCAATGGTTCAGAAGAAAGTTGCTGAGTTCTTTGGTAAAGAGCCGCGTAAAGACGTTAACCCGGACGAAGCTGTGGCAATCGGTGCTGCCGTTCAGGGTGGTGTACTGACTGGCGACGTGAAAGACGTACTGCTGCTGGACGTTACCCCGCTGTCTCTGGGTATCGAAACCATGGGTGGTGTGATGACGACGCTGATCGCGAAAAACACCACTATCCCGACCAAGCACAGCCAGGTGTTCTCTACCGCTGAAGACAACCAGTCTGCGGTAACCATCCACGTGCTGCAGGGTGAACGTAAACGTGCGGCTGATAACAAATCTCTGGGTCAGTTCAACCTGGATGGTATCAACCCGGCTCCGCGCGGTATGCCGCAGATCGAAGTTACCTTCGATATCGATGCTGACGGTATCCTGCACGTTTCCGCAAAAGACAAAAACAGCGGTAAAGAGCAGAAGATCACCATCAAGGCTTCTTCTGGTCTGAACGAAGATGAAATCCAGAAAATGGTACGCGACGCGGAAGCTAACGCCGAAGCAGACCGTAAGTTTGAAGAGCTGGTACAGACTCGCAACCAGGGCGACCATCTGCTGCACAGCACCCGTAAGCAGGTTGAAGAAGCTGGCGACAAACTGCCGGCTGACGACAAAACTGCTATCGAGTCTGCGCTGACTGCACTGGAAACTGCTCTGAAAGGTGAAGACAAAGCCGCTATCGAAGCGAAAATGCAGGAACTGGCACAGGTTTCCCAGAAACTGATGGAAATCGCCCAGCAGCAACATGCACAGCAGCAGACTGCTGGTGCTGATGCTTCTGCAAACAACGCGAAAGATGACGATGTTGTCGACGCCGAGTTTGAAGAAGTCAAAGACAAAAAATAATCGCCCTATAAACGGGTAATTATACTGACACGGGCGAAGGGGATTTTCCTCTCCGCCCGTGCATTCATCTAGGGGCAAATCAAAAAAAATGGCTAAGCAAGATTATTACGAGATTTTAGGCGTTTCCAAAACAGCGGAAGAGCGTGAAATCAAAAAGGCCTATAAACGCCTGGCCATGAAATATCACCCGGACCGTAACCAGGGTGACAAAGAGGCCGAGGCGAAATTTAAAGAGATCAAGGAAGCTTATGAAGTTCTGACCGACTCGCAAAAACGCGCGGCATATGATCAGTACGGTCATGCGGCGTTTGAGCAAGGCGGCATGGGCGGCGGCGGTTTTGGCGGCGGCGCAGACTTCAGCGATATTTTTGGTGACGTTTTCGGCGATATTTTTGGCGGCGGACGTGGTCGTCAACGTGCGGCGCGTGGTGCTGATTTACGCTATAACATGGAGCTCACCCTCGAAGAAGCTGTACGTGGCGTGACCAAAGAGATCCGCATTCCGACTCTGGAAGAGTGTGACGTTTGCCACGGTAGCGGTGCAAAACCAGGCACGCAGCCGCAGACCTGTCCGACCTGTCATGGTTCTGGTCAGGTGCAAATGCGCCAAGGCTTCTTCGCTGTACAGCAGACCTGTCCGCACTGTCAGGGGCGCGGTACGCTTATCAAAGATCCGTGCAACAAATGCCATGGTCATGGCCGTGTTGAGCGTAGCAAAACGCTGTCCGTTAAAATCCCGGCAGGGGTGGATACTGGAGACCGCATCCGTCTTGCGGGCGAAGGTGAAGCAGGCGAACATGGCGCACCGGCAGGCGATCTGTACGTTCAGGTTCAGGTTAAACAGCACCCGATTTTCGAGCGTGAAGGCAACAACCTGTATTGCGAAGTACCGATCAACTTCGCAATGGCAGCGTTGGGCGGTGAAATCGAAGTGCCGACCCTTGATGGTCGCGTAAAACTGAAAGTGCCTGGCGAAACCCAGACCGGTAAGTTGTTCCGTATGCGCGGTAAAGGCGTCAAGTCTGTTCGCGGCGGTGCACAGGGCGATTTGCTGTGCCGCGTTGTCGTCGAAACACCGGTAGGTCTGAACGAGAAGCAGAAACAGCTGCTGCAAGAGCTGCAAGAAAGCTTCGGTGGCCCAACCGGCGAGCACAACAGCCCACGCTCGAAGAGTTTCTTTGATGGCGTGAAGAAGTTTTTTGACGACCTGACTCGCTAATTTCCCCAAAGGCCTGCCCGTGGGCAGGCCAGGGTAAAAAAAATAGGGTGCGTTGAAGATATGCGGGCACCTGTAAAGTGGCGGGGATCGCTCCCCGCCGTTGCTCTTACTCGGATTCGTAAGCCGTGAAAACAGCAACCTCCGTCTGGCCAGTTCGGATGTGAACCTCACAGAGGTCTTTTCTCGTTACCAGCGCCGCCACTACGGCGGTGATACAGATGACGATCAGGGCGACTATCATCGCCTTATGCTGCTTCATTGCTCTCTTCTCCTTGACCTTACGGTCAGTAAGAGGCACTCTACATGGGTCTGCATATAGGGGGCCTCGGGTTGATGGTAAAATATCACTCGGGGCTTTTCTCTATCTGCCATCCAGCTAATGCCTGAGACAGACAGCCTCAAGCACCCGCCGTTATTATACTGCTCTCTTTAATCCATTCTGTTTTATCGATTCTAATCCTGAAGACGCCTCGCATTTTTATGGCGTAATTTTTAAAGGATTCAATTATTTAACGTTGATTTAGCTTTTTATTGCGATTATTGACGATAAATTGGAGATATTTGAAATATCGCCTTAACAAACAGCTCCGGTTTATTGCAAATTAATTATTACTTATTCCGAATAAACCCCTCAGAAATCTTGACATTAAGCTATGATTATCAGGGCTTGAGGTCATCAGCCACCGCTTTCGGGCGCCAAAAACACTCCCTCTGCTGGTGACGCAATCTTCTTTATAGATCGTTAAAAGCGAATTATTCCTACACTATAATCTGATTTTAACGATGATTCGTGCAGAGTAAAATAGTAAAAACGATCTATTCACCTGAAAGAGAAATAAAAAGTGAAACATCTGCATCGATTCTTTAGCAGTGATGCCTCGGGAGGCATTATTCTCATCATTGCCGCTGTTCTGGCGATGATTATGGCCAACAGCGGTGCAACCAGTGGATGGTATCACGACTTTCTTGAGACGCCGGTTCAGCTGCGGGTAGGTTCTCTTGAAATCAATAAAAACATGCTGTTATGGATAAATGACGCGCTAATGGCGATATTTTTCCTGTTAGTTGGTCTGGAAGTTAAACGCGAGCTGATGCAAGGATCGCTGGCTAGTTTACGCCAGGCTGCGTTTCCGGTTATTGCCGCAATCGGTGGGATGATTGTCCCGGCATTGCTCTATTTGGCCTTTAACTACGCCGATCCTATCACTCGTGAAGGGTGGGCAATCCCGGCAGCGACTGATATTGCCTTTGCCCTCGGTGTCCTGGCGTTATTGGGAAGCCGTGTACCGTTAGCACTGAAGATCTTTTTGATGGCGCTGGCTATTATCGACGATCTTGGAGCCATCATTATCATCGCCTTGTTTTACACTAATGACTTGTCGATGGCCTCTCTTGGCGTTGCAGCGGTAGCAATTGCGGTGCTCGCGGTGCTGAACATTTGTGGTGTTCGCCGCACGGGCGTTTATATTCTGGTCGGCGTGGTGTTGTGGACTGCAGTGTTGAAATCAGGCGTCCACGCAACGCTGGCAGGCGTCATTGTCGGTTTCTTTATTCCATTGAAAGAGAAGCATGGACGTTCTCCGGCGAAGCGCCTGGAGCATGTATTGCATCCGTGGGTGGCTTATCTGATTTTGCCGCTGTTTGCTTTTGCCAATGCCGGCGTTTCTCTGCAAGGCGTGACGCTGGATGGCCTGACCTCCATCCTGCCATTAGGGATCATCGCCGGTTTGCTGATTGGCAAGCCGTTGGGTATTAGTTTGTTCTGCTGGCTGGCGCTGCGTTTGAAACTGGCGCATTTGCCGGAGGGAACCACTTATCAGCAAATTATGGCGGTTGGTATCCTGTGTGGTATCGGTTTTACTATGTCTATCTTTATCGCCAGCCTGGCCTTTGGTAGCGTAGATCCAGAACTGATTAACTGGGCGAAATTGGGCATTCTGGTTGGCTCAATCTCTTCGGCGGTAATTGGATATAGCTGGTTACGCATTCGCTTACGTCCATCAGTTTGACTGGACGATGTTCCGGGGAGCCATAAATGGCTCCCTTTTCATTCTTATCAGGGAGAGAAATGAGCATGTCTCATATCAATTACAACCACTTGTATTACTTCTGGCATGTCTACAAAGAAGGCTCTGTGGTTGGCGCAGCGGAGGCGCTTTATTTAACACCACAAACCATTACCGGACAGATCCGGGCGCTGGAAGAGCGCCTGCAAGGGAAATTATTTAAGCGTAAAGGACGCGGTCTGGAACCCAGTGAACTGGGGGAACTGGTCTATCGCTATGCCGATAAAATGTTCACGCTAAGCCAGGAAATGCTGGATATCGTCAACTATCGCAAAGAGTCCAACTTATTGTTTGATGTTGGTGTGGCTGATGCCCTTTCCAAACGCCTGGTCAGCAGTGTTCTGGATGCCGCAGTTGTAGAAGACGAGCAGATTCATCTACGCTGTTTCGAATCGACGCACGAGATGCTGTTAGAGCAGTTGAGTCAGCATAAGCTGGATATGATCATCTCTGACTGTCCGATCGACTCCACCCAACAAGAAGGGCTGTTTTCCATGAAAATTGGCGAGTGTGGCGTCAGTTTCTGGTGCACTAACCCGCTGCCGGAAAAGCCGTTTCCTGCCTGTCTGGAAGAGCGTCGTTTACTTATTCCGGGGCGTCGCTCAATGTTGGGACGCAAGCTATTAAACTGGTTTAACTCTCAGGGCTTAAACGTTGAAATTCTGGGGGAGTTTGATGATGCGGCGTTGATGAAAGCCTTTGGGGCGACGCATAACGCTATTTTCGTTGCACCTTCGCTGTATGCCAATGATTTTTATAATGATAATTCGGTTGTGGAGATAGGGCGAGTTGAGAACGTCATGGAAGAGTACCATGCGATTTTTGCCGAAAGGATGATTCAACACCCTGCGGTACAGCGTATTTGCAATGCCGATTACTCTGCGCTGTTTACGCCAGCCGCGAAATAACCATTTGTACTTTGCAGGCTGCAGTTTTGGCCTGCTGGAGACATAAAAAAACCCGCTTACGCGGGTTTTTTTACAAAGCTGACAACAAAAGACGATTAAGCCAGTTTGTTGATCTGCGCAGTCAGGTTAGCCTTATGACGTGCAGCTTTGTTTTTGTGGATCAGACCTTTAGCAGCCTGACGGTCCACGATCGGTTGCATTTCGTTAAATGCTTTCAGTGCAGCAGCTTTGTCGCCAGCTTCGATAGCTGCGTATACTTTCTTGATGAAAGTACGCATCATAGAGCGACGGCTTGCGTTGTGCTTACGAGCCTTTTCAGACTGAATGGCGCGCTTCTTAGCTGATTTGATATTAGCCAAGGTCCAACTCCCAAATGTGTTCTATATGGACAATTCAAAGGCCGAGGAATATGCCCTTTTAGCCTTCTTTTGTCAATGGATTTGTGCAAATAAGCGCCGTTAATATGGCGGCGCTCGTTACGTAGTGATGGCGCAGGATTCTACCAGCTTGCGTGGTGTGAATACAGCTTTTCCGCGATAAAATTGCAGCAGGTCGTTAGTTTCTTACCGTGATTTGCGCCATGGCAATGAAAAGCCACTTCTTTCTGATTTCAGTACTCAATCGCCGGTTAACCTTGACCGCTGTACAAGGTATACTCGGACGATTTTCACTGTTTTGAGCCAGACATGAAGCTGATACGCGGCATACATAATCTCAGCCAGGCCCCGCAAGAAGGGTGTGTGCTGACTATTGGTAATTTCGACGGCGTGCATCGCGGTCATCGCGCGCTGTTGCAGGGGTTGCAGGAAGAAGGGCGCAAGCGCAACTTACCGGTGATGGTGATGCTTTTTGAGCCTCAACCGCTGGAACTGTTTGCTACCGATAAAGCCCCGGCACGCCTGACCCGACTGCGGGAAAAACTGCGTTACCTCGCAGAGTGCGGCGTGGAGTATGTGCTGTGCGTGCGTTTCGACAGGCGTTTTGCGGCGCTGACGGCGCAAAACTTTATCAGCGATCTACTGGTAAAGCATTTGCGGGTAAAATTTCTGGCTGTTGGTGATGATTTCCGCTTTGGCGCTGGTCGTGAAGGTGATTTCTTGTTATTACAGAAAGCTGGCGCGGAATACGGCTTCGACATCACCAGTACGCAAACTTTTTGCGAAGGCGGCGTGCGTATCAGCAGTACCGCTGTGCGTCAGGCATTGGCAGATGACAACCTTGCTCTGGCGGAAAGTTTATTGGGGCACCCGTTTGCCATCTCCGGGCGCGTTGTCCACGGTGATGAGTTAGGGCGCACCATTGGTTTCCCGACGGCGAATGTACCGCTACGCCGTCAGGTCTCCCCGGTGAAAGGGGTTTATGCGGTGGAAGTGCTGGGCCTCGGTGAAAAGCCGTTACCCGGCGTTGCAAACATCGGCACGCGCCCAACGGTTGCCGGTATCCGCCAGCAGCTGGAAGTGCATTTGTTAGATGTTGCAATGGACCTGTACGGTCGCCATATACAAGTAGTGCTGCGTAAAAAAATACGCAGTGAGCAGCGATTTGCGTCGCTGGACGAACTGAAAGCGCAGATTGCGCGTGATGAATTAACCGCCCGCGAATTTTTTGGGCTAACAAAACCGGCTTAAGCCTGTTATGTAATCAAACCGAAATACGGAACCGAGAATCTGATGAGTGACTATAAATCAACCCTGAATTTGCCGGAAACAGGGTTCCCGATGCGTGGCGATCTCGCCAAGCGCGAACCGGGAATGCTGGCGCGTTGGACTGATGATGATCTGTACGGCATCATTCGTGCGGCTAAAAAAGGCAAAAAAACCTTCATTCTGCATGATGGCCCTCCATATGCGAATGGCAGCATTCATATTGGTCACTCGGTTAACAAGATTCTGAAAGACATAATCATCAAGTCCAAAGGGCTTTCCGGTTATGACTCGCCATATGTGCCTGGCTGGGACTGTCACGGTCTGCCGATCGAGCTGAAAGTAGAGCAAGAATACGGTAAGCCGGGTGAGAAATTCACCGCCGCCGAGTTCCGCGCCAAGTGCCGCGAATACGCGGCGACCCAGGTTGACGGTCAACGCAAAGACTTTATTCGTCTGGGCGTGCTGGGCGACTGGTCGCACCCGTACCTGACCATGGACTTCAAAACTGAAGCCAATATCATCCGCGCGCTGGGCAAAATCATCGGCAACGGTCACCTGCACAAAGGTGCGAAGCCGGTACACTGGTGCGTTGACTGCCGTTCTGCGCTGGCTGAAGCGGAAGTTGAGTATTACGACAAAACCTCTCCGTCCATCGACGTTGCTTTCCAGGCAGTCGATCAAGATGCGCTGAAAGCGAAATTTGCCGTCAGCAACGTTAACGGCCCAATCTCGCTGGTTATCTGGACTACTACGCCGTGGACTCTGCCTGCAAACCGCGCAATCTCCATTGCACCTGATTTCGACTATGCGCTGGTGCAGATCGACGGTCAGGCCGTGATTCTGGCGAAAGATCTGGTTGAAAGCGTAATGCAGCGTATCGGCGTGACCGATTACACCATTCTCGGCACGGTAAAAGGTGCGGAGCTGGAACTGCTGCGCTTTACCCATCCGTTTATGGGCTTCGACGTTCCGGCAATCCTCGGCGATCACGTTACGCTGGATGCCGGTACGGGGGCTGTTCACACCGCGCCTGGCCACGGCCCGGACGACTATGTGATTGGGCAGAAATATGGCCTGGAAACCGCTAACCCGGTTGGCCCGGACGGCACTTATCTGCCGGGTACTTACCCGACTCTGGATGGTGTGAACGTCTTCAAAGCGAACGACATTGTCGTTGCGCTGCTACAGGAAAAAGGCGCGCTGCTGCACGTTGAGAAAATGCAGCACAGCTATCCGTGCTGCTGGCGTCACAAAACGCCGATCATCTTCCGTGCAACCCCGCAGTGGTTCGTCAGCATGGATCAGAAAGGTCTGCGTGCACAGTCACTGAAAGAGATCAAAGGCGTGCAGTGGATCCCGGACTGGGGCCAGGCGCGTATCGAGTCGATGGTTGCTAACCGTCCTGACTGGTGTATCTCTCGTCAGCGTACCTGGGGCGTACCGATGTCACTGTTCGTGCACAAAGACACGGAAGAGCTGCATCCGCGTACCCTCGAACTGATGGAAGAAGTGGCAAAACGCGTTGAAGTTGATGGCATCCAGGCGTGGTGGGATCTCGATGCGAAAGAGATCCTCGGCGATGAAGCTGATCAGTACGTGAAAGTGCCGGATACGCTGGACGTGTGGTTTGACTCTGGATCTACCCACTCTTCCGTTGTTGACGTGCGTCCGGAATTTGCCGGTCACGCAGCGGATATGTATCTGGAAGGTTCAGACCAGCACCGTGGCTGGTTCATGTCTTCCCTGATGATCTCCACAGCGATGAAGGGCAAAGCGCCGTATCGTCAGGTACTGACCCACGGCTTTACCGTGGATGGTCAGGGTCGCAAGATGTCTAAATCCATCGGCAACACCGTTTCGCCGCAGGATGTGATGAACAAACTGGGCGCGGATATTCTGCGTCTGTGGGTGGCATCAACCGACTACACCGGCGAAATGGCCGTTTCTGACGAGATCCTGAAACGTGCTGCCGACAGCTATCGTCGTATCCGTAACACCGCGCGCTTCCTGCTGGCAAACCTGAACGGTTTCGATCCAGCAAAAGATATGGTGAAACCGGAAGAGATGGTGGTACTGGATCGCTGGGCCGTAGGTTGCGCGAAAGCGGCACAGGAAGACATCCTCAAGGCGTACGAAGCATACGATTTCCACGAAGTGGTACAGCGTCTGATGCGCTTCTGCTCCGTTGAGATGGGTTCCTTCTACCTCGACATCATCAAAGACCGTCAGTACACCGCGAAAGCGGATAGCGTAGCGCGTCGTAGCTGCCAGACTGCGCTGTATCACATCGCAGAAGCGCTGGTTCGCTGGATGGCGCCGATCCTCTCCTTCACCGCTGATGAAGTGTGGGGCTACCTGCCGGGCGAACGTGAAAAATACGTCTTCACCGGTGAGTGGTACGAAGGCCTGTTTGGTCTGGCAGACAGCGAAGCGATGAACGATGCGTTCTGGGACGAGCTGCTGAAAGTGCGTGGCGAAGTGAACAAAGTCATCGAGCAGGCACGTGCCGACAAGAAAGTTGGTGGCTCGCTGGAAGCGGCGGTAACGCTGTACGCAGAACCCGAACTGGCGGCGAAGCTGACCGCGCTGGGTGATGAATTACGATTTGTCCTGTTGACCTCTGGCGCTGCCGTTGCAGACTATAACGACGCACCTGCTGATGCGCAGCAGAGCGAAGTACTCAAAGGGCTGAAAGTCGCGTTGAGTAAAGCCGAAGGTGATAAGTGCCCACGCTGCTGGCACTACACCCAGGATGTCGGCAAGGTGGCGGAACACGCAGAAATCTGCGGCCGCTGTGTCAGCAACGTCGCCGGTGACGGTGAAAAACGTAAGTTTGCCTGATGAGTCAATCGATCTGTTCAACAGGGCTACGCTGGCTGTGGCTGGTAGTGGTCGTGCTGATTATCGATCTGGGCAGCAAATACCTGATCCTCCAGAACTTTGCTCTGGGGGATACGGTTCCGCTGTTCCCGTCGCTTAATCTGCATTATGCGCGTAACTATGGCGCAGCGTTTAGTTTCCTTGCCGATAGCGGCGGCTGGCAGCGTTGGTTCTTTGCCGGTATTGCGATTGGTATTAGTGTGATCCTGACGGTGATGATGTATCGCTCGAAGGCTACGCAAAAGCTAAACAATATCGCTTACGCGCTGATTATTGGCGGCGCACTGGGCAACCTGTTCGACCGTCTGTGGCACGGCTTTGTGGTCGATATGATCGACTTCTACGTCGGCGACTGGCATTTCGCCACCTTCAACCTCGCCGATACTGCAATCTGTGTCGGTGCGGCATTGATTGTGCTGGAAGGTTTTTTGCCTTCGAAAGCGAAAAAACAATAATAAAACCTGCCGGATGCAGCCTACCGATTGCTGCGAAATCGTAGGCCGCATCCGGCAAAAATCCTCAAATACAAGAGCAAACCTGCATGTCTGAATCTGTACAGAGCAATAGCGCCGTCCTGGTGCACTTCACGCTAAAACTCGACGATGGCACCACCGCCGAGTCTACCCGCAACAACGGTAAACCGGCGCTGTTCCGCCTGGGTGATGCTTCTCTTTCTGAAGGGCTGGAGCAACATCTGCTGGGGCTGAAAGTGGGCGATAAAACCACCTTCTCGCTGGAGCCAGATGCGGCGTTTGGCGTGCCGTCACCGGACCTGATTCAGTACTTCTCCCGCCGTGAGTTTATGGATGCAGGCGAGCCAGAAATTGGCGCAATTATGCTTTTTACCGCAATGGATGGCAGTGAGATGCCTGGTGTGATCCGCGAAATTAACGGCGACTCCATTACCGTTGATTTCAACCATCCGCTGGCCGGGCAGACCGTTCATTTTGATATTGAAGTGCTGGAAATCGATCCGGCACTGGAGGCGTAACATGCAGATCCTGTTGGCCAACCCGCGTGGTTTTTGTGCCGGGGTAGACCGCGCTATCAGCATTGTTGAAAACGCGCTGGCCATTTACGGCGCACCGATTTATGTCCGTCACGAAGTGGTACACAACCGCTACGTGGTTGATAGCCTGCGCGAGCGTGGGGCTATTTTTATTGAGCAGATTAGCGAAGTACCGGACGGCGCGATCCTGATTTTCTCTGCGCATGGCGTTTCCCAGGCCGTACGTAACGAAGCGAAAAGCCGTGATTTGACGGTATTCGACGCCACCTGTCCGCTGGTGACCAAAGTGCATATGGAAGTCGCCCGCGCCAGCCGCCGTGGCGAAGAATCTATTCTCATCGGTCACGCAGGGCACCCGGAAGTGGAAGGGACGATGGGCCAGTACAGTAACCCGGAAGGGGGGATGTATCTGGTTGAATCGCCGGACGATGTGTGGAAACTGACGGTCAAAAACGAAGAGAAGCTCTCCTTTATGACCCAAACCACGCTGTCGGTGGATGACACGTCTGATGTGATCGACGCGCTGCGTAAACGCTTCCCGAAAATTGTCGGTCCCCGCAAAGATGACATCTGCTACGCCACTACTAACCGTCAGGAAGCGGTACGCGCCCTGGCAGAGCAGGCGGAAGTTGTGTTGGTGGTCGGTTCGAAAAACTCCTCTAACTCCAACCGTCTGGCGGAGCTGGCACAGCGTATGGGCAAACGCGCGTTTTTAATTGACGATGCGGCAGATATCCAGGAAGAGTGGGTGAAAGAAGCGAAATGCGTCGGTGTGACCGCTGGCGCATCAGCTCCGGATATTCTGGTACAGAACGTAGTCGCACGTTTACAGCAGCTTGGCGGTGGCGAAGCCATCCCGCTGGAAGGCCGTGAAGAAAACATTGTTTTCGAAGTACCGAAAGAGCTGCGTGTCGATATTCGTGAAGTTGATTAAGTCATTAGCAGCCTAAGTTATGCGAAAATGCCGGTCTCGTTACCGGCATTTTTTATGGAGAAAACATGCGCTTGCCGATTTTTTTGGATACCGATCCAGGTATCGACGATGCCGCAGCGATTGCTGCCGCGATCTTTGCTCCACAACTCGATCTCCAACTGATGACGACTGTCGGAGGCAATGTCTCGGTGCATAAAACTACCCGAAATGCGCTGCAATTGCTGCATTTCTGGAATGCGGATATCCCACTCGCCCAGGGGGCGGCAACACCGCTGGTTCGCGCACCGCGTGATGCGTCTTATGTTCATGGCGAATCCGGCATGGAAGGTTATGACTTCGTTGAGCACAATCGGAAACCACTGGAGAAACCGGCGTTTCTGGCGATTCGTGATGCGCTAATGTGCGCGCCAGAACCGATTACGTTGGTGGCGATCGGCCCGTTGACGAATATCGCGCTATTGCTTTCACAGTGCCCGGAATGCAAACCACATATTCGTCGTCTGGTCATCATGGGTGGTTCTGCCGGTCGTGGAAATTTCACGCCAAATGCCGAGTTTAATATTGCTATTGATCCTGAAGCGGCAGCCCAGGTCTTCCAGAGCGGGCTGGAGATTGTGATGTGTGGCCTGGACGTTACCAATCAGGCGATGCTAACTCCCGAATACCTCACCACACTGCCGGAATTGAATCGCACCGGAAAAATGCTTCATGCACTGTTTAGCCACTACCGCAGCGGCAGTATGCAAAGTGGCTTGCGAATGCACGATCTCTGTGCCATCGCGTGGCTGGTGCGCCCGGACTTGTTCACTCTCAAGCCGTGTTTTGTGGCGGTAGAAACGCAGGGTGAATTTACTGCGGGTACGACAGTCGTCGATATTGACGGTCGGCTGGATAAACCGGCAAATGTTCAGGTTGCGCTGGATCTGGATGTGAAAGGTTTCCAGCAGTGGGTGGCGGAGGTGCTGGCGCTGGCGCCGTAACCTGTCACATGTTATCGGCATGTAGTCATTCACTGACTCATGCCTTTCACTGATATCCCTCCCTGTTTATCATTAATTTCTAATTATCAGCGTTTTTGGCTGGCGGCGTAGCGATGCGCTGGTTACTCTGAAAACGGTCTATACAAATTAACAAAAGAGAATAGCTATGCATGATGCAAACATCCGCGTTGCCATCGCGGGAGCCGGGGGGCGAATGAGCCGCCAGTTGATTCAGGCGGCGTTGGCATTAGAGGGCGTGCAGCTTGGCGCGGCGCTGGAACGCGAAGGATCTTCTTTACTGGGCAGCGATGCTGGCGAACTGGCCGGTGCCGGGAAAACCGGCGTTATCGTACAAAGCAGCCTTGATGCTGTAAAAGATGATTTTGATGTATTTATCGATTTTACTCGTCCGGAAGGCACGCTGAATCATCTGGCCTTTTGTCGCCAACACGGCAAAGGAATGGTGATCGGCACTACGGGTTTTGACGAAGCAGGCAAACAGGCGATTCGTAATGCCGCCGAAGATATTGCGATTGTCTTTGCCGCCAACTTTAGCGTCGGTGTCAACGTCATGCTTAAGTTGCTGGAGAAAGCGACTCAGGTAATGGGTGACTACACTGATATCGAAATTATCGAGGCACATCATCGACATAAAGTCGATGCGCCGTCAGGCACCGCGCTGGCGATGGGGGAAGCGATTGCCCATGCGTTGGATAAAGATCTGAAAGATTGTGCCGTTTACAGCCGCGAAGGGCATACCGGTGAACGCGTTCCCGGAACGATAGGTTTTGCCACCGTCCGCGCCGGAGACATTGTGGGCGAGCATACTGCGATGTTTGCCGATATTGGTGAGCGTCTGGAGATTACCCATAAGGCTTCCAGCCGTATGACTTTTGCCAACGGTGCGGTAAGATCGGCTTTGTGGCTTAATAGCAAGAAAAGTGGTCTTTTTGATATGCGAGATGTGCTTAATCTCAACAGTTTATAGTTATAAAATACTGTCGATGACGAAAAAATAACTTATTTAATCTTATGATTTTACAGGTCTTTATTTTTAAGGCCTGTTATTTTTGTTGTTTGGTGATGGTTTTTTACTAATGAGGGAAAAATTAAGTGTTTTGTGGCTGATAATTGTTGTTTTAATGTAAATTTTGACCATCTGGTCTACTTTTCTTCTCCGGTTTTTGCATTTACATATTCTTCTCGCTGCGCAAGCGTTTTCCAGACCTTGTTAGATGGTGTTTTTGTCGGTTAGTGCCCGTAAAGCAGGCATGATGCATAAAATTATATAATAAATCCCGCTGTTGAGTTGACTTTTAGCTCCCATATCTCCAGAATGCCGCCGTTTGCCAGAAATTCGTCGGTAAGCAGATTTGCATTGATTCATCGTATCATTGTGAATTAATATGCAAATAAAGTGAGTGAATATTCTCTGGAGGGTGTTTTGATTAAGTCAGCGCTATTGGTTCTGGAAGACGGAACCCAGTTTCACGGTCGGGCCATAGGGGCAACAGGTTCGGCGGTTGGGGAAGTCGTTTTCAATACTTCAATGACCGGTTATCAAGAAATCCTCACTGATCCTTCCTATTCTCGTCAAATCGTTACTCTTACTTATCCCCATATTGGCAATGTCGGCACTAATGACGCCGATGAAGAATCTTCTCAGGTACATGCTCAAGGTCTGGTGATTCGTGACCTGCCGCTGATTGCCAGCAACTTCCGTAATACCGAAGACCTCTCTTCTTACCTGAAGCGCCATAACATCGTAGCGATTGCCGATATCGATACCCGTAAGCTGACGCGTTTACTGCGCGAGAAAGGCGCACAGAACGGCTGCATCATCGCGGGCGACAACCCGGATGCGGCGCTGGCGTTAGAAAAAGCCCGCGCGTTCCCAGGCCTCAATGGTATGGATCTGGCAAAAGAAGTGACTACCGCAGAAGCCTATAGCTGGACACAAGGGAGCTGGACGCTGACCGGCGGCCTGCCAGAAGCGAAAAAAGAAGACGAGCTGCCGTTCCACGTCGTGGCTTACGATTTTGGTGCCAAGCGCAACATCCTGCGGATGCTGGTGGACAGAGGCTGCCGCCTGACCATCGTTCCGGCGCAAACTTCTGCGGAAGATGTGCTGAAAATGAATCCAGACGGCATCTTCCTCTCCAACGGTCCTGGCGACCCGGCCCCGTGCGATTACGCCATTACCGCCATCCAGAAATTCCTCGAAACAGATATTCCGGTATTCGGCATCTGCCTCGGTCATCAGCTGCTGGCGCTGGCGAGCGGAGCGAAGACCATCAAAATGAAATTTGGTCACCACGGCGGCAACCATCCGGTTAAAGATGTGGAGAAAAACGTGGTGATGATCACCGCCCAGAACCACGGTTTTGCGGTGGATGAAGCAACATTACCTGCAAACCTGCGTGTCACGCATAAATCCCTGTTCGACGGTACGTTACAAGGGATTCATCGCACCGATAAACCGGCGTTCAGCTTCCAGGGACACCCTGAAGCCAGCCCTGGGCCGCACGATGCAGCGCCGTTGTTCGACCACTTTATCGAGTTAATTGAGCAGTACCGTAAAACCGCTAAGTAATCAGGAGTAAAAGAGCCATGCCAAAACGTACAGATATAAAAAGTATCCTGATTCTGGGTGCGGGCCCGATTGTTATCGGTCAGGCGTGTGAGTTTGATTACTCTGGCGCGCAAGCATGTAAAGCCCTGCGTGAAGAGGGTTATCGCGTCATTCTGGTGAACTCCAACCCGGCGACCATCATGACCGACCCGGAAATGGCTGATGCGACCTACATCGAGCCGATTCACTGGGAAGTGGTACGCAAGATTATTGAAAAAGAGCGCCCGGACGCGGTGCTGCCAACGATGGGCGGTCAGACGGCGCTGAACTGCGCGCTGGAGCTTGAACGTCAGGGCGTGCTGGAAGAGTTCGGTGTGACCATGATTGGTGCTACCGCCGACGCGATTGATAAAGCAGAAGACCGCCGCCGTTTCGACGTGGCGATGAAGAAAATCGGCCTCGAAACCGCGCGTTCTGGTATCGCACATACTATGGAAGAGGCGCTGGCGGTTGCCGCTGAAGTTGGCTTCCCGTGCATCATTCGACCTAGCTTTACTATGGGCGGCAGCGGTGGCGGTATCGCCTATAACCGCGAAGAGTTTGAAGAGATTTGCGCCCGTGGTCTGGATCTCTCCCCGACCAAAGAGCTGCTGATTGATGAGTCGCTGATCGGCTGGAAAGAGTACGAGATGGAAGTGGTGCGTGATAAAAACGACAACTGCATCATCGTCTGCTCTATCGAAAACTTCGATGCGATGGGCATCCACACCGGTGACTCCATTACCGTGGCGCCAGCCCAGACGCTGACCGACAAAGAATATCAAATCATGCGTAACGCCTCGATGGCGGTACTGCGTGAAATTGGCGTTGAAACCGGCGGTTCCAACGTTCAGTTTGCGGTTAACCCGAAAAACGGTCGCCTGATTGTTATCGAAATGAATCCGCGTGTGTCGCGTTCTTCGGCGTTGGCATCGAAAGCCACCGGCTTCCCGATTGCCAAAGTGGCGGCGAAACTGGCGGTGGGTTACACCCTTGACGAGCTGATGAACGACATCACCGGCGGGCGTACTCCGGCCTCCTTCGAACCGTCCATCGACTACGTGGTTACTAAAATTCCTCGCTTCAACTTCGAGAAATTCGCCGGTGCTAATGACCGTCTGACCACCCAGATGAAATCGGTTGGCGAAGTGATGGCGATTGGTCGCACGCAGCAGGAGTCTTTGCAAAAAGCCCTGCGCGGCCTGGAAGTGGGCGCGACTGGCTTCGACCCGAAAGTGAGCCTCGACGACCCGGAAGCCCTGACCAAAATCCGTCGCGAACTGAAAGATGCAGGCGCTGAGCGTATCTGGTACATCGCCGATGCTTTCCGCGCGGGTCTGTCTGTAGACGGCGTTTTCAACCTGACCAACATTGACCGCTGGTTCCTGGTGCAAATCGAAGAGCTGGTGCGTCTGGAAGAGAAAGTGGCGGAAGTGGGCATCACTGGCCTGAACGCTGACTTCCTGCGCCAGTTGAAACGCAAAGGCTTTGCCGATGCGCGTCTGGCAAAACTGGCGGGTGTGCGCGAAGCGGAAATCCGTAAGCTGCGCGACCAGTATGACCTACATCCGGTCTACAAACGTGTGGATACCTGTGCGGCAGAGTTCGCCACCGACACCGCTTACATGTACTCCACTTATGAAGAAGAGTGCGAAGCGAATCCGTCTACTGACCGTGAAAAAATCATGGTGCTCGGCGGCGGCCCGAACCGTATCGGCCAGGGTATCGAATTCGACTACTGCTGCGTACACGCCTCGCTGGCGCTGCGCGAAGACGGTTACGAAACCATTATGGTTAACTGTAACCCGGAAACCGTCTCCACCGACTACGACACTTCCGACCGCCTCTACTTCGAGCCGGTAACCCTGGAAGATGTGCTGGAAATCGTGCGTATTGAGAAGCCGAAAGGCGTTATTGTCCAGTATGGCGGTCAGACCCCGCTGAAACTGGCGCGTGCACTGGAAGCCGCTGGCGTGCCGGTTATCGGCACCAGCCCGGATGCCATCGACCGCGCGGAAGACCGTGAACGCTTCCAGCACGCGGTTGACCGTCTGAAACTGAAACAACCGGCTAACGCCACCGTTACGGCTATTGAAATGGCGGTTGAGAAGGCGAAAGAGATTGGCTACCCGCTGGTGGTGCGCCCATCTTACGTTCTCGGCGGTCGGGCGATGGAAATCGTCTACGATGAAGCCGACCTGCGCCGTTACTTCCAGACGGCGGTGAGTGTCTCTAACGATGCGCCGGTGCTGCTGGATCACTTCCTCGACGACGCGGTAGAAGTGGATGTTGACGCCATCTGCGACGGCGAAATGGTGCTGATTGGCGGCATCATGGAGCACATCGAGCAGGCGGGCGTGCACTCCGGCGACTCCGCATGTTCGCTGCCGGCGTACACCTTAAGTCAGGAAATTCAGGATGTAATGCGCCAGCAGGTGCAGAAACTGGCCTTCGAATTGCAGGTGCGCGGTCTGATGAACGTGCAGTTTGCAGTGAAAAACAACGAAGTTTACCTGATTGAAGTTAACCCGCGTGCGGCGCGTACCGTTCCGTTCGTCTCCAAAGCCACCGGTGTTCCGCTGGCGAAAGTGGCGGCGCGCGTCATGGCAGGGAAATCGCTGGCTGAGCAGGGCGTAACCAAAGAGGTTATTCCGCCGTACTACTCGGTAAAAGAAGTGGTGCTGCCGTTCAACAAATTCCCCGGCGTTGACCCGCTGTTAGGGCCAGAAATGCGCTCTACCGGGGAAGTGATGGGCGTTGGTCGTACCTTCGCTGAAGCGTTTGCTAAAGCGCAACTGGGCAGTAACTCCACCATGAAGAAACAGGGCCGTGCGCTGCTCTCCGTGCGTGAAGGCGACAAAGAACGCGTGGTTGATCTGGCGGCAAAACTGCTGAAACAGGGCTTCGAGCTGGATGCGACCCACGGCACGGCGATTGTGCTGGGTGAAGCGGGTATTAATCCGCGTCTGGTGAACAAGGTGCATGAAGGTCGTCCGCACATTCAGGATCGTATCAAGAATGGCGAATATACCTACATCATCAACACCACCTCAGGTCGTCGTGCGATTGAAGACTCCCGCGTGATCCGTCGCAGTGCGCTGCAATATAAAGTGCATTACGACACCACCCTGAACGGTGGTTTTGCCACCGCGATGGCGCTGAATGCCGATGCGACCGAAAAAGTTATTTCGGTACAGGAAATGCACGCGCAGATCAAATAATAGCGTGTCATGGCAGATATTTTTTATCTGCCAATTTGATCGAATAACTAATACGGTTCTCTGATGAGAACCGTTTTTTTTACCAGTAAGGACAATCTTTCCTGGAAACTCTATTTTTGATGATGTAAGCAGGATTTAGCTCACACTTATTGACAGGGAAGTTGCATACTATCGATATATCCACAATTTTAATATGGCCTTGTTTGATTGCTTCAAAACGAGTCATAGCCAGACTTTTAATTTGTGAAACTGGAGTTCGTATGTGTGAAGGATATGTTGAAAAACCACTCTATTTGTTAATCGCCGAATGGATGATGGCTGAAAATCGTTGGGTGATAGCAAGAGAGATCTCTATTCATTTCGATATTGAACACAGCAAGGCGATTAATACCCTGACTTATATTCTGTCGGAAGTCGCAGAAATAAGCTGCGAAGTTAAGATGATCCCTAATAAGCTGGAAGGGCGGGGATGTCAGTGTCAGCGACTGGTTAAAGTGATCGATATCGATGAGCAAATTTACGCGCGCCTGCGTAATAACAGTCGGGAAAAATTAGTCGGCGTAAGAAAGACGCCGCGTATTCCTGCCGTTCCGCTCACGGAACTTAACCGAGAGCAGAAGTGGCAGATGATGTTGTCGAAGAGTATGCGTCGTTAATTTAATTTCGTTGATACCGCGCGGCCTGGTTGCCGGATGCGATGCTGGCGCATCTTATCCGGCCTACGGTTGCTCTCCGCCAGGTCGGATAAGGCGTTTACGCCGCATCCGACGATGTTACCGTTTTGGCGTCACATCCGTCGTCCCCTGCAAACGGGGACGATTTTCCTCCATTTGCCTCAACGGTTGCGTTTCATGTAACGCTGCATGGCAACGCCCGACAAGATCCTGATACTCTTTAGTGTTCAATTGCTTCCAGTGCAACTCGTCATCGCTGACGCTGCGCACCGCACGGGCTGGCGTGCCCATCAACAACTGGCGTTTCTCGCCGCAAAAACCTGCTTTGACAAAGCTCATGGCGGCAACAATGCTCTCATCGCCAATGACCGCACCATCCATGATCACGCTGTTCATCCCGACCAATGCATCACGACCGATCACACAGCCATGCAGGATAGCGCCATGACCGATATGACCGTTTTCCCCGACAATGGTGTCAGTATCGCTGTAGCCGTGCATGATGCAGCCATCCTGAATATTGGCTCCCGCTTGCACAATCAGTCGTCCGTAATCACCGCGCAGCGAGGCGAGGGGGCCGATGTAGACACCGGCTCCCACGATCACATCGCCAATCAGTACTGCACTGGGATGGACAAACGCCGTCGGGTGAACCACCGGAATTAATCCCTCAAAGGCGTAATAGCTCACGGTTGTTAACGCCCTTTCCACACCGGATCGCGCTTCTCGGCAAACGCCAGCGGCCCTTCAATGGCATCTTCCGAATGCAGAACTGATGGATAGTGTTTCAACACGCCGCTGCGAATATAGCGATATGCCTCTTCTACTGGCATTTCGCTGGTGGTGCGGTAGATCTCTTTCAGTGCCGCAATCGCCAGCGGGGCGCTGTCAACCAGTTGCTGCGCCAGTTCGCGGGCGTTATCCATCAGTTCCGCCTGGCTAACCACGCGGTTGACTACCCCCCAACGCTGCGCCTCTTCTGCGCCCATTCTTCTGCCAGTCATTACCATTTCATTGACGATGGCAGGCGGCAGGATCTTCGGCAGACGCAGCACGCCGCCGCTGTCCGGGACAATACCCAGTTTGGCTTCCGGCAGGGCGAAGCTGGCGTTATCGGCACAAACAATAAAATCTGCCGCCAGCGCCAGTTCAAAGCCGCCGCCAAAGGCGTAGCCGTTCACGGCTGCGATAACCGGTTTATCGAGATTGAAAATTTCGGTTAACCCAGCAAATCCGCCTGGCCCGAAATCAGCATCCGGCGCTTCGCCTTCTGCTGCCGCTTTTAAATCCCAGCCAGCAGAGAAGAATTTCTCTCCGGCTCCGGTAATAATAGCGACGCGCAATTGCGGATCGTCACGGAAATTAAGAAATACTTCGCCCATCTCAAAGCTGGTTTTTGCATCAATAGCATTTGCTTTTGGACGATCAAGGGTAATTTCCAGAATTGATCCATTGCGGGTCAGATGTAATGATTCACTCATTCCTTTTCTCCATTTTTATTTTTTTCAGGGACGACAACATCCCTGCAAAGAATGCATTTATTTTTAGAACGTGATTATTAGCTGGCAGGATAATTCCCTGCCATTATGTTTATTTCAGATTCTTTCTGATTATTTTCCCCGAGCAATTACGCGGCAGATCTTTTCTGATCTCCAGATAAGATGGCACTTTAAATTTCGCCATATTTTGTTCGCAGAAGCGGAAAAATTCCTCTTCGCTCAATGTTTCACCTTCATTCAGTACCACGAACGCTTTAATGGCTTCATCGCGAATAGAATCTTTAATACCAACAACCACGATATCCTGAATTTTCGGATGGGCGGAGATAATATTTTCCAGCTCCACGCAGGAGACATTTTCTCCGCCGCGTTTGATCATGTTGCAGCGACGATCGACGAAATAAAAAAAGCCCTCTTCGTCGCGGTATCCGGTATCGCCAGTATGCAGCCAGCCATCGGCTTCCAGCACTTTCGCAGTGGCTTGCGGGTTGAGAAAGTACTCTTTGAAGATGGTTTTCCCTGGTTCGCCTTTAATGCAAATTTCGCCGATCTCACCTGCCGGGAGCGGACGATTGTGATCGTCGCGGATTTCCGCTTCGTAGCAAAACCCCGCCCGACCAATCGACGGCCAGCGCCGTTTATCGCCGGGGCGATCGCCGATAATGCCGACGATGGTTTCCGTCATCCCATAAGACGTCAGCAAGCGAACGCCGAAGCGTTCACAAAAAGCGTCTTTTTCCTGCTCCGACAAGTTGAGATAAAACATCACTTCCCGCAGGCAGTGTTGTCGATCGTTCGCAGAAGGCGGTTGCACCATCAAGGTGCGGATCATCATCGGAATACATTCGGTGACGGTGGCACGATACTTCTGTACCTGTCCCCAGAAGGCGCGGGCGCTGTATTTCTCGACCAGCACAAAGGTGGCTCCGGCAGAAAACGCCGCCATCGCCGCAGTACACTGGCAGTCGATATGAAACGCAGGCATCACCGTCAGGTAGACGTCATCGTCACGCAGGGCGCACTGCCAGGCGGAGTAATATCCGGCGAAGCGCAGATTGTAATGGGTAATCACCACCCCTTTCGGTCGGGAAGTGGTGCCGGAGGTAAAGAGAATTTCCGCCGTATCGTCGGTCGATAGCGGCGGCGCATAGCACAAGGTGGCAGGTTGTTGATCTTTCAGTTGAGTAAACGAACTGACGCCATCATCAGCGGGAAGCGCCACATCGGTCAGGCAAATGTGCCGTAGCTGCGTGGCATCTTCCTGCTGAATCTGTTGATACATGGGATAGAATTGCGCACTGGTCACCAGCAGGCACGCCTGGCTATTTTGCAGGATCCACGCACTCTCTTCGCGTAGCAGGCGGGCGTTAATCGGCACCATAATCGCGCCAATTTTTGCCAGCCCGAACCAGCAAAAGATAAATTCCGGGCAGTTGTCCAGATGCAGCGCGACTTTGTCGCCTTTGCGGATCCCCAGCGTATAAAACAGGTTTGCCGTGCGGTTAATCTCCTGATTTAACTGAAGATAACTGTACCGGTTAACGACTCCGCCGCTGGATTCACAAATCAGCGCCGTTTTATGACCGTAAACGTCCGCCAGATCGTCCCACATTTGACGTAGATGTTGTCCGCCAATGATATCCATTGCACCTCTATCCATTTTGTTCGTTTGTTATTGAGCGGGCGCTAGTCAGTCAAGCCGACTGGCGCCACGCGTTTAGTCCTCAACTTTGGCCAGACCTTTGCTGACCAACTCCTGAATGTCGTTTTCGCTGTAGCCGATATTTTTCAAAATGGCTGCCGTGTCCATGCCGTGCGATGGCATTCCGCGCCAGATTTGACCGGGATTATTTTTGAATTTCGGCATCACGTTCGGCCCTTTGCAGGTGCGGCCATCCATCGTTTGCCACTGAGTGATCGATTCACGGGCGACGTACTGTGGATTGCTTTCCAGTTCCGGTACGGTCAGTACTTTGGCACAGGCGACATTCAGTTCGGCAAAGCGTTCTTTTACTTCCGCGATGGTGTGTGCTGCCAGCCAGGCATCGAGTTTCTCTTCTACCAGCGGACCGTAAGGGCATTCGATACGGTGGATAAGCTGGGCGCCTTCCGGGATTTCCGGCGTACCAAGCAGATGCGCAAGGCCAATATCTTTAAAGCACTCTGCGATCTGAGTAATACCCACCAGCTCCATAACGATGTAGCCATCAGCGCATTTGTACAGACCGCAACCGGCGTAGTAGGGATCTTTACCTTTGGTCATGCGCGGGCACATTTCGCCGCCGTTGAAGTAATCCATCATGAAGTACTGACCCATGCGCAGCATCACTTCATACATGGCGATGTCGATACTTTCGCCTTTACCGGTTTCACGCACTTTGTGCAGTGCCGCCAGCGCCGCCGTGGTGGCGGTCAGGCCGGAGAAGTAATCGGCGGTATACGGGAAAGCAGGCATTGGCTGGTCAACATCACCGTTCTGAATCAGGTAACCACTGAAGGCCTGGGCGATGGTGTTATAGGCCGGAAGGTTGGTGTACTCCTCGGTGCCGTACTGCCCAAAACCGGACAAGTGAGCGATAACCAGTTTCGGGTTGTGCTGCCACAGGACTTCATCGGTAATGCCACGGCGGGCAAAGGCCGGGCCTTTACTGGCTTCGATGAAGATATCGGTGGTTTCCATTAATTTCAGAAACGCTTCGCGGCCTTCATCTTTGAAAATATTTAACGACAGCGCGTGCAAATTACGGCGGGAGAGCTGCGGGTAGTTCGGTTGAACGCGAATGGTGTCGGCCCAGGCGACGTTCTCGATCCAGATAACTTCCGCGCCCCATTCTGCGAACATTTGTCCGGCAAACGGTCCGGCGATTTCGATACCGGAGAAGACAACGCGCAATCCGGCCAGCGGTCCGAATTTCGGCATGGGTAGATGATCCATTATTTGCTCCTGAAAAATTTATGTAGCGCATGACTGCCGGATGCGGCGTAAACGCTTTATCCGGCCTACATTCGTGCTCCCGTAGGTCTGATAAGACGCGTCAGCGTCGCATCAGGCAGCGCACGGACTTAGCGGTATTGCTTCAGCACCGCACGACCCAGCGTCAGGATCTGCATTTCGTCAGATCCCCCGGAGACGCGGTCTACACGCAGGTCACGCCAGAAGCGGCTGATGCGGTGGTTGCCCGCAATCCCGACACCGCCCAGCACCTGCATTGCGCTATCCACAACTTCAAATGCCGCATTGGCGCAGAAGTATTTGCACATCGCTGCATCGCCAGAGGTGATGGTGCCGTTGTCTGCTTTCCACGCTGCTTCATACAGCATGTTTTTCATGGAGTTTAATTTGATCGCCATATGGGCGAATTTTTCCTGAATCAACTGGAAACGACCAATTGCCTCGCCAAACTGTACGCGCTGGTTGGCGTAGCGCGCTGCATCTTCAAAGGCGCACATTGCCGTACCGTAGTTGGTCAGGGCTACCAGGAAACGTTCGTGGTCGAACTCTTCTTTGACGCGGTTAAAGCCGTTACCTTCCCGACCGAACATGTCTTTCTCGTCCAGTTCTACATCGTCAAAGGTGATTTCACAGCAGCTATCCATACGCAGACCGAGCTTCTCAAGTTTGGTCACTTTGATGCCCGGTTTGCTCATATCAACAAACCATTCGGTGTAGACAGGTTTGTCCGGAGAAGCCCCGTCGCGCGCCATCACCACGATGTACGGGGTGTAGGCGCTGCTGGTAATAAAACACTTACTACCATTAAGATAAATCTTACCATTTCTACGGGTATAAGTCGTTTTCAGGCTACCCACGTCGGAGCCAGCGCCCGGTTCAGTAATCGCCGAGTTCCACATCTGCTTACCCGTGCCACGGAACGCCATAATCTTGTCGATCTGCTCTTGTGTGCCTTCGCGCAGGAAGGTGTTAAACCCGCCCGGCAACTGGTACAGCACGTAGGTTGGCGCCCCCAGACGCCCCAGTTCCATCCACACAGCGGCAAGCGTGACGAATCCCGCGTCCAGACCACCGTGCTCTTCCGGGATCAGCAGGCTATCGATACCCATATCCGCCAGTGCTTTGACAAAACGTTCCGGGTAGACGCTGTCACGGTCACACTCGGCAAAATAGGCCTCCCAGTTTTCGCTGGCCATCAGTTCACGTATACCGGCGACAAACAGTTCCTGCTCGTCATTTAAATTAAAATCCATCTTTCAACCTCTTGATATTTTGGGGGTTAATTAATCTTTCCAGTTCTGTTTCGCGTCTTTAATAAAGGAGAGCGTCACCATAATGTTGACGAAGAACAGCGGGCATCCTCCGGCGATAATGGCGGTTTGAATCGGTTTCAGGCCGCCGAGCGCCAACAGAACGATGCCGATAATGCCAACCAGGATTGACCAGCCGATACGTACCAGCAGTGGCGGTTCTTCGCCGTCGCGTACTTCGCGGCAGGTGGACATCGCCAGGGTATAAGAGCAGGCGTTAACCAGCGTAACGGTGGCAATAAAGCAGAGAATGAAGAAGCCCCACATGGTGGCGGTGCTGAGCGGCAGAGCGGCCCAGGTTTCGATGATGGCGCGCGCCACACCGTACTGTTCGATCAGGTTCGGAATGTTGATGATGTTTTTATCCATCAACAGCAGAGTGTTACTGCCGAGTACGGTCCACAGGATCCAGGTGGACGCTGTCAGTCCCAGCACCATGCCGAAGCACAGTTCACGCACGGTACGACCACGGGAGATACGGGCGAGGAAGATACTCATCTGGATAGCGTAAATCACCCACCATGCCCAGTAGAACACGGTCCAGCCCTGTGGGAAGCCGCCTTTAGCGATGGGATCGGTATAGAACAACATGCGCGGCAGATACATCAGCAACATCCCCACCGAATCGGTGAAGTAGTTCATGATGAAGCTGGCACCGCTGACAATGAACACCCAACCCAGCATCAGGAAGCTCAGGTAACTACGCACGTCACTGGCGATACGTACCCCTTTTTGCAGACCGCAGGCGACGCAAATGGCGTTGAGGATAATCCAGCAGGTAATGATGATAGCGTCCAGTTGCAGGGTATGCGGAATGCCAAACAACCATTGCATACACTCGGTCACCAGCGGCGTGGCAAGGCCCAGACTGGTGCCCATCGCGAAGATCAAGGCGACGAGATAGAAGTTGTCGACGATAGTGCCGAACAACCCTTTGGCGTGTTTTTCACCTACCAGCGGCACCAGGGTGGAGCTGGGGCGAATCACTTCCATTTTGCGGACAAAGAAGAAGTAAGCGAAGGCGACTGAAAGGAAGCTGTAAGTGGCCCACGGCAGAGGTCCCCAGTGGAACAAGCTGTAAGCCAGCCCCAACTCTTTCGCTCCTGTCGAGTTCGGTTCTAAGCCAAACGGCGGGGTGGAGATGTAGTAGTAGATCTCAATCGATCCCCAGAACAGTACGGCAGCAGACGTACAGGAGGCGAACATCATAAAGATCCAACTGGCGGTGCTAAATTCCGGTGGTTCGTTACCTAAACGCTTTTTGGCATACGGACCAAACACCAGCCAGAACCAGCCGAAAAGCATCACCACCATATACCATTCAAATGCCCATCCCCATACATTGGTGACGTAACTGAATACAGCATTAATAACGACATTCGCCGCATCCAGATCTCTGACTGTAAGCCAACAAAGTATGCCGACGATTATTAACGGCGGAAAGAAAACCTTCGGTTCTATTCCCGTTTTTCTCTTTTCATCTTTCATGAGTTAATTCCACTGTGAAAACGAATATTTATTTTGCGTTCCCGTTTGTTTTATTTTTGTTAACATTTAATATAATTATTATTAACCTCGTGAACGCGTTGATGGCTAACTCATAATGGGTATTCAGTTAGCCGTATTCTGTGATGGTAGTCACGTTTTTCTATCGGGTGAAAGCAGGGTGTTTTGATGTAAATATTCCTTGTTAATCAATTTATTATGTTTGATTATGAGTAAAAAAATAGCATCTGACTTTCAATATTGGTGATCCATAAAACAATATTGAAAATTTCTTTTTTCTACGCCGTGTTTTCAATATTGGTGAGGAACTTAACAATATTGAAAGTTGGATTTATCTGCGTGTGACATTTTCAATATTGGTGATTAAAGTTTTATTCCGGAATTAAATGGCGTGATATCTGTAATTAACACCACCGATATGAACGACGTTTCCTTCATGATTTCTGGAGATGCAATGAAGATTATTACTTGCTATAAGTGCGTGCCTGATGAACAGGATATTGCGATCAATAATGCTGATGGTTCATTAGACTTCAGTAAAGCCGATGCCAAAATAAGCCAATACGATCTGAACGCTATTGAAGCGGCTTGCCAGCTAAAGCAACAGGCAGCAGAGGCGCAGGTGACGGCCTTAAGTGTGGGCGGTAAAGCCCTGACCAACGCCAAAGGGCGTAAAGATGTGCTATCGCGCGGCCCGGATGAACTGATTGTGGTGATTGATGACCAGTTCGAGCAGGCACTGCCGCAACAAACGGCGAGCGCACTGGCTGCCGCCGCCCAGAAAGTAGGCTTTGATTTGATCCTCTGTGGCGATGGTTCTTCCGACCTTTATGCCCAGCAGGTTGGTTTGCTGGTAGGCGAAATCCTCAATATTCCTGCAGTTAACGGCGTCAGCAAAATTATCTCCCTGACGGCAGATAC
Source organism: Escherichia sp. MOD1-EC5495 (assembly GCF_002965965.1). Lineage (NCBI taxonomy): Bacteria > Pseudomonadati > Pseudomonadota > Gammaproteobacteria > Enterobacterales > Enterobacteriaceae > Escherichia > Escherichia sp. MOD1-EC5495. The sequence continues at coordinate 74,443 of NZ_PTRI01000009.1, forward strand.
CCTCACCGTTGAGCGCGAACTGGAAGATGAAACCGAAACCTTAAGCATTCCGCTGCCTGCGGTTGTTGCTGTTTCCACTGATATCAACTCCCCACAAATTCCTTCGATGAAAGCCATTCTCGGCGCGGCGAAAAAGCCAGTCCAGGTATGGTCGGCGGCGGATATCGGTTTTAACGCAGAGGCAGCCTGGTCAGAACAACAGGTTGCCGCGCCGAAACAGCGCGAGCGTCAGCGCATCGTGATTGAAGGCGACGGCGAAGAACAGATCGCCGCATTTGCTGAAAATCTTCGCAAAGTCATTTAATTACAGGGGATGCTATGAACACGTTTTCTCAAGTCTGGGTATTCAGCGATACCCCTTCTCGTCTGCCGGAACTGATGAACGGTGCGCAGGCTTTAGCTAATCAAATCAACACCTTTGTCCTCAATGATGCCGACGGCGCACAGGCAATCCAGCTCGGCGCTAATCATGTCTGGAAATTAAACGGCAAACCGGACGATCGGATGATCGAAGATTACGCCGGTGTCATGGCTGACACTATTCGCCAGCACGGCGCAGACGGTCTGGTGCTGTTGCCAAACACCCGTCGCGGCAAATTACTGGCGGCAAAACTGGGTTATCGCCTTAAAGCGGCGGTGTCTAACGATGCTAGCACCGTCAGCGTACAGGACGGTAAAGCGACAGTGAAACACATGGTTTACGGTGGTCTGGCGATTGGCGAAGAACGCATTGTCACGCCGTATGCGGTACTGACCATCAGCAGCGGCACGTTCGATGCGGCTCAGCCAGACGCGTCACGTACTGGCGAAACGCACACCGTGGAGTGGCAGGCTCCGGCTGTGGCGATTACCCGCACGGCAACCCAGGCGCGCCAGAGCAACAGCGTCGATCTCGACAAAGCCCGCCTGGTGGTCAGCGTCGGTCGCGGTATTGGCAGCAAAGAGAACATTGCGCTGGCAGAACAGCTTTGCAAGGCGATAGGTGCGGAGTTGGCCTGTTCTCGTCCGGTGGCAGAAAACGAAAAATGGATGGAGCACGAACGCTATGTCGGTATCTCCAACCTGATGCTGAAACCTGATCTGTACCTGGCGGTGGGGATCTCCGGGCAGATCCAGCACATGGTTGGCGCTAACGCGTCGCAAACCATTTTCGCCATCAATAAAGATAAAAATGCGCCGATCTTCCAGTACGCGGATTACGGCATTGTTGGCGACGCCGTGAAGATCCTTCCGGCGCTGACCGCAGCTTTAGCGCGTTGATCCACTCTGGCAGGGCTGCATTTCGGCTCTGCCGCTGACAGGGAGCTCTTATGTCCGAAGATATCTTTGACGCCATCATCGTCGGTGCAGGGCTTGCCGGTTCGGTTGCCGCACTGGTGCTCGCCCGCGAAGGGGCGCAAGTGTTAGTTATCGAGCGTGGCAATTCCGCAGGTGCCAAGAACGTCACCGGCGGGCGTCTCTATGCCCACAGTCTGGAACACATTATTCCTGGTTTCGCCGAATCCGCCCCCGTAGAACGCCTGATCACCCATGAAAAACTCGCGTTTATGACGGAAAAGTCAGCGATGACTATGGACTACTGCAACGGTGACGAAACCTTGCCATCCCAGCGTTCTTACTCTGTTTTGCGCAGTAAATTTGATGCCTGGCTGATGGAGCAGGCCGAAGAAGCGGGCGCGCAGTTAATTACCGGGATTCGCGTCGATAACCTCGTACAGCGCGATGGCAAAGTGGTCGGCGTAGAAGCCGATGGCGATGTGATTGAAGCGAAAACGGTGATCCTTGCCGACGGGGTGAACTCTATTCTTGCCGAAAAGCTGGGAATGGCGAAACGCGTCAAACCGACGGATGTGGCGGTTGGCGTGAAGGAACTGATCGAGTTACCGAAGTCGGTTATCGAAGACCGTTTTCAGTTGCAGGGTAATCAGGGCGCGGCTTGCCTGTTTGCGGGTTCCCCCACCGATGGCCTGATGGGCGGCGGCTTCCTTTATACCAATGAAAACACTCTGTCGCTGGGGCTGGTTTGTGGTCTGCATCATCTGCATGACGCGAAAAAGTCGGTGCCGCAAATGCTGGAAGATTTCAAACAGCATCCGGCAGTTGCACCGCTGATCGCGGGCGGCAAGCTGGTGGAATATTCTGCTCACGTCGTGCCGGAAGCGGGCATCAACATGCTGCCGGAACTGGTCGGTGACGGCGTGTTGATTGCCGGTGATGCCGCCGGAATGTGTATGAACCTCGGTTTTACCATTCGCGGGATGGATCTGGCGATTGCCGCTGGGGAAGCAGCAGCAAAAACCGTGCTTTCAGCGATGAAAAGCGACGATTTCAGTAAGCAAAAACTGGCGGAATATCGTCAACATCTGGAGAGTGGCCCGCTGCGCGATATGCGTATGTACCAGAAACTACCGGCGTTCCTTGATAACCCACGCATGTTTAGCGGCTACCCGGAACTGGCGGTGGGCGTGGCGCGTGACCTGTTCACCATTGACGGCAGTGTGCCGGAACTGATGCGCAAGAAAATCCTCCGCCACGGCAAGAAAGTGGGCTTCATCAATCTGATCAAGGATGGCATGAAAGGAGTGACCGTTTTATGACTTCTCCCGTCAATGTGGACGTCAAACTGGGCGTCAATAAATTCAATGTCGATGAAGAGCATCCACACATTGTTGTGAAGGCCGATGCCGATAAACAGGCCCTGGAGCTGCTGGTGAAAGCGTGCCCCGCAGGTCTGTACAAGAAGCAGGATGACGGCAGTGTGCGCTTCGATTACGCCGGATGTCTGGAGTGCGGCACCTGTCGCATTCTGGGGCTGGGGTCGGCGCTGGAACAGTGGGAATACCCGCGCGGCACCTTTGGTGTGGAGTTCCGTTACGGCTGATGTTGGTTTGATACGTAACGCCGTACTGACTCTCATTGCAAAAAAACAGGAATAACCCATGCAACCGTCCAGAAACTTTGACGATCTCAAATTCTCCTCTATTCACCGCCGTATTTTGCTGTGGGGAAGCGGTGGTCCGTTTCTGGATGGTTACGTACTGGTAATGATTGGCGTGGCGTTGGAGCAACTGACTCCGGCACTGAAACTGGACGCCGACTGGATTGGCTTGCTGGGCGCGGGAACGCTCGCCGGGCTGTTTGTCGGTACATCGCTGTTTGGCTATATCTCCGATAAAGTCGGACGGCGCAAAATGTTCCTCATTGATATCATCGCCATCGGCGTGATATCGGTGGCGACGATGTTTGTCTCATCCCCCGTCGAACTGCTGGTGATGCGGGTACTCATCGGCATTGTCATTGGCGCGGATTATCCCATCGCCACCTCAATGATCACCGAGTTCTCCAGCACCCGTCAGCGGGCGTTTTCCATCAGCTTTATTGCCGCCATGTGGTATGTCGGCGCGACCTGTGCCGATCTGGTCGGCTACTGGCTTTATGATGTGGAAGGTGGTTGGCGCTGGATGTTGGGTAGCGCGGCGATCCCCTGTTTGTTGATTTTGATTGGTCGATTCGAACTGCCTGAATCTCCCCGCTGGCTGCTACGCAAAGGGCGAGTAAAAGAGTGCGAAGAGATGATGATCAAACTGTTTGGCGAACCGGTGGCTTTCGATGAAGAGCAGCCACAGCAAACCCGTTTTCGCGATCTGTTTAACCGTCGCCATTTTCCGTTTGTTCTGTTTGTTGCCGCCATCTGGACTTGCCAGGTGATCCCAATGTTTGCCATTTACACCTTTGATCCGCAAATCGTTGGTCTTCTGGGGCTGGGCGTCGGCAAAAATGCGGCGCTGGGAAATGTGGTGATTAGCCTGTTCTTTATGCTCGGCTGTATTCCGCCGATGCTGTGGCTAAACACTGCCGGACGGCGTCCATTGTTGATTGGCAGCTTTGCCATGATGACGCTGGCGCTGGCGGTTTTGGGGCTGATCCCGGATATGGGGATTTGGCTGGTGGTGATGGCGTTCGCGGTGTATGCCTTTTTCTCTGGCGGGCCGGGTAATTTGCAGTGGCTTTATCCTAATGAACTCTTCCCGACGGATATCCGCGCTTCTGCCGTGGGGGTGATTATGTCCTTAAGCCGGATTGGCACCATTGTTTCGACCTGGGCGCTGCCGATCTTTATCAATAATTACGGTATCAGTAACACGATGCTAATGGGGGCGGGTATCTCGCTGTTTGGCTTGTTGATTTCCGTAGCGTTTGCCCCGGAAACCCGTGGGATGTCACTGGCGCAGACCAGCAATATGACGATCCGCAGGCAGCGAGCGGGGTAATTTATTCAGAATTCTCTCTTTTCTGAATCAATATTATTGACTATAAGCCGCGTGAATATGTGACTACACTTTGTGGGAAAACAAAGGCGTAACCGCGCAGGCTAACTATGATTCTCATAATTTATGCGCATCCTTATCCGCATCATTCCCATGCGAATAAACGGATGCTTGAACAGGCAAGGACGCTGGAAGGCGTCGAAATTCGCTCTCTTTATCAACTCTATCCTGACTTCAATATCGATATTGCCGCCGAGCAAGAGGCGCTGTCTCGCGCCGATCTGATCGTCTGGCAGCACCCGATGCAGTGGTACAGCATTCCACCGCTCCTTAAACTTTGGATCGATAAAGTCCTCTCGCACGGCTGGGCTTACGGTCACGGCGGTACGGCGCTGCATGGCAAACATTTGCTGTGGGCGGTGACGACCGGCGGCGGGGAAAGCCATTTTGAGATTGGCGCGCATCCGGGCTTTGATGTGCTGTCGCAGCCGCTACAGGCGACGGCGATCTACTGTGGGCTGAACTGGCTGCCGCCGTTTGCCATGCACTGCACCTTTATTTGTGACGACGAAACCCTCGAAGGGCAGGCGCGTCACTATAAGCAACGTCTGCTGGAATGGCAGGAGGCACATCATGGATAGTCATACGCTGATTCAGGCGCTGATCTACCTCGGTTCGGCGGCGCTGATTGTACCCATTGCAGTACGCCTCGGTCTGGGATCGGTACTTGGCTACCTGATCGCAGGCTGCATTATTGGCCCGTGGGGGCTGCGGCTGGTGACCGATGCCGAATCTATCCTGCACTTTGCTGAAATCGGCGTGGTGCTGATGCTGTTTATCATTGGCCTCGAACTCGACCCACAAAGGCTGTGGAAGCTGCGTGCGGCGGTGTTCGGTGGTGGCGCATTGCAGATGGTGATTTGTGGCGGCCTGCTGGGGCTATTCTGCATGTTACTTGGGCTGCGCTGGCAGGTAGCGGAACTGATCGGCATGACGCTGGCGCTCTCCTCTACGGCGATAGCCATGCAGGCGATGAATGAGCGTAACCTAATGGTGACGCAGATGGGACGCAGCGCCTTTGCGGTACTGCTGTTCCAGGATATTGCCGCAATCCCGCTGGTAGCGATGATCCCGCTACTGGCGGCGAGCAGTGCCTCGACGACGATGGGCGCATTTGCTCTCTCGGCATTAAAAGTGGCGGGCGCACTGGTGCTGGTGGTACTGCTGGGGCGTTATGTCACGCGTCCGGCGCTGCGTTTTGTTGCCCGCTCTGGCTTGCGGGAAGTGTTTAGTGCCGTGGCGTTATTCCTCGTGTTTGGCTTTGGTTTGCTGCTGGAAGAGGTCGGCTTGTCGATGGCGATGGGCGCGTTTCTGGCGGGTGTACTGCTGGCAAGCTCGGAATATCGTCATGCGCTGGAAAGCGATATCGAACCGTTCAAAGGTTTGCTGCTGGGGCTGTTTTTCATTGGCGTTGGCATGTCGATAGACTTTGGCACGCTGCTTGAAAATCCGTTGCGCATTGTCATTTTGCTGCTTGGTTTCCTCATCATCAAAATCGTCATGCTGTGGCTGATTGCCCGGCCGTTACAGGTGCCGAATAAACAGCGTCGCTGGTTTGCGGTGCTGTTAGGGCAGGGCAGTGAGTTTGCCTTTGTGGTGTTTGGTACGGCGCAGATGGCAAATGTGCTGGAGCCGGAGTGGGCGAAATCGCTGACCCTGGCGGTGGCGCTGTCGATGGCGGCAACGCCGATTCTGCTGGTGATCCTCAATCGCCTTGAGCAATCTTCTACTGAAGAAGCGCGTGAAGCCGATGAGATTGACGAAGAACAGCCACGGGTCATTGTTGCTGGATTTGGACGTTTTGGGCAGATCACCGGACGTTTACTGCTCTCCAGCGGGGTAAAAATGGTGGTGCTCGATCACGATCCTGACCATATCGAAACGTTGCGCAAATTCGGCATGAAAGTGTTTTACGGCGATGCCACGCGGATGGATTTACTGGAATCTGCCGGAGCGGCGAAAGCAGAAGTGCTGATTAACGCCATCGACGATCCGCAAACCAATCTGCAACTGACGGAGATGGTGAAGGAGCATTTCCCACATTTGCAGATTATTGCCCGTGCCCGCGATGTTGATCACTATATCCGCCTGCGCCAGGCAGGCGTTGAAAAGCCGGAGCGTGAAACTTTCGAAGGCGCGTTGAAAACCGGGCGGCTGGCGCTGGAAAGTTTAGGTCTTGGGCCATATGAAGCGCGAGAACGCGCGGATGTGTTCCGCCGCTTTAATATTCAGATGGTGGAAGAGATGGCAATGGGCGAAAACGACACCAAAGCCCGCGCGGCAGTCTATAAACGCACCAGCGCGATGTTAAGCGAGATTATTACTGAGGATCGCGAACATCTGTCATTAATTCAACGGCATGGCTGGCAGGGAACCGAAGAAGGCAAACATACCGGCAACATGGCGGATGAGCCAGAAACTAAGCCATCGTAATCAGAAAGTGTGATGTAGCACACGCTTTACAACTAACTGTTTGTTTTTGCGCAACTGTAATGAGGCGAGTCCAGGGGCATAGCGTGGACTCGCCAGCAGAATATAAAATTTTCCTCAACATCATCCTCACGCCAGTCGACGAAGGTTTACGCTTTACGTATAGTGGCGACAATTTTTTTTATCGGGAAATCTCAATGATCAGTCTGATTGCGGCGTTAGCGGTAGATCGCGTTATCGGCATGGAAAACGCCATGCCGTGGAACCTGCCTGCCGATCTCGCCTGGTTTAAACGTAACACCTTAAATAAACCCGTGATTATGGGGCGCCATACCTGGGAATCCATTGGTCGCCCGCTGCCTGGGCGCAAGAATATTATCCTCAGCAGCAAGCCAGGTACGGACGATCGCGTAACGTGGGTTAAATCGGTGGATGAAGCCATCGCCGCGTGTGGTGACGTACCGGAGATTATGGTGATTGGCGGTGGACGCGTATACGAGCAGTTCCTGCCGAAAGCACAGAAGCTGTATCTGACGCATATCGACGCGGAAGTGGAAGGCGACACTCATTTCCCGGATTACGAGCCGGACGACTGGGAATCGGTATTCAGCGAATTCCACGACGCCGATGCGCAGAACTCTCACAGCTATTGTTTTGAGATTCTGGAGCGGCGGTAATTCTGTATATTAGAATTCCGGCATCACTGATACGTGCAGATATCCGTGTATACTAGACGTATAAATTGTACAGGAGCACGATATCATGACTGCAAAACGTACCACACAAAGTGTGACCGTCACCGTCGACCGTGAGTTAGTCAATCGCGCTCGTGATGCAGGGTTAAATATGAGCGCCACCCTTACGGTTGCGCTCAATGCTGAACTTAAAAAACATGCAGCAACACGTTGGCGTGAAGAGAACGCAGAAGCTATCGCTGCGTTAAATCAATTGGCTGATGAAACCGGATGTTTCTCTGATGAGTACCGGAGCTTCTAGTGATGCAATTTACGGTATACCGCAGTCGCGGCAGGAACGCCGCGTTTCCCTTTGTTATCGATGTTACCAGCGACATTATTGGTGAGATTAATCGCCGTATCGTTATTCCATTAACACCTATTGAACGATTTAGCCGTATTCGCCCACCAGAACGGCTTAACCCAATCCTTTTACTGGTAGATGGCAAAGAATATGTGCTCATGACGCATGAGACTGCCACTGTTCCAGTTAACGCGCTGGGAACGAAATTTTGCGATGCCAGCGCGCACCGAACGTTGATTAAAGGAGCATTAGATTTTATGCTCGACGAGATTTAAGACGCGACCGCCTCTCCCTCACCCAAATCCTTATGCCGGTTCGACGGCTGGACGAAATACTGCTTATCTTCCCAGCGCAGGCAGGTTAATGTCCCGCCCCAGCAGCATCCTGTATCCAGCGCGTAAATGCCTTCTGGCGTGCCTTTTCCTTCCAGCGATGCCCAGTGACCAAACACAATGCTGTACTCTTCGCTAACTGGCCCTGGAATGGTAAACCACGGTTTCAACGGTGCTGGCGCGTCTTCTGGCGACTCTTTGCTGTACATATCCAGTTGACCGTTCGGGAAGCAAAAACGCATACGGGTAAAGGCGTTGGTGATAAAGCGCAGTCGTGCCAGACCACGTAACTCTGGCGTCCAGTTGTTTGGCATGTCGCCGTACATGGCGTCGAGAAAGAAAGGATAGGAGTCACTCGACAATACTGCTTCTACGTCGTGAGCACACTCTTTGGCTGTCTCTAAGTCCCACTGCGGCGTGATCCCCGCGTGAGCCATCACCAGTTTTTTCTCTTCGTCGATTTGCAGCAGAGGCTGGCGACGCAGCCAGTTAAGCAGCTCGTCGGCGTCCGGCGCTTCCAGCAGCGGTGTCAGGCGATCTTTCGGTTTATTGCGGCTGATCCCGGCAAATACTGCCAGCAGATGCAGATCGTGATTACCCAGAACCAGACGCACGCTGTCGCCTAAGGATTTTACATAGCGCAGAACATCAAGCGAACCAGGCCCACGCGCGACCAGGTCGCCCGTCAGCCAGAGGGTATCTTTCCCAGGGGTAAATTCCACTTTATGCAGCAATGCGATCAGTTCATCGTAACAACCATGAACGTCGCCAATAAGGTATGTCGCCATATTATTTTAATGAATGAGTATTGGAACGGAGAGTCGGAATACAGGAATGTCGATGCTGAATGGAACGCCATTTTCATCGATCATTTCGTAGTGACCCTGCATGGTGCCCATCGGTGTTTCAATAATCGCACCGCTGGTGTACTGGTACTCTTCGCCAGGGGCGATATGCGGCTGAACGCCCACCACACCTTCGCCCTGGACTTCGGTTTCACGGCCATTGCCGTTGGTGATCAGCCAGTAACGCCCCAACAACTGCACTGGCGCTCGCCCCAGGTTGCGTATGGTTACGGTATAAGAAAAAACGTAACGTTCATTATCAGGTGAAGATTGCGCTTCAATGTAAACACTTTGAACCTGAATACACACTCGGGGCGAATTGATCATCGTTAACTCTCCTGCAAAGACGCGTTCTCCGCCAGATAGTTCGCCATCTGGCAATATTGCGCGACAGAGATATTTTCCGCTCGCATCGCCGGGTCGATGCCCATTCCCGTTAACACCTCAACGCTAAACAGGTTGCCGAGGCTGTTACGAATGGTTTTACGACGCTGGTTAAAGGCTTCGGTGGTGATACGGCTTAACACGCGAACATCTTTAACCGGGTAAGGCATCGTTGCATGAGGAACCAGGCGCACGACGGCGGAATCCACTTTTGGTGGTGGTGTAAAGGCTGATGGCGGTACTTCCAGCACCGGGATCACGTTGCAATAATATTGCGCCATGACGCTTAATCGACCATACGCTTTGCTGTTCGGTCCTGCAACCAGACGATTCACCACCTCTTTTTGCAACATAAAGTGCATGTCGGCAATGGCATCAGTATAGCTAAACAGATGGAACATCAACGGCGTGGAGATGTTATACGGCAGGTTACCGAAAACTCGTAGCGGCTGCCCCATTTTCTCGGACAGCTCACCGAAGTTAAAGGTCATCGCATCCTGCTGATAAATCGTCAGTTTCGGGCCTAAGAACGGATGCGTTTGCAGACGTGCCGCCAGATCGCGGTCAAGTTCGATGACCGTCAGCTGGTCCAGACGTTCGCCGACCGGTTCGGTCAATGCCGCCAGACCGGGGCCGATTTCGACCATCGCCTGACCCTTCTGCGGGTTAATGGCAGAAACAATGCTGTCGATCACGAACTGATCGTTGAGAAAGTTTTGCCCGAAGCGTTTACGGGCTAAGTGGCCCTGGTGGACTCGTTTATTCATTGGGTATTAACAATCATTTTGATGGCGAGATTAAGCGCCGTAATAAAACTGCCGACATCGGCTTTGCCACGTCCCGCCAGTTCCAGCGCGGTGCCGTGGTCAACCGATGTGCGAATAAAGGGCAGGCCCAGCGTAATGTTCACACCGCGCCCGAAGCCCTGGTATTTTAGCACGGGAAGACCCTGATCGTGGTACATCGCCAGCACCGCGTCGGCGTTGTCGAGATATTTAGGCTGAAACAGGGTATCGGCAGGCAAAGGCCCGTTGAGTTTCATCCCCTGCGCCCGTAACTCGTCGAGCACCGGAATGATGGTGTCTATCTCTTCCGTGCCCATATGACCGCCTTCACCTGCGTGCGGATTCAGTCCACAGACCAGAATGCGCGGCTCAGCAATACCAAATTTGGTTTGCAAATCGTGATGCAAAATAGAAATGACTTCATGCAGCAGTGGTGGGGTGATGGCGTCAGCGATATCACGTAGCGGTAAATGCGTCGTTGCCAGCGCCACGCGAAGTTCTTCGGTTGCCAGCATCATCACGACTTTTTTTGCCTGCGAGCGTTCTTCGAAAAACTCGGTATGACCGGTAAACGGAATACCAGCGTCGTTAATGACGCCTTTATGCACGGGGCCGGTAATCAGTGCGGCAAATTCACCGTTCAGACAGCCATCACACGCTTGCGCCAGCGTCTCTACCACGTAATGCCCATTTTCAACCGTTAATTGCCCCGCAGTCACAGGTGCACGTAGCGCGACAGGAAGTAGCGTTAATGTGCCCGCAGTTTGCGGTTGGGCAGGGGAGTCTGGGGAATAAGGGCGGAGTGTAAGCGGCAAACCGAGCATCGCTGCCCGGTCGGTAAGGAGAGTGGCATCGGCACAAACAACCAGTTCGACCGGCCACTCATGCTGTGCAAGCTGGACAACTAAGTCCGGGCCAATCCCGGCGGGTTCGCCGGGAGTGATCACAACACGTTGGGTTTTAACCATTAGTTGCTCAGGATTTTAACGTAGGCGCTGGCGCGTTGTTCCTGCATCCAGCTTGCTGCTTCTTCCGAGAACTTACGGTTCATCAGCATACGATAAGCACGATCTTTCTGCGCAGCGTCGGTTTTATCGACATTACGGGTATCCAGCAGTTCGATTAAATGCCAGCCGAATGAAGAGTGAACCGGTGCACTCATTTGACCTTTATTCAGGCGGGTCAACGCGTCACGGAAGGCCGGATCGAAAATATCTGGCGTTGCCCAGCCAAGATCGCCGCCCTGGTTGGCAGAGCCAGGATCCTGAGAGAACTCTTTCGCTGCGGCAGCAAAAGTTGTTTTACCACTCTTGATGTCCGCTGCAATTTGTTCCAGTTTCACGCGGGCCTGTTCGTCAGTCATGATCGGCGACGGTTTCAGCAGAATATGGCGAGCATGAACTTCGGTCACCGAGATATTTTTGCTTTCGCCGCGCAGGTCGTTAACTTTCAGAATATGGAAGCCAACGCCAGAACGAATCGGACCAACAATATCGCCTTTCTTCGCCGTGCTTAACGCCTGGGCGAAAATTCCCGGCAGTTCCTGAATACGACCCCAGCCCATCTGACCGCCGTTCAGCGCCTGCTGATCGGCAGAGTGAGCGATCGCCAGTTTACCGAAATCAGCGCCGTTACGAGCCTGATCGACAATGGCACGCGCCTGCGTTTCCGCTTCGTTTACCTGCTCAGAAGACGGGTTTTCCGGCAGCGGGATCAGGATGTGGCTTAAGTTCAGCTCAGTGCTGGCATCGTTTTGATTACCGACTTGTTGCGCCAGAGCTTCAACTTCCTGCGGCAGGATGGTGATGCGACGACGCACTTCGTTGTTACGCACTTCAGAGATAATCATCTCTTTGCGGATCTGGTTACGATAGGTGTTGTAGTTCAGACCATCGTAGGCCAGACGGCTGCGCATCTGATCCAGCGTCATATTGTTCTGTTTGGCAATATTGGCAATCGCCTGATCGAGCTGCTCATCGGAGATTTTCACTCCCATTTTCTGCCCCATCTGCAAGAGGATTTGATCCATGATCAAACGCTCCATGATTTGGTGGCGCAGCGTCGCGTCATCAGGAAGTTGCTGCCTTGCCTGGGCGGCATTCATTTTTACCGACTGCATTAATCCATCAACGTCGCTTTCCAGCACGACGCCGTTATTGACGACGGCTGCGACTTTATCGACTACCTGGGGGGCAGCGAAACTGGTATTCGCGATCATCGCGATACCGAGAAGCAGCGTTTTCCAGTTCTTCATACTTTTTCCATTTCAATTAACCGCACTGCGGATTACGTGGTAAATCAACAAATCACAAAGAGTTTTGATACGGCAGAATGTTCGAACGCAGCATCTCTTGCGTACCCAGACCGTAGTTAGAGCTCAGGCCGCGAAGTTCGATGTTAAAGCCGATTGCGTTGTCATATACCGCATGTTGTTTATCGTTATCCCAACCGTTCAGCTTCCGCTCGTAACCGACGCGAATCGCATAGCAGCAGGAGCTGTATTGCACGCCTAACATAGAGTCGGCTTGCTTGTTCGCATTGGTGTCGTAGTAGTAAGCCCCGACAATTGACCAACGATCGGCGATTGGCCAGCTGGCGACTGCGCCTACCTGCGAAATACCGTTTTTAAATTGTTCATATGTGGAATAATAATTAGGCAGTGTCGCCTGTATATATTCCGGGCTGGCATAGCGATAGTTCAGCTGTACCAGACGGTCTTCATCACGACGGTATTCAATACTGGTGTTACTGGTGGCTACGTTATCCAGACGAGTATCGTACTGAATGCCGCCACGTAATCCCCAGCGTTCGGAGATGCGCCAGTAGGTATCGCCTGCCCATACCAGTGAGCCCGTTTTGTCGTCATTCTCCCATGTTATGTTGTCATCGCCGGTGCGAGACTCCGTGAAATAGTAGATTTGACCAACGGAAATATTAAAACGTTCAACGGCTGCATCATCATATACGCGAGTTGTGATACCGGTCGTCACTTGGTTTGCGGAAGCAACACGGTCAAGACCGCCATAACTCCGGTCCCGGAACAGGCCTGAGTAGTCGGATTGCAACAGTGCGGAGTCATAGTTATAGATTTTGCTCTGATCGCGATACGGCACATACAGGTATTGAGCGCGCGGCTCCAGCGTCTGGGTGTAACCCGGCGCCAGCATTTCCATATCACGTTCGAAGACCATTTTGCCGTCAACTTTAAATTGCGGCATTACGCGGTTAACAGAATCTGCCAACTTATTGTTTTGTGGGTTGCTGTTATACCAGTCGAGATTGGTCTGCTGATAATGGGTAGCCAGTAGCTTCGCTTCGGTATTGATACTGCCCCAGGTGTTAGATAACGGCAGATTGATCGTCGGCTCCAGATGAACGCGAGTAGCCTCTGGCATATTGCTGTTTGTATTAACAAAATGCACTGCCTGACCATAAACTCGGGTATCAAAAGGGCCGAGATCGTTATGGTAGTAGTTGACGTCTAACTGCGGTTCAGCGGCATAGCTGTTGCCACTGGTATCATCAAAAACCTGGAATTGTTTATGCGAAAGCGTAGCGTCAAAGTTCTGCACCGCATAGCCAACGCTGAATTTTTGCGTTGCGTAACCATCGGTACTGGAACCATATTTATTATCAAAATCGTTGAAATAGGTCGGGTCGCTGACTTTGGTGTAGTCGATGTTAAAGCGCCAAACCTGGTCCATCACTCCGGAGTGTTGCCAGTAGAACAACCAACGGCGTGAATTACTATCTTCTGGATGTTCATCTTCATAGACTTTATCCGAAGGCAGATAATCCAGTTCCATCAAGCCTGCGCCTGCCTGGGTGAGATAACGGAATTCGTTCTCCCACATGATGTTGCCACGACGATGCATATAATGCGGCGTGATGGTGGCATCCATATTTGGCGCGATGTTCCAGTAATATGGCAGATAGAATTCAAAGTAGTTGGTGGTGGTGTATTTGGCGTTCGGAATCAAGAAACCAGAACGGCGTTTATCACCCACCGGCAACTGCAAATACGGGCTGTAAAAGATCGGAACCGGACCCACCTTAAAGCGGGCGTTCCAGATCTCCGCAACTTGTTCTTCGCGGTCATGAATAATTTCGCTACCTACCACGCTCCAGGTATCAGAACCTGGCAAACAGGAAGTAAAGCTACCGTTATCCAGAATGGTGTAGCGGTTTTCGCCACGCTGTTTCATCAGGTCCGCTTTACCACGACCCTGGCGACCCACCATCTGGTAATCACCTTCCCAGACGTTGGTATCTTTGGTGTTCAGATTCGCCCAGCCTTTCGGCCCTTTGAGGATCACCTGGTTATCGTCGTAATGGACATTACCGAGCGCATCAACAGTACGTATCGGCTCCGGTTGTCCTGGTGCCTCTTTTTGATGGAGCTGCACTTCGTCGGCCTGCAGACGGCTGTTACCCTGCATGATATCTACGCTGCCAGTAAACACGGCGTCATCGGGGTAATTCCCCTTTGCGTGGTCAGCATTAATCGTCACGGGTAAGTCGTTAGTATCGCCCTGTACCAGAGGACGGTCATAGCTTGGCACGCCCAACATACACTGTGAGGCGAGGTCGGCTGCCAGTCCCTGTTGACTGTAAAGGGCGGTGGCAATCATGGTGGCCAGGAGAGTGGGGATACGTTTTTTCATACGTTGATTTTATTGTTCCATCATCGGTAACGTTGCGCGTGACAAACGGTCAGAGACTAACGTACTCGTCATCTCTACGCTAGTGTTAATCCTGTCCGAATAGCGTCAGTGGTGTTAGGCACGGCATTGAATGACAGGTATGATAATGCAAATTATAGGCGATGTCCCACAATTGACCGCAGCCGGAAAACGGTAAAAGCACCTTTATATTGTGGGAGATAGCCCTGATATCCGTGTGTCTATTTGGGGAATATATGCAGTATTGGGGAAAAATCATTGGCGTGGCCGTGGCCTTACTGATGGGCGGCGGCTTTTGGGGCGTTGTATTAGGTCTGTTAATCGGCCATATGTTTGATAAAGCCCGCAGCCGCAAAATGGCGTGGTTCGCCAACCAGCGCGAGCGTCAGGCGCTGTTTTTTGCCACCACTTTTGAAGTGATGGGGCATTTAACCAAATCCAAAGGACGTGTTACTGAGGCTGATATTCATATTGCCACATTGCTCATGGATCGGATGAATTTACACGGTGCTTCCCGTACTGCGGCGCAAAATGCATTCCGGGTGGGAAAATCAGACAATTACCCGCTGCGCGAAAAGATGCGTCAGTTTCGCAGTGTCTGCTTTGGTCGTTTTGACTTAATTCGTATGTTTCTGGAGATCCAGATTCAGGCAGCATTTGCCGATGGTTCACTGCATCCAAACGAACGGGCGGTGTTGTATGTGATTGCTGAAGAGTTGGGGATCTCCCGCGCCCAGTTTGACCAGTTTCTGCGCATGATGCAGGGCGGAGCGCAATTTGGCGGCGGTTATCAGCAGCAATCTGGCGGTGGTAACTGGCAGCAAGCGCAGCGTGGTCCGACTCTGGAAGATGCCTGTAACGTGCTGGGCGTGAAGCCGACGGATGATGCAACCACCATTAAACGTGCCTACCGTAAGCTGATGAGTGAACACCATCCCGATAAGCTGGTAGCGAAAGGTTTACCGCCAGAGATGATGGAGATGGCGAAGCAAAAAGCGCAGGAAATTCAGCAGGCGTATGAACTGATAAAGCAGCAGAAAGGGTTTAAATAAGTTTCAAATTGTAGGCCTGACAAGACGCGGGCGCGTCGCATCCGGCGGCACAAATTGCCGGATGCGGCGTGAACGCCTTATCCGGCCTACCGAACTGCACCAGCGTGACTATTAAAAATCCGCAGGCGCCTTGAACGTCATACTATTGCCATATGCTGGATGGGTAATCGTCAACATCTCTGCATGTAGCAGCAAACGAGGTGCCATTGCTCTCGCTTCCGGTGAAGCATAAAAACGATCGCCGAGAATCGGATGCCCCAGCGCCAGCATATGCACACGCAGCTGATGCGAACGCCCGGTAATCGGCTTTAACACCACTCTTGCCGTGTTATCCGCCGCATAATCCACCACTTCATATTCCGTCTGCGCAGGCTTCCCCGTTTCGTAACAGACTTTCTGTTTCGGGCGGTTTGGCCAGTCGCAAATCAATGGCAGATCTATCAGACCTTCGGCGGGGGATGGATGCCCCCAGACGCGAGCCACATACTGCTTTTTCGGCTCGCGCTCGCGGAACTGGCGTTTTAATTCCCGCTCCGCCGCTTTGGTCAACGCCACTACAATCACACCGCTGGTAGCCATATCCAGACGATGCACCGATTCTGCCTGCGGATAATCACGCTGAATGCGCGTCATCACGCTGTCTTTGTGCTCTTCCAGACGCCCCGGCACAGACAACAAACCGCTCGGCTTGTTGACCACCATAATGTGATCATCCTGATACAGGACAACCAGCCAGGGTTCCTGCGGCGGATTGTAGTTTTCCATCCCCATCATCGGCTCCGTTACTGATGCGTCACAACGATTAAACGCAGGGCATCCAGACGCCAGCCTGCCTGATCCAGGCTTTCCATCACCTGATGACGGTTGCTCTCAATGGCGGTCAGTTCGTCGTCACGAATGTTCGGGTTCACTGCACGCAGTGCTTCCAGACGCGACAGTTCCGCAGACAGTTTTTCGTCAGCTTCGTTACGCGCCGCATCAAT
Source organism: Escherichia sp. MOD1-EC5495 (assembly GCF_002965965.1). NCBI lineage: Bacteria > Pseudomonadati > Pseudomonadota > Gammaproteobacteria > Enterobacterales > Enterobacteriaceae > Escherichia > Escherichia sp. MOD1-EC5495. Next base: position 91,302 of record NZ_PTRI01000009.1, read on the forward strand.
CAGTGCACGAGCAGACTTCTCAATCTGCGCTTCACCCAGCTGAAGAATAGCGTGAACCTCTTGCTGCACGGCGTTAACCAGCTTGCTGCCAGTGTGACGGTTAACCGCGTTAAGCTGACGGTTAAAGGTTTCAAACTCTACCTGTGCCGCCAGGTTGTTGCCGTTTTTATCCAACAGCATACGTACCGGCGTCGGCGGCAGGAAGCGGTTAAGCTGCAACTGCTTCGGCGCTTGTGCTTCAACCACGTAAATCAGCTCCACCAACAGCGTACCTACCGGCAACGCTTTGTTTTTCAACAGTGAAATCGTACTGCTACCGGTATCGCCAGAAAGGATCAGATCCAGACCGTTGCGGATCAGCGGATGTTCCCATGTAATAAACTGCGCATCTTCACGCGCCAGCGCCACTTCACGATCAAAGGTGATGGTGATGCCATCTTCCGACAGACCCGGGAAGTCCGGCACCAGCATGTGATCGGACGGTGTCAGCACGATCATGTTGTCGCCGCGATCGTCCTGATTGATCCCGATAATATCGAACAGATTCATGGCGAAGGCGATCAGGTTGGTATCGTCATCCTGCTCTTCAATGCTTTCTGCCAGTGCCTGGGCTTTTTCGCCACCGTTGGAGTGGATCTCCAGCAGGCGGTCACGCCCCTGCTCCAGCTGTGCTTTCAGGGCTTCATGCTGCTCGCGGCAGTTTTTGATCAGCTCATCAAAGCCTTCGGTTTGATCGGGTGAAGCCAGGTAGTTAATCAGATCGTTGTACACGCTATCGTAAATAGTGCGTCCGGTCGGGCAGGTGTGCTCGAAGGCATCAAGACCTTCGTGATACCAGCGCACCAGCACTGACTGAGCGGTTTTTTCCAGATAAGGTACGTGGATCTGAATATCGTGCGCCTGACCGATACGATCCAGACGACCAATACGCTGCTCCAGCAGGTCTGGGTTGAACGGCAGATCGAACATTACCATGTGGCTGGCGAACTGGAAGTTACGCCCTTCAGAACCGATTTCCGAGCACAGCAGCACTTGTGCGCCGGTATCTTCTTCAGCGAACCATGCGGCTGCGCGGTCACGTTCGATAATCGACATGCCTTCGTGGAACACCGCTGCGCGAATACCTTCACGCTCGCGCAGCACCTGCTCCAGTTGCAGCGCGGTGGCGGCTTTAGCGCAGATCACCAGCACTTTCTGAGAGCGATGGCTGGTCAGGTAGCCCATCAGCCACTCAACGCGCGGATCGAAGTTCCACCAGGTGGCGTTATCACCTTCAAATTCCTGATAAATACGCTCCGGGTAGAGCATATCGCGGGCGCGGTCTTCCGCACTTTTACGTGCGCCCATGATGCCGGAGACTTTAATAGCCGTCTGATATTGCGTCGGCAGCGGCAGTTTAATAGTGTGTAGCTCGCGTTTCGGGAAGCCTTTCACACCGTTACGGGTGTTACGGAACAGCACGCGGCTGGTGCCGTGGCGATCCATCAGCATCGAAACCAGCTCCTGACGGGCGCTCTGGGCATCTTCGCTGTCGCTGTTTGCTGCTTGCAACAGCGGCTCGATATCCTGCTCGCCGATCATCTCGCCAAGCATGTTCAGTTCGTCATTGCTCAGTTTGTTACCTGCCAGCAGCATGGCAACGGCGTCCGCAACCGGACGATAATTTTTCTGCTCTTCAACGAATTGCGCAAAATCGTGGAAACGGTTCGGGTCCAGCAGACGCAGACGGGCGAAGTGGCTTTCCATCCCCAGCTGTTCCGGGGTTGCGGTCAGCAGCAGAACGCCAGGCACATGCTCTGCCAGTTGTTCAATGGCCTGATATTCACGGCTCGGCGCATCTTCGCTCCACACCAGGTGATGCGCTTCATCGACCACCAGCAGGTCCCACTCGGCTTCACAGAGATGTTCCAGACGCTGTTTGCTACGACGGGCAAAATCCAGCGAGCAAATCACCAGCTGTTCGGTATCGAACGGGTTGTAAGCATCGTGCTGAGCTTCGGCATAACGCTCATCATCAAACAGAGCAAAACGTAGGTTGAAACGGCGCAGCATTTCTACCAGCCACTGATGCTGTAAGGTTTCCGGGACGATAATCAGCACACGTTCAGCAGCGCCAGAGAGCAACTGCTGATGCAGGATCATCCCAGCTTCAATGGTTTTCCCTAAACCCACTTCGTCAGCCAGCAGAACGCGCGGCGCGTGGCGGCGACCAACATCATGAGCGATGTTGAGCTGGTGCGGGATCAGACTGGTACGCTGACCGCGCAGGCCGCTGTACGGCATACGGAACTGTTCGCTGGAATACTTACGTGCGTGATAACGCAGCGCAAAGCGATCCATACGGTCGATCTGCCCGGCAAACAGGCGGTCTTGCGGTTTGCTGAACACCAGTTTGCTATCAAGGAAAACTTCGCGCAGGGGCACGCCGGCTTCTTCAGTATCCAGGCGAGTACCGATATAGGTCAGCAAGCCATTTTCTTCTTTTACTTCTTCGACTTGCATCTGCCAGCCGTCGTGGCTGGTAATGGTATCACCAGGGTTGAACATCACGCGGGTCACGGGGGAATCACTGCGTGCGTACAGACGGTTTTCACCAGTAGATGGGAAAAGCAGAGTGACAGTTCGCGCATCCACCGCGACAACGGTTCCAAGTCCCAATTCGCTTTCTGTATCGCTGATCCAGCGTTGACCAAGTGTAAAAGGCATATGTGTTCGGCTCTATATCTTTAATTGCAGGCAATAACTACCCGCTACCGGGCTTATGAGGTAGTGGCGTTATTCAGGTCCAGGAATGGAAAGGGCGCTATGGTACTGGATGGCAAAGGATTCGTCACGCATCAAAATGGTATCTGGCGAACTCTTTTTTTTGCTCAAAATAGCCCAAGTTGCCCGGTCATAAGTGTAGCAAAATTATCCTCAATAAAGGGGAGTATTCCTTCCGCCACCGGTTGAAGCTGGCGAGTCAGATAGTGTTCGTAATCCAGCGGTGAACGTTGATAGTCCAGCGACTCCGGGCCGTTAGTGGTCCAGACATATTTAATGGTGCCTCGGTTCTGATATTGCAAGGGGCGTCCGCGCTTTTGGTTTTCTTCATCGGCAAGGCGAGCGGCGCGTACATGAGGCGGCACATTACGCTGATATTCGCTCAGTGGGCGGCGTAGCCGTTTGCGGTAAACCAGCCGTGCATCCAGTTCACCTGCCATCAGTTTGTCGATGGTTTCGCGGATATAATCCTGATATGGCTCGTTGCGAAAGATGCGCAAATACAGCTCCTGCTGAAACTGCTGAGCCAGTGGTGTCCAGTCGGTACGCACGGTTTCCAGCCCTTTAAACACCATCCGCTGCTTGTCGCCTTCCTGAATCAGTCCGGCGTATCGCTTCTTACTGCCGGTATCGGCTCCGCGAATAGTTGGCATCAGAAAACGGCAGAAATGAGTTTCATACTCCAGTTCCAGCGCACTGGTCAGCCGTTGTTTTTGCAGCGTTTCCGCCCACCAGGCGTTAACGTGCTGCACCAGTGCTCGACCGATTTTCGCCGCTTCTTCTTCGCAATGTGCGCCTTTCAACCAGACAAACGTTGAGTCGGTATCGCCATAGATCACGTCATAGCCTTGCGCTTCAATTAACGCTTTGGTTTGTCGCATGATCTGATGACCGCGCATGGTGATCGAGGACGCCAGGCGCGGATCGAAGAATCGGCAGGCGGTCGTACCAAGCACGCCATAAAAGGCATTCATAATGATTTTCAGTGCCTGCGACAGCGGCTTATTGCCCTGACGTTTGGCTTCATCGCGGCCGTGCCAGATGTTAGTTACGATCTCTGGCAGGCAATGTTTTTCCCGCGAGAACCAGGCTTCGAGAAAACCTTCGGTGCTGTGCTCTGGATCAGGCTGCGCCATGCCTTCCACCAGCCCGACGGGATCAATCAGAAAGGTGCGGATGATCGATGGGTACAGGCTTTTGTAGTCCAGCACCAGCACCGAATCATACAGCCCTGGTCGCGAATCCATCACGTAGCCGCCAGGGCTGGCGTGCGGTGGAACTTCGCCGAGATTGGGCGCGACATATCCGGCGCGATGCATTCGCGGGAAATAGAGATGACCAAACGCCGCCACCGAACCACCGTGGCGGTCTACCGGCAGGCCGTTAACCGTCGCCCGTTCGAGCAAAAATGGCATGATTTCAGTTTTATGGAAGATCTGCGTTACCAGTTCGCAATCTTTCAGGTTATAAGTCGCCAGTGCGGGCTTATCTTCGGCGAAACGGCGGTCAATTTCGTCCATCCGATCCCACGGGTTATCGATAGATTTTCCTTCGCCTAACAATTCCTGGGCGACGGTTTCCAGCGAGAATGAAGAGAAATTCCAGAACGCGGATTTCAGCGCCTCGATACCGTCGATAATTAGCCGGCCTTTGGCCTGGGCAAAAAAAACACCGTTTTTAAAACCGTGCTCGCGCCACTCCAGCTCGCTGTTATCGCGCCCCAGACGCAGCGGAATGCGGTAACGCTCGGCATGTTTTTGCAGCATTCGCAGATCAAACTGCACCACGTTCCAGCCGATGATCACATCGGGATCGTGGTTTGCAAACCAGGCGTTAAGTTTTTCCAGCAGTTGCGGACGGCTGGCGACGTACTCCAGTTCGAAATCAAGTGAGGAAGCGTCGCCATTCTCTGGCCCCAGCATATAAACGATGCGCTGCCCACAGCCTTCCAGGCCGATGCAGTACAGCTCACCGTGGCGGGTAGTTTCAATATCTATAGAGACCCACTTGAGCGGCGGGCGGTAGTCGGGATGCGGTTTCAGACGGGCATTAACGATAGCGCCATCACGCAAATCACCCTCGACCCACACCGGAGCGGTAATAAACCGCTCCATCAGATAGCGTTCAGGCGGGCGCACATCGGCCTCGTAAACGGTAACGCCACTTTCACGCAGGCGCTTCTCGTAATTCATCAACTGGCGATGGGCGCGACAGTAAAGGCCATACACCGGCTGACGGTGAAAATCCTTTAACGCCAGCGACGTCAGGCGAAATCCTTGCTCACCCTGCAAAATATGTTGAGCGCGGGGAACGTGATCGGCGGGAATAAACGCCACGGACTCTTGCGGCGCAAGCGTAACCTGCAACGGCCCGTTGTCCGTCGCTAACCAAAAGGAAACTTCGGTTCCTTGCGGGGTATCCCGCCAGTGTCGGGTTAAGATAAAACCTGCCTGCGCCACGTTGAAAATCCAATAAAAAACCAGGCTTGAGTATAGCCTGGTTTCGTTTGATTGGCTGTGGTTTTATACAGTCATTGCTGCCCGTAATATGCCTTCGCGCCATGCTTACGCAGATAGTGCTTATCCAGCAACGTTTGCTGCATATCCGGTAACTGCGGCGCTAACTGGCGGCAGAAAATCCCCATATAAGCGACTTCTTCCAGCACGATGGCGTTGTGCACCGCATCTTCGGCATTTTTACCCCACGCAAATGGACCGTGAGAATGCACCAGTACGCCTGGCATTTGCGCCGCGTCGATCCCCTGTTTTTTGAAAGTTTCAACGATGACGTTACCGGTTTCCCACTCATATTCACCGTTGATTTCCGCATCGGTCATTTTACGCGTACAGGGAATGGTGCCGTAGAAATAGTCGGCGTGGGTGGTGCCGGTTGCCGGAATCGACTGACCTGCCTGCGCCCAGATGGTGGCGTGGCGGGAGTGCGTATGCACAATGCCGCCAATGGACGGGAATGCCTGATAGAGCAACCGGTGAGTTGGCGTGTCGGAGGAGGGCTTTTTCTTGCCTTCAACTACTTCACCGGTTGCGATACTGACCACGACCATATCGTCGGCGGCCATGGTACTGTAATCGACGCCGGAAGGTTTGATCACAAAGACGCCGCGCTCGCGATCAACGGCGCTGACGTTGCCCCAGGTCAGCGTGACCAGGTTGTGTTTTGGCAGCGCCAGATTGGCTTCTAATACCTGACGTTTGAGATCTTCTAACATGTTGACTCCAGAGAGGTCATTTCCCCTCACCCCGACCCTCTCCCCAAAGGGGCGAGGGGGAAAAGAATGCCAGATGCGCTTTGCTTATCCGGCCTACAAAATCGCAGCGTGTAGGCCTGATAAGACGCGTTAGCGTCGCATCAGGCGTTGAAAGCCCGATGCGGCTAATTAGCGACGAAATCCGTAATACACCTCGTTCCAGCGCAGCGCGTCTTTAAACGCTGGCAGGCGGGTGTCGTTATCAATCACCGTGATTTCAATGTCGTGCATCTCGGCAAACTGGCGCATATCGTTGAGGTTCAGCGCATGGCTGAAGACGGTATGGTGCGCGCCACCAGCGACAATCCACGCTTCGGAAGCAGTTGGCAGATCCGACTGCGCTTTCCACAACGCATTCGCTACCGGCAGTTTCGGCAGGGAGTGCGGCGTTTTCACCGTGTCGATGCAGTTAACCAGCAGACGATAACGATCGCCGAGATCAATCAGGCTGGCGACAATGGCCGGACCGGTTTGGGTGTTGAAGATCAGGCGGGCAGGATCGTCTTTACCGCCAATGCCAAGGTGCTGAACGTCGAGGATCGGTTTCTCTTCTGCGGCGATCGACGGGCAGACTTCCAGCATATGGGAGCCGAGCACCAGGTCATTACCTTTCTCGAAGTGATAGGTGTAATCCTCCATAAAGGAGGTGCCGCCCTGCAGACCGGTTGACATCACCTTCATGATGCGAAGCAGGGCGGCAGTTTTCCAGTCGCCTTCGCCCGCAAAGCCGTAACCCTGCTGCATCAGACGCTGTACGGCCAGACCAGGAAGCTGTTTCAGACCGTGCAAATCTTCAAAGGTGGTGGTGAACGCGTGGAAGCCACCTTGTTCCAGGAAACGCTTCATCCCCAGCTCAATACGTGCCGCTTCCAGCACGTTCTGCCGTTTTTCGCCGTGGATTTGTGTGGCAGGCGTCATGATGTAGCTGCTTTCATACTCATCGACCAGCGCGTTAACATCGCCATCGCTGATGGAGTTCACCACCTGCACCAGATCGCCAACCGCCCAGGTATTCACCGAGAAACCGAACTTGATCTGTGCGGCAACTTTATCGCCGTCAGTGACCGCCACTTCACGCATGTTATCGCCAAAACGGCAGACTTTCAGATGACGCGTATCCTGTTTAGAGACCGCTTGGCGCATCCAGGAGCCGATACGCTCATGCGCTTGTTTATCCTGCCAGTGACCGGTAACGACGGCATGTTGCTGACGCATACGCGCGCCGATGAAGCCGAACTCGCGGCCGCCGTGCGCGGTCTGGTTCAGGTTCATAAAGTCCATATCGATACTGTCCCACGGCAGCGCCGCGTTGAACTGGGTGTGGAATTGCAGCAACGGTTTGTTGAGCATGGTCAGGCCGTTGATCCACATTTTTGCCGGGGAGAAGGTGTGCAGCCACACCACCAGACCGGCGCAACGATCGTCGTAATTGGCGTCGCGGCAAATTGCGGTGATTTCATCCGGCGTGGTGCCCAGCGGTTTCAGCACCAGTTTGCAGGGCAGTTTCGCTTCTGTATTCAGCGCATTAACAACGTGCTCGGCATGTTGGGTGACCTGACGCAGGGTTTCCGGGCCATACAGATGCTGGCTACCAATGACAAACCACACTTCATAATTATCAAAAATCGTCATTTTCGTGTCCTTATAGAGTCGGAACGGCCTGGGCAGCCTGTGCCGGGGCGGAAGTTGGAAGATAGTGTTGTTCGGCGCTCATCGCCCATTGCTGATAGCGGCGATAAAGCTGTTCAAAGCGTTGTGCCTGTTCGCTGCGCGGTTGTAGGGTTTTCTCTACCGCACTGGCCATTTTTTGCTGTGCTGATGGGATGTCTGCGTGTACTTTCGCGGCGACGGCAGCGAAAATTGCCGCACCGAGCGCACAGCACTGGTCAGAGGCTACAATTTGCAGCGGGCGATTCAGCACGTCGCAGCAGGCCTGCATAATGACCTGGTTTTTCCGCGCGATGCCGCCCAGCGCCATCACGTTATTGACGGCGATTCCCTGATCGGTGAAGCACTCCATGATTGCGCGTGCGCCAAAGGCGGTGGCGGCAATCAAACCGCCGAACAGCAGCGGAGCGTCGGTAGCGAGGTTCAGATCTGTAATCACCCCTTTCAGGCGTTGGTTCGCGTTCGGTGTGCGACGACCGTTAAACCAGTCGAGCACCACCGGCAGGTGATCCAGAGAAGGATTTTTGGCCCACGCCTCGGTCAGCGCCGGAAGCAGTTGTTTTTGGCTGGCGTTGATTTGCTCTTTCAGTTCCGGATATTGGGCGGCGAGCTGTTCCAGAGGCCAGCCGAGTACGCGACCAAACCAGGCGTAGATATCACCAAATGCCGACTGACCGGCTTCCAGACCGATAAATCCAGGCACCACGCTGCCATCAACCTGGCCGCAAATGCCTTTCACCGCGCGTTCGCCGACGCTGTGTTTGTCGGCAATCAGAATGTCGCAGGTGGACGTGCCGATAACTTTTACCAGCGTGTTAGGCTGTGCACCCGCGCCGACCGCGCCCATATGGCAGTCAAACGCGCCGCCGGAAATCACAACGCTTTCAGGCAAACCGAGACGCTGCGCCCATTCCGGGCATAAGGTGCCCACCGGAATATCGGCAGTCCAGGTGTCAGTGAACAACGGGGAAGGTAAATGACGGTTGAGGATCGGATCCAGCTCATCAAAGAAACTGGCTGGTGGCAGGCCACCCCAGCTTTCATGCCACAGTGATTTATGCCCGGCGCTGCAACGTCCGCGACGAATATCCTGCGGGCGCGTGGTGCCGGAAAGCAGGGCAGGAACCCAGTCGCACAGCTCAATCCACGATGCGGCAGATTGCGCAACGGCGCTGTCCTGACGGGTAACGTGGAGAATTTTCGCCCAGAACCATTCGCTGGAATAAATACCGCCAATATAGCGGGAGTAGTCAACTTTGCCCGGTGTGTGACATAAGCGGGTGATCTCTTCCGCTTCTTCAACCGCTGTGTGGTCTTTCCACAATACGAACATCGCGTTCGGGTTTTCGGCAAACTCCGGGCGCAGCGCCAGCACGTTGCCGTCGGCGTCGATTGGCGCAGGCGTGGAGCCGGTGCTGTCCACGCCAATACCGACCACTTCAGCCCGTTGTTCGGCGCTAAGTTCTGCCAGTACGGTTTTCAGCGCCGCTTCCATTGACTCAATGTAGTCACGCGGATGATGACGGAACTGGTTATTCGGGCCGTCACAATATTGCCCTTTTTGCCAGCGGGGATACCACTCTACGCTGGTGGCGATCTCTTCACCGGTGGCGCATTCCACCGCCAAAGCTCGCACAGAATCACTGCCAAAATCGAGGCCAATTGCAATCGCCATCGTTTCACTCCATCCAAAAAAACGGGTATGGAGAAACAGTAGAGAGTTGCGATAAAAACAGTCAGGCAGTATTCGCTAATCTTATGGATAAAAATGCTATTGCATAGCAAAGTGTGACGCCGTGCAAATAATCAATGTGGACTTTTCTGCCGCGATTATAGACACTTTTGTTACGCGTTTTTGTCATGGCTTTCGTCCCTCCTTGTTACAAAATGCTTTTAACAAGCGGGGTTGTCGGTTGGATTAGTGAAGATAGCCCACCAGAGACGCAATGCTGATGATGTTCAATGCAATATGGACAATTGGTTTCTTCTCTGATTGGCGGGAGTATGAAAAGTATGGCTGAAGCGCAAAATGATCCCCTGCTGCCGGGTTACTCGTTTAACGCCCATCTGGTGGCGGGTTTAACGCCGATTGAGGCCAACGGTTATCTCGATTTTTTTATCGACCGACCGCTGGGAATGAAAGGCTATATTCTCAACCTCACCATTCGTGGACAGGGTGTGGTGAAAAATCAGGGACGAGAATTTGTCTGCCGGCCGGGCGATATTTTGCTGTTCCCTCCGGGCGAAATTCATCATTACGGTCGTCATCCGGAGGCTCGTGAATGGTATCACCAGTGGGTTTACTTTCGTCCGCGCGCCTACTGGCACGAATGGCTTAACTGGCCGTCGATATTTGCCAATACCGGTTTCTTTCGCCCGGACGAAGCGCACCAGCCGCATTTCAGCGACTTGTTCGGGCAAATCATTAATGCCGGGCAAGGGGAAGGGCGCTATTCGGAGTTGCTGGCGATAAATCTTCTTGAGCAATTATTACTGCGGCGCATGGAAGCGATAAATGAGTCGCTCCATCCGCCAATGGATAATCGGGTACGCGAGGCTTGTCAGTACATTAGCGATCACCTGGCGGACAGCAATTTTGATATCGCCAGCGTCGCGCAGCATGTTTGCCTGTCGCCGTCGCGTCTGTCGCATTTGTTCCGCCAGCAGTTAGGAATTAGCGTCTTAAGCTGGCGCGAGGATCAACGCATTAGTCAGGCGAAGCTGCTTTTGAGCACCACCCGGATGCCTATCGCCACAGTCGGGCGCAATGTTGGCTTTGATGATCAACTCTATTTCTCGCGGGTATTTAAAAAATGTACAGGGGCAAGTCCGAGTGAGTTCCGTGCCGGTTGTGAAGAAAAAGTGAATGATGTAGCTGTCAGGTTGTCATAACTGGTAACGAATCAGACAATTGATGGCTTGACGGAGTGGCAATGGGTTTGCAGAATCCCTGCTTCGTCCCTTTGACAGGCACATTATGCAAGCATTGCTGGAACACTTTATTACCCAATCCACCGTGTACTCATTGATGGCGGTGTTATTGGTGGCTTTTCTGGAGTCGCTGGCGCTGGTCGGGTTGATTCTACCCGGTACGGTGCTGATGGCGGGGCTGGGGGCGCTGATTGGCAGTGGCGAGTTAAGTTTCTGGCACGCCTGGCTGGCAGGGATTATTGGCTGCCTGATGGGCGACTGGATCTCCTTCTGGCTGGGCTGGCGTTTTAAAAAGCCGTTGCATCGCTGGTCATTTCTGAAGAAAAACAAAGCACTACTCGATAAAACTGAACATGCGCTGCATCAGCACAGCATGTTCACCATTCTGGTCGGTCGTTTTGTCGGCCCGACGCGTCCGCTGGTGCCAATGGTGGCGGGGATGCTGGATCTGCCGGTGGCGAAATTTATCACGCCAAATATTATCGGCTGTTTGTTGTGGCCGCCGTTTTACTTCCTGCCGGGGATTCTGGCGGGCGCGGCGATTGATATTCCTGCCGGGATGCAGAGCGGTGAGTTTAAGTGGCTGTTGCTGGCGACGGCGGTGTTTTTGTGGGTTGGTGGCTGGCTGTGTTGGCGGTTATGGCGCAGCGGTAAAGCAACTGACCGTTTAAGTCATTATTTGTCGCGTGGTCATTTGTTGTGGCTGACACCGTTGATATCTGCCACTGGCGTGGTGGCGCTGGTGGTGTTAATTCGCCATCCGTTGATGCCGGTGTATATCGATATTTTGCGGAAAGTGGTTGGGGTTTAGGGCATAGTCTTGTGCGGGGCGCCTGATGCGACGCTTGCCGCGTCTTATCAGGCCTACAAAACGCACTAACCGTAGGTCGGATAAGGCGTTTGCGCCGCATCCGAAAGTGCATATTAACCTGTAATCCCCAACAGCGCCGAAGCACTCGCCTTACCGCTCAACAACTCATCGGTCTTACCCTGCCAGGCGATGCGCCCGTCGGCGACCACCACCGAGCGCGTGGCGATCCGCGCCGCATCTTCCACACTGTGCGACACCATCAATAGCGTCATTTTTTGCTGCTGGCAGCTCGTGCTCACCAGCGTCAGCATCTCCTGACGCAGCGCCGGATCGAGCGCGGAGAAGGGTTCATCGAGCAATAAAATGGGCTGTTCACGCACCAGACAACGCGCTAACGCCACGCGCTGCCGTTGACCGCCGGAAAGCTCGCCCGGTAACCGTGCCATTAAATTATCAATCCCCATTTGACGGGCGATAGCGTGCATTTTCTCCTGCTGTACCGCGTTCAGCTTCAATCCCGGATTCAACCCCAGCCCGATGTTCTGCGCCACCGTCAGGTGACTGAACAGGTTGTTCTCCTGAAACAGCATCGACACCGGGCGGCGTGACGGCGGCGTCGTGGTGTGATTAACGCCGTTGATAGTCAGCGAGCCACTGGCAGGCGTCAGAAAACCGGCGATCAAATTCAGCAGGGTACTTTTACCTGCGCCGCTTGGCCCGAGGATCGCCACCTGCTCGCCGCGTTCCACCGTTAGGCTAAAACGCATCGGTAAATGGTGGTAAAGCCAGGTGATATCAGTCAGTTTTAACATTTCGCCCCGGTAGTTTTTCAATCACGGTAAACAGCATAAAACAGAGCAGCAGCAGAATTAACGCGGTGACCGCGCCGTCCTGGCTGCGGTATGAGCCAATTTGCTGGTAGAGATAAAACGGCAGGGTGCGGAAATCATCGTTACCGAACAACGCCACTACGCCAAAATCACCAATCGACAGCACGCAGGCAAAGGCCAGCGCCTGCGCCAGTGGGCGTTTCAGGGCGCGCAGTTCCACCACTTTTAAGCGCGACCAGCCTTCAATGCCCAGCGACTGACACAACATGCTGTAGCGGGCGGTAATATCGCGCATCGGGTTTTCCAGCACTTTCAGCGCGTAAGGGATTGCCATTAACGCATTGGTGAAAATCACAATGCCGTCAGCAGATTGCGGCAGGCCAGTAGTGTTGTTGAGCAGCAAAAAGAAACCCGTTGCCAGCACAATACCCGGCATGGCGAGGATTAGCATTCCGCTCATCTCCAGCGCCTGACCCGCCAGTATTTTTTGCCGCGCCCGCAGTTCGCGACTGCTCCATAGCAGCATCATGGTCAGCACCACGCACAATACGCCTGCCGCCAGCGCAATACGCAACGAGGTCCACAGCGCCTGCCACAGCACTGGTTGCGTCAGCACTTCCGGCAATTGGCGATTTACCCCATCGACGATCACCGCCAGTAACGGTGGCAGCAACAACAGCAGCGCCAATACAATCAACACAGTGTCACAAATGCGGCTGTGCAGACGATCGTCCGGGTCACGCCAGCCTTGCAGCAGCGTGGTGCCGGGCGCAATGGCCTTACTTAATCGCTGACTCAACAGCACCAGCCCAAGGCAGCACACCATCTGGATCAGCGCCAGCATCGCCGCGCGGGCGGGATCGTAGTCGTAACTCAGCGCCTGATAGATTGCCAGCTCGATAGTGGTCGCCTGTGGCCCGCCGCCCAGCGATAGCACGGTGGCGAAGCTGGCGAAACAGAGCATAAAGATCAGCGCAGCAACCGGCGGGATTTGTCGCCGTAACCACGGCCATTCGACGAAACGAAAGAAATGCCAGCCGCGCATCCCAAGCTGTGCGGCAAGTTGACGTTGTTCGCCGGGAATGTTTTCCAGTGCCTGGAGTAATAAACGGCTCGCCATCGGCAGATTAAAAAATACGTGCGCCAGCAAAATACCTTGCAGGCCGTAGGGCGAAAAGGTCCATTCCAGACCGAGCGTTTGCCAGAGCGATGCCAGCCAGCCCTGACGACCATAGACGCTAAGAATACCAAAAACGGCGACCAGCACCGGCAGGATCAAGGTCATGGCGCACAGACGCAGCAGCGCCAGGCGTCCAGGAAAGCGTCTGCGATAGAGGGCGCGGGCAAGGAATATCGCGGGTACGACAGAAAGCAGCGCCGAGAGAAACGCCTGCCAGAAGGAGAAGCGTACCACGTGCCACAGGTAACTGTCCTGCCAGATTGTTGCCCAGTCACCCTGCGGCGCGTTCCACCACAGGGCGAGAAACGCCGCCAGTGCAACCGCCACCACAAGCGTAGCGGCGCTTACGCCTGGAATTAACCAGCCGGGAATTAACGGCTGACGGCGCGTTGCCATTCGCTAATCCATGCCTGACGTTGTGCCGCCACTTCGGCTGGCGTGAACTCCAGCGTGGTTGCTGGTTTGGTCAATTGTTCAAAACCGGCAGGCAGCGTGACGTTTGCCACCGGATACATCCAGTTGCCGGTTGGGATCGCATTCTGGAAAGCCGGAGAAACCATAAACTGGAGGAATTTTTGCGCCAGCTCCGGCTGCTTGCTGGCAGCGGTGCGGGCGGCAACTTCCACTTGCAGATAGTGACCTTCGCTAAAGTTAGCGGCGGCGTAGTTATCTTTCTTCTCTTCGAGAATGTGATAAGCCGGAGAGGTGGTGTAGCTCAATACCAGATCGCTTTCGCCTTTTAAAAACAGGCCATAGGCTTCACTCCAGCCCTTCGTTACCGTGACGGTTTTCTTCGCCAGTTTCTGCCAGGCCTGCGGGGCGTCATTGCCGTAGACTTTTTGCATCCACAGCAGCAGGCCCAGCCCCGGCGTACTGGTGCGCGGATCTTCATAAATCACCCGCCAGTTTTGATCGCTCTCAACCAGCTCTTTCAGGCTTTGTGGCGGATTTTTCAGTTTGTTTTTGTCATAGACGAAGGCGAAGTAGCCGTAATCAAACGGTACGAAAGTGTCATTATTCCAGCCGCCGGGAACGTTAACGGCATCGGCTGCCACGCCGCTTTTGGCAAACAGTCCGGTTTTGCTGGCGGCGTCTAACAGATTGTTATCCAGCCCCAGCACCACATCGGCTTTACTGTTTTTGCCTTCCATCCGCAGGCGGTTGAGCAGTGAGACACCATCTTCCAGCGCCACCAGTTTCAGTTCGCAATTACAGTCGGCTTCAAAGGCTTTTTTGACCACCGGACCAGGCCCCCAGTCGGCGGCAAAGGAGTCGTAGGTATAAACAGTCAGAACGGGTTTAGCGAAAACGGGCGCTGTGCACAGCAACAGCAGGGGAAGACATTTTTTTAACACTTTGCACCTCAAAAAAGAGTGGCAAAGGACTTGAGAAGGAGCCTCAAATCCCTTCGCCGGCGTTATCCGGATCAGGTTCGACGGGTATTTTCTCAGCGCACGCGTCTGCGTGGCACCCCGTTGAGAACGGCGTTAGTGTAGTGATTTTGTTATCAACCAGCAATCATGGATCCGGTGGCGCAAACCACGCTGATTTAAAATCGAACCAGCCGAGGGTATTCATGCGCAGACCGCGCATACTACGTTGCCCCTGAATGATCAACCAGTGGTGGATTAGCGGCACCATCGCTTTGCTGGTAACCAGTTGCTGGCACCAGTTCGCCAGATTCATCTCGCCGTTACGCCAGCGGGCGGCGTCGGCTTGCCAGTCGATCGGAATACAGTGTTGTAGCAGCGGCACCTCGCACAAGTGCGCGAACAGCGAAAAATCCAGCGGCAGCGTAAAGTTGGCGCTGTTAAGCCAGATGTCGCTTTCGATCTCACCTTCGTGCCATTGATCGTAGCTGATCTCATTGATGTTAAGCGTCACCTGATGACTTGCCAGAATTTGCTGCATGATCCTGGCAATTACCCGATGTTCAATATGATCCTGGTAAAAGGTCAGGGTGAGATGTTCCAGTCCGGCGGGTTTTTCGCAATGCGTGGGGCGGGCATGGTGCCAACGGGGAAGCAACCCATAGGCCGGGAACCAGAGTTGTTGGTACTGTTCCTCGGCGAAATAAACCAGATTGGTCGGCGAAAGCACATAGCTTACCCAGTCTCTGACTTGCTGATTCGCCCCGCGATGGGTGCGGCTGTCGAACAGTAAATAATAGCAACCTTCCTCCAGGCGGCTTTCAATCTCTTTTTCCTCGCCCTGCGGCCCTTTCAGCATCAGCCCTCCGGCTGGCTCGTCGGCAATTTCCGGCAAGACCCAGACGTTAACCTCGTCGATTAGCGCGCGATAACCGAAGAAGTCATCGAATGCCTGAATTTTCAACTGATTGGCGCTGTTACGCATTACCGCATACGGACCAGTGCCGATGGGATGGCTGGCAAAGTTGCTGAGGGTTTCCCATTCACGCGGCAGGATCATCGCCGGAACTTGCCCCAGCAGTAACGGCAACCAGCGGTCTGGTTGTGTGAGATGGATATCCAGCGTCCAGGGCGTCGGCGATACAATTTCAGCAATATGCGAATAGAGCGGCAGCGTATTGATCCGTTTCAACGAGGCAATTACGTCGTCCATTTCCAGTTCACGCCCATGATGAAAATGAACTCCCGGACGTAAAAAGAAACGCCAGTGAAGCGGAGAAATTTGTTGCCAGTGGTGGGCGATGTCCGCTTCCAGTTCCCCATTTTCCTCATTTATGCGGGTTAACGCGCTGAAGATTTGCCGGGCGATATGCGTTTCGGAACGGCGTAATGCGCTGCCAGGCATCAGGTTGCGCAACGGACGATAGTAGAGGACGCGCAGGATGTGCCGCCCCTGGCGGAAGCTACGCCCCAGATGAGAAACCAGCATTTGCCGCACGGCGCTTTTATCACCAACGAGTTGCACCAGTTGGTCGATACGATCCTGCTCCAGTAAGTCCTCTGCCCGCTGTTGTTGTAGCGCCAGCCCGGTATAGAGAAACGTTAAACGCGAGCGTTTGCCGCGCCCGACTTCCGCTTCCCACGTCAGCCAGCCGCGATCCTGCATGGTGTTGAGCAGGGTGCGCATATGACGGCGGGAGCAGCTCAATAACTCCGCCAGTTCGTTCAGCGTTGTCTCCTGCGATTTACCCTCGCAGCATTGCCACAGGCGGATGAACTGTTGTTGCAGACGAGCAGATGGCATAAAAGGGGAACTCCTGCGCAAAAGTCAGCAATTTTATTTTCCCTATATTAAGTCAATAATTCTTAACGATGAAGCAATGAGGTATCCCATGCGTCAGTTTTATCGGCACTATTTTATCGTGACAGAGAAGATGTGCTGGCTTCGCGGGTTAATCGTTCTACAACGTTTAGTCATGCCTGAAGAACGGATACCGTGGGAGGGGAGTTACTTTGACTACTGATTTGCAGACATCATGTGTGACTGAGTATTGGTGTTAATCGCCACGCCAGCAGTGAATACCTGCTGGCTTTTTTCTTTTTGGCGATTGAGTGCCGGACGGAGTACAAACTAACGCATAAACGCCGGTTGCTTCTCTTCATAAGACGCAATGGCGTCGTCGTGCTGCAGGGTCAGACCGATGCTGTCCAGACCATTCATCATGCAGTGGCGGCGGAAGGTATCAATAGCAAAGCGATAAGTTTTATCACCCGCTTTCACTTCTTGAGCTTCCAGATCCACATCGAAGTGAATCCCCGGATTGGCTTGCACCAACGCAAACAGCTCGTCCACTTCCGCATCGCTTAATTTCACCGGCAGCAACTGGTTGTTAAAGCTGTTACCGTAAAAGATATCGGCGAAACTCGGCGCAATCACCACTTTAAAACCGTAATCAGTCAACGCCCACGGCGCGTGCTCACGCGAGGAACCGCAGCCGAAGTTTTCCCGCGTCAGTAAAATGGATGCGCCCTGATATTGCGGGAAGTTCAGCACGAAATCCGGGTTTGGCTGTTGGCCTTTTTCATCGAGAAAACGCCAGTCGTTAAACAGATGCGCGCCAAAACCAGTGCGCGTCACTTTCTGCAAAAACTGTTTCGGGATGATTGCATCTGTGTCGACATTGGCGGCATCCAGCGGAACCACCAGGCCTGTGTGTTTGATAAATTTCTCTGCCATGGTGTGCTCCTTATTTAATGTTGCGGATATCGGCAAAATGACCAGTAACAGCAGCGGCGGCAGCCATTGCCGGGCTGACCAGATGCGTACGCCCGCCGCGCCCCTGGCGGCCTTCAAAGTTACGGTTGCTGGTGGAGGCACAACGTTCGCCCGGATTCAGACGATCGTTGTTCATCGCCAGACACATTGAGCAGCCAGGCAAGCGCCATTCAAAACCGGCTTCAATAAAGATTTTGTCCAGACCTTCTGCTTCTGCCTGGGCTTTTACCGGACCGGAGCCGGGAACCACCAGCGCCTGTACGCCTGGCGCGACTTTCCGGCCTTTGGCGATTTCCGCTGCCGCGCGTAAATCTTCAATGCGCGAGTTGGTGCAGGAACCAATAAACACTTTGTCGATAGCGACTTCAGTCAGCGGAATACCCGGTTTCAGCCCCATATAGGCCAGTGCTTTTTCTGCCGACGCGCGTTCAACCGGATCGGCAAATGAAGCGGGATCAGGGATATTCTCGTTAACGGAGATCACCTGTCCTGGGTTAGTTCCCCAGGTCACCTGCGGGGCGATCTCTTCTGCCTGTAAAGTAACAACGGTATCGAAAGTTGCACCTTCGTCGGTTTGCAGGGTTTTCCAGTAGGCAACGGCGTCGTCGAAATCTTTGCCCTTCGGCGCATGAAGACGGCCTTTGACATAGTTAAAGGTGGTTTCGTCTGGTGCAACCAGACCGGCTTTCGCGCCCATTTCGATTGCCATATTACACAGGGTCATACGACCTTCCATGCTCAAATTGCGGATCGCTTCGCCGCAAAATTCCACCACATGCCCGGTGCCGCCTGCGCTGCCAGTTTTACCGATAATCGCCAGTACGATATCTTTTGCGGTAATGCCTGGTGCGGCTTTGCCCTGGACTTCAATTTTCATGGTCTTTGCGCGTCCCTGTTTCAGGGTTTGCGTTGCCAGTACGTGTTCAACTTCGGAAGTGCCGATACCAAAGGCCAGTGCGCCAAACGCACCGTGAGTGGCGGTATGAGAGTCACCGCAAACAATGGTCATTCCTGGTAACGTCACGCCCTGTTCTGGTCCCATCACGTGGACGATCCCTTGATACGGGTGATTCAGGTCATACAGCTCGACGCCAAATTCTTTGCAGTTTTTGATCAGCTCCTGCATCTGGATGCGCGCCATTTCTCCGCAGGCATTAATGTCTTTGGTCTGGGTAGAGACGTTGTGATCCATGGTGGCGAAGGTTTTACCCGGCTGACGCACCGGGCGACCGTGGGCGCGCAGACCATCGAACGCCTGCGGTGAGGTCACTTCGTGTACCAGATGGCGGTCGATATATAACAGCGGGGTTTCGTTTTCGGCTTCGTAGACTACGTGAGCGTCGAACAATTTTTCGTATAACGTCTTAGCCATGATTACACCCCTTCAGCCACATAGCGGGCAATGATATCGCCCATTTCATCGGTACTAACGGCGGCAGCGCCACGGGCTAAATCTCCGGTACGAATGCCTTCTTCTAATGCGCGGTTAATGGCGCGTTCAATGGCGGAAGCCGCATCATCGGCATCCAGGCTGTAGCGCAGCAGCAGCGCCAGCGACAGAATTTGCGCAATCGGGTTGGCGATATTTTTGCCTGCGATATCTGGTGCCGAGCCGCCCGCCGGTTCATACAGTCCAAAACCTTGCTCGTTCAGGCTGGCGGAAGGCAACATGCCCATCGAGCCAGTGATCATTGCGCATTCATCAGAAAGAATGTCGCCAAACAGGTTGGAGCACAGCAGAACGTCAAACTGCGATGGATCTTTAATCAGTTGCATGGTGGCGTTGTCGATGTACATATGCGCCAGTTCGACATCCGGATATTCAATGGCGATCTCGTTAACGATCTCTCGCCATAAAATAGAAGATTGCAGCACGTTGGCTTTGTCGATTGAGGTGACTTTGTGGCGACGCTTGCGGGCAGATTCAAACGCGATGCGGGCAATACGCTCGATCTCAAAACGGTGGTACACCTCGGTATCAAACGCTTTTTCATATTGTCCGCTACCTTCGCGGCCTTTGGGCTGACCGAAATAGATGCCGCCAGTCAGTTCGCGTACACACAGGATGTCGAAGCCGTTAGCGGCAATGTCTGCGCGCAGCGGGCAGAACGCTTCCAGCCCCTGATACAGTTTTGCCGGACGCAGGTTGCTGAATAATTTGAAGTGCTTACGCAAAGGCAACAGCGCGCCGCGTTCTGGTTGCTGGTCTGGTGGTAAATGTTCCCACTTCGGGCCTCCAACTGAGCCAAACAGCACAGCATCGGCTTGCTCACAACCTTCAACCGTCGCAGGTGGCAGCGGCTGCCCGTGGTTATCAATGGCTGCGCCGCCTACATCGTAATGGCTGGTGGTGATGCGCATCGCAAAGCGGTTACGCACGGCGTCCAGCACTTTCAGCGCCTGGGTCATCACTTCCGGCCCGATCCCATCTCCGGGCAATACGGCAATATGGTAATTCTTCGACATCACACGGTTTCCTTGTTGTTTTCGTTGTGTTGAGCTTTGCGTTGCAACTCTTTTTCGACTTCTGCGGCGCGCCAGATATTGTTCAGCACGTGTACCATCGCTTTGGCGGAGGACTCGACAATATCGGTAGCCAGGCCGACGCCGTGGAAGCGGCGACCGTTGTAGTTGGCAACAATATCCACCTGACCCAGCGCATCTTTACCGTGACCTTTGGCGGTCAGGCTGTATTTCACCAGTTCGACGTTGTAGTCAGTGATGCGGTTAATTGCCTGGTAGACGGCATCGACCGGACCGTTACCGTTGGCGGCTTCCGCTTTTACTTCCTCGCCACAGACCAGTTTGACGGCAGCGGTGGCGATATCGTTAGAACCAGACTGCACGCTGAAGTAATCCAGACGGAAATGCTCCGGTTCTTCTTGCTGTTTACCGATGAAGGCCAGCGCCTCCAGGTCGTAATCAAACACCTGACCTTTCTTATCTGCCAGTTTCAGAAACGCGTCGTACAGCTTGTCTAAATTATATTCACTTTCTTTATATCCCATCTCATCCATGCGGTGTTTCACCGCCGCACGACCGGAACGAGAGGTCAAATTCAACTGGATTTGGTTCAGACCAATAGATTCTGGTGTCATGATTTCGTAATTTTCGCGATTTTTCAGCACGCCATCCTGGTGAATGCCGGAGGAGTGCGCGAACGCACCGCTGCCGACAATGGCTTTGTTTGCCGGGATCGGCATATTACAAATCTGGCTAACTAACTGGCTGGTGCGCCATATTTCCTGGTGATTAATGGCGGTGTGGACGTTGAGAATATCCTTACGTACCTTGATCGCCATGATCACTTCTTCCAGCGAACAGTTACCGGCACGCTCGCCGATCCCGTTCATCGCGCCT
This sequence comes from Escherichia sp. MOD1-EC5495, assembly GCF_002965965.1. Lineage (NCBI taxonomy): Bacteria > Pseudomonadati > Pseudomonadota > Gammaproteobacteria > Enterobacterales > Enterobacteriaceae > Escherichia > Escherichia sp. MOD1-EC5495. The sequence goes on from NZ_PTRI01000009.1 coordinate 112,259, forward strand.
TCTACCTGCCGCGCGCCGGCATGTACCGCCGCCAGTGAGTTGCCGACCGCCAGACCCAAATCATCGTGGGTATGTACGGAAATAATGGCTTTATCGATGTTGGGTACGCGTTCATACAGGCCGCTGATGATTCCGGCGAACTCAAACGGCATGGTGTAGCCCACGGTATCCGGAATGTTGATGGTGGTGGCACCGGCGTTAATCGCCGCTTCGACCACTCGCGCCAGGTCGGCAATCGGTGTGCGTCCGGCATCTTCGCAAGAAAATTCAACATCATCGGTGTAATTGCGTGCGCGTTTCACCATATAGATGGCGCGTTCGATCACCTCATCCAGCGTGCTGCGCAGCTTGGTGGCGATGTGCATTGGGGAGGTGGCAATAAAGGTATGAATACGGAAGGCTTCGGCGACTTTCAGAGATTCGGCCGCTACGTCGATATCTTTTTCCACGCAGCGGGCTAACGCACATACGCGGCTGTTTTTAACCTTGCGGGCGATGGTTTGCACTGATTCAAAATCGCCCGGCGAAGAGACGGGAAAACCGACTTCCATCACGTCGACCCCCATACGCTCAAGACCCAGCGCAATTTGCAGTTTTTCTTTCACACTCAAGCTTGCCTGTAACGCCTGTTCACCGTCGCGCAATGTGGTATCGAAAATAATGACTTGCTGGCTCATGGTTTGGGTCCTTGTCTCTTTTAGAGCGCCTCGCTTCGGGCATAAAAAAACCCGCGCAATGGCGCGGGTTTTTTGTTTGACTGCGTGCTGGCTTAATGCTGAATGCCGCTCACTCGTCTACCGCGCAAAGAAGATGCGTTTAGTAGTAGTAGACCGATAAAGCGAACGATGTGAGTCATTAAATCAGCTCCAGATGAATGCGATATGCTTTTAGAGTTACTGGATACAAAAACGGATGTCAACCCTGATGCAACAAAAACGTCCCGCCAGCATGAGTTCTGCATGAGTTGAATTAGCTAATTGTGCTGCGCGGGTTTAAACAGTCGATATTAATTTCTGCTTAACCACACATACCTTTCATTGGTGGACATACTTCAGAATAATTTATGGCATTTAATCAATGAGGTAAAAGGAGGGAAATTTATTCTTTACCCTGTCTATCCTGATGATTTTTATTGAATTATATTTTGAGTGAATGTTTTGATATTGATTTTATGAATATTATTGATCGATTAATGTTAAGAATTAATGCATCAAATATATAAATTAATTATTAAATGCGCACGTTTAATCCATTTTTGGGATGATTGAGTATTCGCGGGAGTTATGATTAGATTGTTTTCGCAACAAAAACATTATGGATTATTATGCTGTGGTGAATGACTCTTCGCACGGCAATGGATTCTGTTTTTATCAGAACCCGTATCTTTATGTTTTCCTAATTTTACGCATTTTTCTTTTTCTTATTTTATATGCATGGTAAATCATATTTTTCAGGATTATTTCTCTGCATTCCAATAAGGGAAAGGGAGTTAAGTGTGACAGTGGAGTTAATTATGTCAGAGGTAAAAACAGATCATCCAGAAATTGCGGAGTTAAGCAAGCCACAGCTACGCATGGTCGATCTAAACTTATTAACCGTTTTCGATGCCGTGATGCAGGAGCAGAACATTACCCGTGCCGCGCATGTTCTGGGTATGTCGCAACCAGCGGTCAGTAACGCTGTTGCACGCCTGAAGGTGATGTTTAATGATGAACTGTTTGTTCGTTATGGGCGTGGTATCCAACCGACTGCCCGCGCTTTTCAACTTTTTGGCTCTGTGCGTCAGGCGCTGCAATTAGTGCAAAACGAATTACCCGGTTCAGGTTTTGAGCCGGCCAGCAGCGAACGTGTATTCCATCTTTGCGTTTGCAGCCCGCTAGATAGCATTCTGACCTCGCAGATTTATAATCACATTGAGCAAATCGCGCCAAATATTCATGTGATATTCAAGTCTTCATTAAACCAGAACACCGAACATCAGCTACGTTATCAGGAAACGGAGTTCGTTATTAGTTATGAAGACTTCCATCGTCCTGAATTTACCAGCGTGCCATTATTTAAAGATGAAATGGTACTGGTAGCCAGCAAGAACCATCCGACTATTAAAGGACCATTACTGAAACATGACGTTTATAACGAACAACATGCGGCAGTTTCGCTCGATCGTTTCGCGTCGTTTAGTCAACCGTGGTACGACACAGTAGATAAACAAGGCAGTATCGCTTATCAGGGAATGGCAATGATGAGCGTCCTTAGCGTGGTGTCGCAAACTCATCTGGTTGCTATTGCGCCTCGTTGGCTGGCTGAAGAGTTCGCTGAATCCTTAGAGTTACAGGTATTACCGCTGCCGTTAAAACAAAACAGCAGAACCTGTTATCTCTCCTGGCATGAAGCTGCCGGGCGTGATAAAGGCCATCAATGGATGGAAGAGCAATTAGTCTCTATTTGTAAACGTTAAGCAAAGGCAGAATAAATCAGGCGCGTAATTCTGGTTTATTCTGCATTTTTTATTAAATGTAGAATTTTATTCTGAATACATGTTTGCCCTGATTTTAGAAATAATGAAAAAATAGAGAAATTGCTGTAACTGGTCGAATTTGACCGATTTATTATCAATTCTGTCCGCCATTCTGGATTATTTTATCGTTTATTTTCTCCTTTCCTCCTGTTTATTCTTATTTCTTCACGCTTGTGACTCTGCTTGTCAATTGCTTAAGCAAGATCGGACGGTTAATGTGTTTTACACATTTTTTCCGCCAAACAGTGAGGCAAGCCATGGAGATGTTGTCTGGAGCCGAGATGGTCGTCCGATCGCTTATCGATCAGGGCGTTAAACAAGTATTCGGTTATCCCGGAGGCGCAGTCCTTGATATTTACGATGCATTGCATACCGTGGGCGGTATTGATCACGTATTAGTTCGTCATGAGCAGGCAGCGGTACATATGGCCGATGGCCTGGCGCGCGCGACCGGAGAAGTGGGCGTTGTGCTGGTGACATCGGGTCCTGGAGCCACCAACGCAATTACCGGTATCGCCACCGCCTATATGGACTCCATTCCGCTGGTTATCCTTTCCGGGCAGGTGGCAACCTCGCTGATAGGTTACGATGCCTTTCAGGAGTGTGACATGGTGGGAATTTCCCGGCCGGTGGTTAAACACAGTTTTCTGGTTAAGCAAACGGAAGACATTCCGCAGGTGCTGAAAAAGGCTTTCTGGCTGGCGGCAAGCGGGCGTCCTGGTCCGGTGGTGGTTGATTTACCGAAAGATATTCTTAATCCGGCGAACAAATTACCTTACGTCTGGCCGGAATCGGTCAGTATGCGCTCGTATAACCCGACAACGTTGGGTCATAAAGGGCAGATTAAACGTGCACTACAAACGCTGGCTGCGGCGAAAAAACCGGTCGTTTACGTAGGCGGTGGCGCAGTGACTGCGGCTTGCCATCAACAACTCAAACAGATTATTGAGCAACTTAATCTTCCTGTCGTCTCGTCATTAATGGGATTAGGCGCGTTTCCGGCAACGCATCGTCAGGCGCTGGGAATGCTGGGAATGCACGGCACTTACGAAGCCAATATGACAATGCATAATGCCGATGTCATTTTTGCGGTTGGCGTACGCTTTGATGATCGCACTACTAACAATCTGGCAAAGTACTGCCCAAATGCGACGGTGTTACATATTGATATCGATCCAACCTCTATCTCAAAAACCGTGACCGCCGACATCCCGATCGTTGGCGATGCGCGGCTGGTGTTGGATCAAATGCTGGAGTTGCTGGCACAAGAAACGGCTCACCAACCGTTGGATGAAATCCGTGATTGGTGGCAGAAAATTGAACAGTGGCGCGCTCGCCAGTGCCTTAAATACGACACTCGGAGCGAAAAGATTAAACCGCAGGCGGTGATAGAGACGCTCTGGCGACTGACGAAGGGGGACGCTTACGTTACGTCCGACGTCGGGCAGCACCAGATGTTCGCCGCACTTTATTATCCTTTCGACAAACCGCGTCGCTGGATCAACTCCGGTGGCCTTGGCACCATGGGTTTTGGTTTACCTGCGGCACTGGGCGTCAAAATGGCGCTGCCGGAAGAGACTGTGGTCTGCGTTACTGGCGACGGCAGTATTCAGATGAACATTCAGGAACTGTCTACTGCCTTGCAATACGAGCTTCCGGTGTTGGTGGTGAATCTAAATAACCGCTATCTGGGGATGGTGAAACAGTGGCAGGACATGATCTATTCCGGTCGTCATTCACAATCTTATATGCAATCTCTGCCAGATTTCGTCCGTCTGGCAGAAGCCTATGGTCATGTTGGTATCCAGATTTCGCGCCCGGATGAGCTGGAAAGTAAACTTGGCGAGGCGCTGGAACAGGTACGAAATAATCGCTTGGTATTTGTTGATGTCACCGTCGATGGCAGTGAGCACGTTTATCCGATGCAGATTCGCGGAGGCGGAATGGATGAAATGTGGTTAAGCAAAACGGAGAGAACCTGATTATGCGCCGGATATTATCAGTATTACTCGAAAATGAATCAGGCGCGTTATCCCGCGTGATCGGCCTTTTTGCCCAGCGTGGCTATAACATTGAAAGCCTGACCGTTGCGCCAACCGACGATCCGACATTATCGCGTATGACCATCCAGACCGTGGGCGATGAAAAAGTGCTTGAGCAAATCGAAAAGCAATTACACAAGCTGGTCGATGTGTTGCGCGTGAGCGAGCTGGGGCAGGGCGCGCACGTTGAGCGGGAGATTATGCTGGTGAAAATTCAGGCCAGCGGCTATGGACGTGACGAAGTGAAACGCAATACGGAAATATTTCGTGGGCAAATCATTGATGTCACGCCTTCGCTTTATACCGTTCAACTGGCAGGCACCAGCGATAAACTCGACGCATTTTTAGCATCGATTCGCGATGTGGCGAAAATTGTTGAAGTTGCCCGCTCCGGCGTCGTCGGTCTTTCGCGCGGCGATAAAATAATGCGTTGAGAATGATCTCAATGCGCAATTTGCAGCCCAATAAGTCACGTTGGGCTTTTTTTGCGAATTTAGTAGGAACCTGGAATAAAAGCAGTTGCCGCAGTTAATTTTCTGCGCTTAGATGTTAATGAATTTAATCCATACCAGTACAATGGTTATGGTTTTTACATTTTACGCAAGGGGCAATTGTGAAACTGGATGAAATCGCTCGGCTGGCGGGAGTGTCGCGGACCACTGCAAGCTATGTTATTAACGGCAAAGCGAAGCAATACCGTGTGAGCGACAAAACCGTTGAGAAAGTCATGGCAGTGGTGCGTGAGCACAATTACCACCCGAATGCCGTGGCGGCTGGGCTTCGTGCTGGACGCACACGTTCTATTGGTCTTGTTATCCCCGATCTTGAGAACACAAGTTATACCCGCATTGCTAACTATCTTGAACGCCAGGCGCGTCAACGCGGTTATCAGCTACTCATTGCTTGTTCCGAAGATCAGCCAGACAACGAAATGCGTTGTATTGAGCATCTTTTACAACGTCAGGTCGATGCCATCATTGTTTCGACTTCGCTGCCGCCAGAGCATCCTTTCTATCAACGCTGGGCTAATGACCCGTTCCCGATTGTCGCGCTGGATCGCGCCCTCGATCGTGAACATTTCACCAGCGTGGTTGGTGCCGACCAGGATGATGCTGAAATGTTGGCGGAAGAGTTACGTAAGTTTCCGGCCGAAACGGTACTTTATCTTGGCGCGCTGCCGGAGCTTTCTGTCAGCTTCCTGCGTGAGCAGGGTTTCCGTACTGCCTGGAAAGATGATCCGCGCGAAGTGCATTTCCTTTATGCCAATAGCTATGAGCGGGAAGCTGCTGCCCAGTTATTCGAAAAATGGCTGGAAACGCATCCGATGCCGCAGGCGCTGTTCACTACCTCTTTTGCATTGTTGCAGGGAGTGATGGATGTCACGCTGCGCCGCGATGGTAAACTGCCTTCCGATCTGGCGATTGCCACCTTTGGCGATAACGAATTGCTCGACTTCTTACAATGTCCTGTGCTGGCAGTGGCTCAGCGTCATCGGGATGTCGCAGAGCGCGTGCTGGAGATTGTCCTGGCGAGTCTGGATGAGCCGCGTAAGCCAAAACCAGGTTTAACGCGCATCAAACGAAATCTCTATCGTCGCGGCGTCCTCAGCCGTAGCTAAACGTTAAACAAAAAATGATGCGCTGGTTGATTGCGGCTGGCGCATTGAGTACGTAATTGGACATCAATATCCTTTATGTAAATAAGACTATTCCTGACTATTATCCATAAGACCTTCTAAATATCTCACCAATTAACTTCATTCGATGTGCTTAATGATAATTAAGTCGTAACGATGGATTGCGATTGCATTATTTTGTTACATGCAAATCGGCAATTGCCGATTAAACAAACACTTTTCTAATCTTTTACGCAAAGTCGCTGGCGTCAGGCATGGTGCGTGCGCAACAGGGACTGTTATCCGGGGGCGATATGTCCTAAAATGCCGCTCGCGTCGCAAACTGACACTTTATATTTTCATTAAGGAAAAAGAAGTCGTTTTTAAAACGGTAATGATGAGTGGGATTTTTTCTTACAACTATTCATAACGTTAATTTGCTTCGTTCGTTGGGCGATTTTTAAACAATGCAGATATTAGTCGTAAACATCGGGTTTTTTGCTTCGGTAAGGAATGTTCCTGGCTTGACAAGCTTTTCCTCCGCTCCGTAAACTCCTTTTAGTGGGAATTTGTGGGATAAAGTGGTAATTGGGGGAAGACTGGCATGTTCCGGGGAGCAACGTTAGTCAATCTCGACAGTAAAGGGCGCTTATCGGTGCCCACCCGTTATCGGGAAGAGCTGCTCGGGAACGCTGCCGGTCAAATGGTGTGTACCATTGACATTCATCACCCATGTCTGCTGCTTTACCCCCTTCCTGAATGGGAAATTATCGAGCAAAAATTATCGCGTCTGTCGAGCATGAACCCGGTTGAGCGCCGTGTGCAGCGCCTTCTGTTAGGTCATGCCAGCGAATGTCAGATGGATGGCGCAGGTCGATTGTTAATCGCGCCAGTACTGCGGCAACATGCCGGGCTGACAAAAGAAGTGATGTTGGTTGGACAGTTCAATAAGTTTGAGCTGTGGGATGAAACAACCTGGCATCAACAAGTCAGGGAAGATATCGACGCAGAACAGTTGGCTACCGAAAACTTATCGGAGCGGCTGCAGGACTTGTCTCTATAAAATGATGGAAAACTATAAACATACTACGGTGCTGTTGGATGAAGCCGTAAATGGCCTCAATATCCGTCCTGACGGTATCTACATTGATGGAACTTTTGGTCGCGGTGGTCACTCACGTCTGATCCTCTCGCAGCTTGGCGAAGAGGGGCGTTTGCTGGCGATCGATCGCGACCCGCAGGCTATTGCCGTTGCGAAGACTATTGATGATCCGCGCTTCTCCATCATACATGGACCTTTCTCCGCGCTGGGCGAATACGTCGCCGAGCGTGATCTTATCGGCAAGATTGATGGCATTCTCCTCGATCTTGGTGTCTCTTCACCGCAACTCGATGATGCTGAACGCGGTTTTTCCTTTATGCGCGATGGCCCGCTGGACATGCGTATGGATCCGACGCGCGGTCAATCCGCTGCTGAATGGCTACAAACTGCCGAAGAAGCCGATATCGCCTGGGTATTAAAAACGTATGGCGAAGAACGTTTCGCTAAACGCATTGCGCGCGCCATTGTCGAGCGTAACCGCGAACAGCCGATGACCCGCACCAAAGAACTGGCGGAAGTCGTTGCTGCCGCAACGCCGGTGAAGGACAAATTCAAACATCCTGCGACCCGTACCTTCCAGGCGGTGCGCATCTGGGTAAACAGTGAACTGGAGGAGATAGAGCAGGCGCTAAAAAGCTCGCTCAACGTGTTGGCGCCAGGTGGGCGGCTTTCGATCATCAGTTTTCATTCGCTGGAAGACCGTATTGTGAAACGCTTTATGCGTGAAAACAGTCGTGGTTCGCAAGTACCGGCAGGATTACCGATGACTGAAGAGCAGCTCAAAAAACTGGGTGGCCGTCAGTTGCGAGCATTAGGCAAGTTGATGCCGGGCGAAGAAGAGGTGGCAGAGAACCCTCGTGCCCGTAGTTCAGTTCTGCGTATTGCAGAGAGGACGAACGCATGATCAGCAGAGTGACAGAAGCTCTAAGCAAAGTTAAAGGATCGATGGGAAGCCACGAGCGCCATGCCTTGCCTGGCGTCATCGGTGACGATCTTTTGCGATTTGGGAAGCTGCCACTCTGCCTGTTCATTTGCATTATTTTGACGGCGGTGACTGTGGTGACCACAGCACACCATACCCGTTTGCTGACCGCTCAGCGCGAACAACTGGTGCTGGAGCGAGACGCTTTAGACATTGAATGGCGCAACCTGATTCTTGAAGAGAACGCGCTCGGCGACCATAGCCGGGTGGAAAGGATCGCTACGGAGAAGCTGCAAATGCAGCATGTCGATCCATCACAAGAAAATATCGTAGTGCAAAAATAAGGATAAACGCGACGCATGAAAGCAGCGGCGAAAACGCAGAAACCAAAACGTCAGGAAGAACATGCCAACTTTATCAGTTGGCGTTTTGCGTTGTTATGCGGCTGTATTTTACTGGCGCTGGCTTTTCTGCTCGGGCGCGTAGCGTGGTTACAGGTTATCTCCCCGGATATGTTGGTGAAAGAGGGCGACATGCGTTCTCTTCGCGTTCAACAAGTATCCACCTCACGCGGCATGATTACTGACCGCTCTGGTCGCCCATTAGCGGTAAGTGTGCCGGTAAAAGCGATCTGGGCTGACCCAAAAGAAGTGCATGACGCTGGCGGTATCAGCGTCGGTGACCGCTGGAAGGCGCTGGCTAACGCGCTTAACATTCCACTGGATCAGCTCTCAGCCCGCATTAACGCCAACCCGAAAGGACGCTTTATTTATCTGGCGCGTCAGGTAAACCCTGACATGGCGGACTACATCAAAAAACTGAAACTGCCGGGGATTCATCTGCGTGAAGAGTCTCGCCGTTACTATCCGTCCGGCGAAGTGACCGCTCACCTCATCGGCTTTACCAACGTCGATAGCCAGGGGATTGAGGGCGTCGAGAAGAGTTTCGATAAATGGCTTACCGGGCAACCTGGTGAACGTATTGTGCGTAAAGACCGCTACGGTCGCGTAATTGAAGATATTTCTTCTACCGACAGCCAGGCGGCGCACAACCTTGCGCTGAGTATTGATGAACGCCTGCAGGCGCTGGTTTATCGCGAACTGAACAACGCGGTGGCCTTTAACAAGGCGGAATCCGGTAGTGCCGTGCTGGTGGATGTCAACACTGGCGAAGTGCTGGCGATGGCTAACAGCCCGTCTTATAACCCCAACAATCTGAGTGGCACGCCAAAAGAGGCGATGCGTAACCGTACCATCACCGACGTCTTTGAACCAGGTTCAACCGTCAAGCCGATGGTGGTGATGACCGCGTTGCAGCGCGGCGTGGTGCGAGAAAACTCAGTACTGAATACCGTTCCTTATCGAATTAACGGCCACGAAATCAAAGACGTGGCGCGCTACAGCGAATTAACCCTGACCGGGGTATTACAGAAGTCGAGTAACGTCGGTGTTTCCAAGCTGGCGTTAGCGATGCCGTCCTCAGCGTTAGTAGATACTTACTCACGTTTTGGACTGGGAAAAGCGACCAATTTGGGGTTGGTCGGAGAACGCAGTGGCTTATATCCTCAAAAACAACGGTGGTCTGACATAGAGAGGGCCACCTTCTCTTTCGGCTACGGGCTAATGGTAACACCGTTACAGTTAGCGCGAGTCTACGCAACTATCGGCAGCTACGGCATTTATCGCCCGCTGTCGATTACCAAAGTTGACCCCCCGGTTCCCGGTGAACGAGTCTTCCCGGAATCCATTGTCCGCACCGTGGTGCATATGATGGAAAGCGTGGCGCTACCGGGCGGCGGCGGCGTGAAGGCGGCGATTAAAGGCTATCGTATCGCTATTAAAACCGGTACTGCGAAAAAGGTCGGGCCGGACGGTCGCTACATCAATAAATATATTGCTTATACCGCAGGCGTTGCGCCTGCGAGTCAGCCGCGCTTCGCGCTGGTTGTTGTTATCAACGATCCGCAGGCGGGTAAATACTACGGCGGCGCCGTTTCCGCGCCGGTCTTTGGTGCCATCATGGGCGGCGTATTGCGCACCATGAACATCGAGCCGGATGCGCTGACAACGGGTGATAAAAATGAATTTGTGATTAATCAAGGCGAGGGGACAGGTGGCAGATCGTAATTTGCGCGACCTTCTTGCTCCGTGGGTGCCAGACGCACCTTCGCGAGCACTGCGAGAGATGACACTCGACAGCCGTGTGGCTGCGGCGGGCGATCTCTTTGTAGCTGTAGTAGGTCATCAGGCGGACGGGCGTCGATATATCCCGCAGGCGATAGCGCAAGGTGTGGCTGCCATTATTGCAGAGGCGAAAGATGAGGCGACCGACGGTGAAATCCGTGAAATGCACGGCGTACCGGTCATCTATCTCAGCCAGCTCAATGAGCGTTTATCTGCACTGGCGGGCCGCTTTTACCATGAACCCTCTGACAATTTACGTCTCGTGGGCGTAACGGGCACCAACGGCAAAACCACGACTACCCAGCTTCTGGCGCAGTGGAGCCAACTGCTTGGCGAAACCAGCGCGGTAATGGGCACTGTTGGTAACGGCCTGCTGGGGAAAGTCATCCCGACGGAAAATACCACCGGATCGGCAGTTGACGTTCAGCATGAGCTGGCGGGGCTAGTGGATCAGGGCGCGACTTTTTGCGCGATGGAAGTTTCCTCCCACGGACTGGTACAGCACCGTGTGGCGGCATTGAAATTTGCGGCGTCAGTTTTTACCAACTTAAGCCGCGATCACCTTGATTATCATGGTGATATGGAACACTACGAAGCCGCGAAATGGTTGCTTTATTCTGAACATCATTGCGGTCAGGCGATTGTTAACGCTGATGATGAAGTGGGTCGCCGCTGGCTGGCAAAACTACCAGACGCGGTTGCGGTGTCGATGGAAGACAATATCAATCCGAACTGTCACTGTCGTTGGCTGAAAGTGACCGATGTGAACTATCACGACAGCGGTGCGACTATCCGCTTCACCTCAAGCTGGGGCGATGGCGAAATAGAAAGTCGCCTGATGGGCGCTTTTAACGTCAGCAACCTGATGCTGGCGCTGGCGACACTGCTGGCGCTGGGTTATCCGCTGGCCGATCTGCTAAAAACCGCCGCACGTCTGCAACCGGTTTGCGGACGTATGGAAGTGTTCACTGCGCCAGGCAAACCGACGGTGGTGGTGGATTACGCGCATACGCCGGATGCACTGGAAAAAGCCTTACAGGCGGCGCGTCTGCACTGTGCGGGCAAGCTGTGGTGCGTCTTCGGCTGCGGCGGCGATCGTGATAAAGGCAAGCGTCCACTGATGGGCGCAATTGCCGAAGAGTTTGCTGACGTGGCGGTGGTGACGGACGATAACCCGCGTACCGAAGAACCGCGCGCCATCATCAACGATATTCTGGCGGGAATGTTAGACGCCGGACATGCCAAAGTGATGGAAGGCCGCGCTGAAGCGGTGACTTGCGCCGTTATGCAGGCTAAAGAGAATGATGTGGTGCTGGTCGCGGGCAAAGGCCATGAAGATTACCAGATTGTTGGCAACCAGCGTCTGGACTACTCCGATCGTGTCACGGTGGCGCGTCTGCTGGGGGTGATCGCATGATTAGCGTAACCCTTAGCCAACTGGCGAACATTCTCAACGGTGAACTGCAAGGGGCAGATATCACCCTTGATGCCGTAACGACTGACACCCGTAAACTGACGCCGGGCTGCCTGTTTGTTGCCCTGAAAGGCGAACGTTTCGATGCCCATGATTTTGCCGACCAGGCGAAAGCTGGCGGCGCGGGCGCGCTGCTGGTTAGCCGTCCGCTGGACATCGAGCTGCCACAGTTAATCGTCAAGGATACGCGTCTGGCGTTTGGTGAACTGGCTGCATGGGTTCGCCAGCAAGTTCCGGCGCGCGTGGTTGCTCTGACCGGTTCCTCCGGCAAAACCTCTGTGAAAGAGATGACGGCGGCGATTTTAAGCCAGTGCGGGAAGACGCTTTATACGGCTGGCAACCTCAACAATGACATCGGCGTGCCGATGACGCTGCTGCGCTTAACGCCAGAATACGACTACGCAGTCATTGAACTTGGTGCGAACCATCAGGGCGAAATTGCCTGGACAGTAAGCCTGACCCGCCCGGAAGCCGCGCTGGTCAACAACCTGGCGGCGGCGCATCTGGAAGGCTTCGGTTCTTTGGCGGGCGTGGCAAAAGCGAAAGGCGAAATCTTTACCGGCCTGCCGGAAAACGGTATCGCCATTATGAATGCCGACAATAACGACTGGTTGAACTGGCAAAGCGTGATTGGCAATCGCAAAGTGTGGCGTTTCTCACCCAATGCCGCCAACAGCGATTTCACCGCCACCAATATTCATGTGACCTCGCACGGTACTGAATTTACTCTGCAAACTCCAACGGGTAGCGTCGATGTCCTGCTGCCGCTGCCGGGGCGTCACAATATTGCGAATGCATTGGCTGCTGCGGCGCTCTCCATGTCCGTGGGCGCAACGCTTGATGCCATCAAAGCAGGGCTGGCAAATCTACAGGCTGTTCCTGGCCGTTTGTTCCCCATCCAACTGGCGGAAAACCAGTTGCTGCTCGACGACTCCTACAACGCTAACGTCGGCTCCATGACCGCCGCTGTTCAGGTTCTGGCTGAGATGCCGGGCTACCGTGTACTGGTCGTTGGCGATATGGCGGAACTGGGCGCTGAAAGCGAAGCCTGCCATGTACAGGTGGGCGAAGCGGCAAAAGCTGCCGGTATTGACCGCGTGTTAAGCGTGGGTAAACAAAGCCATGCTATCAGCACCGCCAGCGACGTTGGCGAACATTTTGCTGATAAAACTGCGTTAATTACGCGTCTTAAATCACTGATTGCTGAGCAACAGGTAATTACGATTTTAGTTAAGGGTTCACGTAGTGCTGCCATGGAAGAGGTAGTACGCGCTTTACAGGAGAATGGGACATGTTAGTTTGGCTGGCCGAACATTTGGTCAAATATTATTCCGGCTTTAACGTCTTTTCCTATCTGACGTTTCGCGCCATCGTCAGCCTGCTGACCGCGCTGTTCATCTCATTGTGGATGGGGCCGCGCATGATTGCTCATCTGCAAAAACTCTCCTTTGGTCAGGTAGTGCGTAACGATGGCCCGGAATCGCACTTCAGCAAGCGCGGTACGCCGACCATGGGCGGGATTATGATCCTGACAGCGATTGTGATCTCCGTACTGCTGTGGGCTTACCCGTCTAACCCGTATGTCTGGTGCGTACTGGTAGTGCTGGTCGGCTACGGCATCATTGGCTTCGTTGATGACTATCGCAAAGTCGTGCGTAAAGACACCAAAGGGTTGATCGCACGTTGGAAGTATTTCTGGATGTCGGTCATTGCGCTGGGTGTTGCTTTCGCTTTGTATCTTGCCGGGAAAGACACGCCAGCAACGCAACTGGTTGTACCGTTCTTTAAAGATGTGATGCCGCAGTTAGGTTTGTTCTACATCCTGCTGGCCTACTTCGTTATTGTCGGCACCGGTAACGCGGTAAACCTGACCGATGGTCTTGATGGCCTGGCGATTATGCCGACCGTATTTGTCGCCGGTGGTTTTGCGCTGGTGGCGTGGGCGACCGGCAACATGAACTTTGCCAGCTATTTACACATACCGTATCTGCGACACGCAGGGGAACTGGTCATTGTCTGCACCGCGATAGTCGGAGCAGGGCTGGGCTTCCTGTGGTTTAACACCTATCCGGCACAGGTCTTTATGGGCGATGTTGGTTCGCTGGCGTTAGGCGGCGCGTTGGGCATTATCGCCGTACTGCTGCGTCAGGAATTCCTGCTGGTGATTATGGGCGGCGTGTTTGTCGTCGAAACCCTGTCGGTTATTTTGCAAGTCGGCTCCTTTAAACTGCGCGGGCAACGTATTTTCCGCATGGCGCCGATTCATCACCACTATGAACTGAAAGGCTGGCCGGAACCGCGCGTCATTGTGCGTTTCTGGATTATTTCGCTGATGCTGGTCCTGATTGGTCTGGCAACGCTGAAGGTACGTTAATCATGGCTGATTACCTGGGTAAAAATGTCGTCATTATCGGCCTGGGCCTCACCGGGCTTTCTTGCGTGGACTTTTTCCTTGCTCGCGGCGTGACGCCGCGCGTAATGGATACGCGTATGACACCGCCAGGCCTGGATAAATTACCCGAAGCGGTGGAGCGTCATACTGGCGGTCTCAATGATGAATGGCTGATGGCGGCAGATCTGATTGTCGCCAGCCCCGGTATTGCGCTGGCGCATCCTTCCTTAAGCGCCGCTGCCGATGCGGGAATTGAAATTGTTGGCGATATCGAACTGTTCTGCCGCGAAGCACAAGCGCCTGTCGTGGCGATCACCGGTTCTAACGGCAAAAGCACTGTCACCACCTTAGTGGGGGAAATGGCGAAAGCAGCAGGCGTTAACGTTGGCGTGGGTGGCAACATTGGCCTGCCAGCATTGATGCTGCTGGATGCTGAGTGCGAGCTGTACGTGCTGGAACTGTCAAGCTTCCAGCTGGAAACGACATCCAGCTTACAGGCGGTGGCGGCGACGATTCTGAACGTGACTGAAGATCATATGGATCGCTATCCATTTGGTTTACAGCAGTATCGTGCGGCAAAACTGCGTATTTACGAAAACGCAAAAGTTTGCGTGGTTAATGCCGATGATGCCTTAACGATGCCGATTCGCGGTGCGGATGAACGTTGCGTCAGCTTCGGCGTCAATATGGGTGACTATCACCTGAACCATCAGCAGGGTGAAACCTGGCTGCGGGTGAAAGGCGAGAAAGTGTTGAACGTGAAAGAGATGAAACTTTCCGGGCAGCATAACTACACCAATGCGCTGGCAGCACTGGCGCTGGCTGATGCCGCAGGTTTACCGCGTGCCAGCAGCCTGAAAGCGTTAACCACGTTTACCGGTCTGCCGCATCGCTTTGAAGTGGTGCTGGAGCATAACGGTGTGCGCTGGATTAACGATTCGAAAGCGACCAACGTCGGCAGTACCGAAGCGGCGCTGAATGGCCTGCACGTAGACGGCACGCTGCATTTGTTGCTGGGCGGCGATGGTAAATCGGCAGACTTCAGCCCACTGGCGCGCTATCTGAATGGCGATAACGTGCGTCTGTATTGTTTCGGTCGTGATGGCGCACAGTTGGCGGCGTTACGCCCGGAAGTGGCAGAGCAAACCGAAACTATGGAACAGGCGATGCGCTTGCTGGCTCCGCGTGTTCAGCCGGGAGATATGGTTCTGCTCTCCCCGGCATGTGCCAGCCTTGATCAGTTCAAGAACTTTGAACAACGAGGCAATGAGTTTGCCCGTCTGGCGAAGGAGTTAGGTTGATGCGTTTATCTCTCCCTCGCCTGAAAATGCCGCGCCTGCCAGGATTCAGTATCTTGGTCTGGATCTCCACGGCGCTAAAGGGCTGGGTGATGGGCTCGCGGGAAAAAGATACCGACAGCCTGATCATGTACGATCGCACCTTGCTGTGGCTGACCTTCGGCCTCGCGGCGATTGGCTTTATCATGGTGACCTCGGCGTCAATGCCCATAGGGCAACGCTTAACCAACGATCCGTTCTTCTTCGCGAAGCGTGATGGCGTCTATCTGATCCTGGCGTTCATTCTGGCGATCATTACGCTGCGTCTGCCGATGGAGTTCTGGCAACGCTACAGTGCTACGATGCTGCTCGGATCAATCATCCTGTTGATGATCGTGCTGGTGGTGGGTAGCTCGGTTAAAGGGGCATCGCGTTGGATCGATCTTGGCTTGCTGCGTATCCAGCCAGCCGAACTGACCAAGCTGTCGCTGTTTTGCTATATCGCCAACTATCTGGTGCGCAAAGGCGATGAAGTGCGTAACAACCTGCGCGGCTTCCTGAAACCGATGGGCGTGATTCTGGTGTTGGCCGTGTTGCTGCTGGCACAGCCTGACCTTGGTACGGTGGTGGTGTTGTTTGTGACTACGCTGGCGATGCTGTTCCTGGCTGGGGCGAAATTGTGGCAGTTCATCGCCATTATTGGCATGGGGATTTCAGCGGTTGTGTTGCTGATCCTCGCCGAACCGTACCGTATTCGTCGTGTTACCGCATTCTGGAACCCGTGGGAAGATCCCTTCGGCAGCGGCTATCAGCTGACGCAATCGCTGATGGCGTTTGGTCGCGGCGAACTGTGGGGACAAGGTTTAGGTAACTCGGTACAAAAACTGGAGTATCTGCCGGAAGCGCACACTGACTTTATTTTCGCCATTATCGGCGAAGAACTGGGGTATATCGGTGTGGTGCTGGCGCTTTTAATGGTATTCTTCGTCGCTTTTCGCGCGATGTCGATTGGTCGTAAAGCGTTAGAAATTGACCATCGTTTTTCCGGTTTTCTCGCCTGTTCAATTGGCATCTGGTTTAGTTTCCAGGCGCTGGTTAACGTCGGCGCTGCGGCGGGGATGTTACCGACCAAAGGTTTGACATTGCCGCTCATCAGTTACGGTGGTTCGAGCTTACTGATTATGTCGACAGCCATCATGATGCTGTTGCGTATTGATTATGAAACGCGTCTGGAGAAAGCGCAGGCGTTTGTACGAGGTTCACGATGAGTGGTCAAGGGAAGCGATTAATGGTGATGGCAGGCGGTACTGGCGGACATGTGTTCCCGGGGCTTGCGGTTGCGCATCATTTAATGACCCAGGGGTGGCAAGTTCGCTGGCTGGGTACTGCCGATCGTATGGAAGCGGACTTAGTGCCGAAGCACGGTATCGAGATCGACTTTATTCGTATCTCTGGTTTGCGCGGCAAGGGTATTAAAGCGTTACTCGCAGCTCCGTTGCGTATCTTTAACGCCTGGCGTCAGGCGCGGGCGATTATGAAAGCGTATAAACCTGACGTGGTGCTCGGTATGGGCGGCTACGTTTCAGGCCCAGGAGGTCTGGCAGCGTGGTCGTTAGGTATTCCGGTCGTACTTCATGAACAAAACGGTATTGCGGGCTTAACCAATAAATGGCTGGCGAAGATTGCGACCAAAGTGATGCAGGCGTTTCCAGGCGCTTTCCCTAATGCGGAAGTGGTGGGTAATCCTGTTCGTACCGATGTGCTGGCGCTGCCGTTGCCGCAGCAACGTCTGGCTGGACGTGAAGGTCCGGTTCGTGTGTTGGTAGTGGGTGGTTCTCAGGGCGCACGCATTCTTAACCAGACAATGCCGCTGGTTGCAGCAAAGCTGGGCGATTCAGTCACTATCTGGCATCAGAGTGGCAAAGGTTCGCAACAATCCGTTGAACAGGCGTATGCCGAAGCGGGGCAACCGCAGCATAAAGTGACGGAATTTATTGATGATATGGCAGCGGCGTATGCGTGGGCGGATGTCGTCGTTTGCCGCTCCGGTGCGTTGACGGTGAGTGAAATCGCTGCGGCGGGGTTACCAGCATTGTTTGTGCCGTTTCAGCATAAAGACCGCCAGCAATACTGGAATGCGTTACCGCTGGAAAAAGCGGGCGCAGCCAAAATTATCGAGCAGCCACAGCTTACCGTGGATGCTGTCGCCAACACCCTGGCCGGGTGGTCGCGAGAAACCTTATTAACCATGGCAGAACGCGCCCGTGCTGCATCCATACCGGATGCCACCGAGCGAGTGGCAAATGAAGTGAGCCGGGCTGCCCGGCCGTAATTGTGGCGATGCCTTTTGCATCGCATGAATTTGAGAAGTTAATGGCGTAAAGAATGAATACACAACAATTGGCAAAACTGCGTTACATCGTGCCCGAAATGCGTCGCGTTCGGCACATTCACTTTGTCGGCATCGGTGGTGCCGGTATGGGCGGTATTGCCGAAGTTCTGGCCAATGAAGGGTATCAGATCAGTGGTTCAGATTTAGCGCCAAATCCGGTCACGCAGCAGTTAATGAACCTGGGAGCGACTATTTACTTCAACCATCGCCCGGAAAACGTGCGCGACGCCAGCGTGGTCGTTGTTTCCAGTGCAATTTCTGCCGATAACCCTGAGATTGTTGCCGCTCATGAAGCGCGTATTCCGGTGATCCGTCGCGCGGAAATGCTGGCTGAGTTAATGCGTTTTCGTCATGGCATCGCCATTGCCGGAACGCATGGCAAAACGACAACCACCGCGATGGTTTCCAGTATCTATGCGGAAGCGGGTCTCGATCCAACTTTCGTTAACGGTGGGCTGGTAAAAGCGGCTGGCGTTCATGCGCGTTTAGGGCATGGCCGCTACCTGATTGCCGAAGCAGATGAGAGCGATGCATCGTTCCTGCATCTGCAACCCATGGTGGCGATTGTCACCAATATCGAAGCCGACCATATGGATACCTACCAGGGCGACTTTGAGAATTTAAAACAGACCTTTATTAATTTTCTGCACAACCTACCGTTTTACGGTCGTGCGGTAATGTGTGTTGACGATCCGGTGATCCGCGAATTGTTACCGCGCGTGGGGCGTCAGACCACGACTTACGGCTTCAGCGAAGATGCCGATGTGCGTGTAGAAGATTATCAGCAGATTGGCCCGCAGGGGCATTTTACGCTGCTGCGCCAGGACAAAGAGCCGATGCGCGTTACCCTGAACGCGCCTGGTCGTCATAATGCGCTGAACGCGGCGGCTGCGGTTGCGGTTGCTACGGAAGAGGGGATTGACGACGATGCTATTCTACGTGCGCTGGAGAGCTTCCAGGGAACCGGTCGTCGCTTCGATTTCCTCGGTGAATTCCCGCTGGAGCCGGTCAACGGTAAAAGCGGTACAGCAATGCTGGTTGATGACTACGGTCACCATCCGACCGAAGTGGATGCCACCATAAAGGCGGCACGTGCAGGCTGGCCGGATAAAAACCTGGTAATGCTGTTTCAGCCGCACCGTTTTACCCGTACTCGCGACCTGTATGACGATTTCGCCAATGTACTGACTCAGGTTGATACCCTGTTGATGCTGGAAGTTTATCCGGCAGGTGAAGCACCGATTCCGGGAGCGGATAGCCGTTCACTGTGCCGCACGATTCGTGGACGTGGGAAAATTGATCCTATTCTGGTGCCAGATCCGGCGCAGGTAGCCGAGATGTTAGCACCAGTATTAACCGGTAACGACCTGATTCTCGTGCAGGGTGCGGGTAATATTGGAAAAATTGCCCGTTCTTTAGCTGAAATCAAACTGAAGCCGCAAACTCCGGAGGAAGAACAACATGACTGATAAAATCGCGGTTCTGTTGGGTGGGACCTCCGCAGAGCGGGAAGTTTCTCTGAATTCTGGCGCTGCTGTGTTAGCCGGGCTGCGCGAAGGCGGCGTCGATGCACATCCTGTTGACCCTAAAGAAGTTGACGTGACGCAACTGAAATCGATGGGATTTCAGAAAGTATTTATCGCTCTGCACGGGCGCGGCGGTGAAGACGGCACATTGCAGGGGATGCTTGAGCTGATGGGACTGCCTTATACCGGCAGCGGAGTGATGGCATCTGCGCTTTCAATGGATAAACTACGCAGCAAACTGCTGTGGCAAGGTGCCGGTTTACCGGTCGCTCCGTGGGTGGCGTTAACCCGCGCAGAGTTTGAAAAAGGCCTTAACGATAAGCAGTTAGCCGAAATTTCTGCCCTGGGTTTACCATTAATCGTTAAGCCGAGCCGCGAAGGTTCCAGCGTGGGAATGTCAAAAGTAGTAGCAGAAAATGCTCTACAAGATGCATTAAGATTGGCATTTCAGCACGATGAAGAAGTATTGATTGAAAAATGGTTAAGTGGGCCGGAGTTCACGGTTGCGATACTCGGTGAAGAAATTTTACCGTCAATACGTATTCAACCCGCCGGAACCTTCTATGATTATGAGGCGAAGTATCTCTCTGATGAGACACAGTATTTCTGCCCCGCAGGTTTAGAAGCGGCACAAGAGGCCAATTTGCAGGCATTAGTGCTGAAAGCATGGACGACTTTAGGTTGTAAAGGATGGGGGCGTATTGACGTCATGCTGGACAGCGATGGACAGTTTTATCTGCTGGAAGCCAATACCTCTCCGGGTATGACCAGCCACAGTCTGGTGCCGATGGCGGCACGTCAGGCAGGCTTAAGCTTCTCGCAGTTGGTAGTACGAATTCTGGAACTGGCGGACTAATATGTCGCAGGCTGCTCTGAACACGCGAAACAGTGAAGAAGAAATTTCTTCTCACCGCAATAATGGAACGCGTCTGGCGGGGATACTTTTCCTGCTGACGGTTTTAACGACTGTGTTGGTGAGCGGCTGGGTCGTGTTGGGCTGGATGGAAGATGCGCAACGCCTGCCGCTCTCAAAGCTGGTGTTGACCGGTGAACGCCATTACACGCGTAATGACGATATCCGGCAGTCGATCCTGGCATTGGGTGAGCCGGGTACTTTTATGACTCAGGATGTCAACATCATCCAGACGCAAATTGAACAACGCCTGCCGTGGATTAAGCAGGTGAGCGTCAGAAAGCAGTGGCCTGATGAATTGAAGATTCATCTGGTTGAATATGTGCCGATTGCGCGGTGGAATGATCAACATATGGTAGACGCCGAAGGAAACACCTTCAGCGTGCCGCCAGATCGCACCAGCAAGCAGGTGCTCCCGATGTTGTATGGCCCGGAAGGCAGCGCCAATGAAGTGCTGCAGGGTTATCGCGAAATGGGGCAAATGCTGGCAAAGGACAGATTTACTCTGAAGGAAGCGGCAATGACCGCGCGGCGTTCCTGGCAGTTGACGCTGAATAACGATATTAAGCTCAACCTTGGCCGGGGCGATACGATGAAACGTTTGGCTCGCTTTGTAGAACTTTATCCGGTTTTACAGCAGCAGGCGCAAACCGATGGCAAACGGATTAGCTACGTTGATTTGCGTTATGACTCTGGAGCGGCAGTTGGCTGGGCGCCCTTGCCGCCGGAGGAATCTACTCAGCAACAAAATCAGGCACAGGCAGAACAACAATGATCAAGGCGACGGACAGAAAACTGGTAGTAGGACTGGAGATCGGCACCGCGAAGGTTGCCGCTTTAGTAGGGGAAGTTCTGCCCGACGGTATGGTCAATATCATTGGTGTGGGCAGCTGCCCGTCACGTGGTATGGATAAAGGCGGGGTTAACGACCTCGAATCTGTGGTCAAATGCGTACAACGCGCTATTGACCAGGCAGAATTGATGGCTGATTGCCAGATCTCTTCGGTATATCTGGCGCTTTCTGGTAAGCACATCAGCTGCCAGAATGAAATTGGTATGGTGCCCATTTCTGAAGAAGAAGTGACGCAAGAAGATGTGGAAAACGTCGTCCATACTGCGAAATCGGTGCGTGTGCGTGATGAGCATCGTGTGCTGCATGTGATCCCGCAAGAGTATGCCATTGACTATCAGGAAGGGATCAAAAATCCGGTAGGACTTTCGGGCGTGCGAATGCAGGCAAAAGTGCACCTGATCACATGTCACAACGATATGGCGAAAAACATCGTCAAAGCGGTTGAACGTTGTGGGCTGAAAGTTGACCAACTGATATTTGCCGGACTGGCATCAAGTTATTCGGTATTGACGGAAGACGAACGTGAATTGGGAGTCTGCGTCGTCGATATCGGTGGTGGTACAATGGATATCGCCGTTTATACCGGTGGGGCATTGCGCCACACCAAGGTAATTCCTTATGCTGGCAATGTGGTGACCAGCGACATTGCCTATGCCTTTGGCACGCCGCCAAGCGACGCCGAAGCGATTAAAGTTCGCCATGGCTGCGCGTTGGGTTCCATCGTCGGTAAAGATGAGAGCGTGGAAGTGCCGAGCGTAGGTGGGCGACCACCGCGTAGTCTGCAACGTCAGACGCTGGCGGAGGTGATTGAGCCACGGTATACCGAGTTGCTCAACCTGGTCAACGAAGAGATATTGCAGCTGCAGGAAAAGCTTCGCCAACAAGGCGTGAAACATCACCTGGCGGCGGGCATTGTATTAACCGGTGGCGCGGCGCAGATCGAAGGACTTGCCGCCTGCGCTCAGCGCGTGTTTCATACGCAGGTGCGTATTGGCGCGCCGCTGAATATCACCGGTTTAACTGATTATGCTCAGGAGCCGTATTACTCGACGGCTGTGGGATTGCTTCACTACGGGAAAGAGTCACATCTTAACGGTGAAGCGGAAGTAGAAAAACGTGTTACAGCATCAGTTGGCTCGTGGATCAAGCGACTCAATAGTTGGCTGCGAAAAGAGTTTTAATTTTTATGAGGTCGACGGTGATTACGGCCTCAGGCGACAGGCACATATCGGAGAGAAACTATGTTTGAACCAATGGAACTTACCAACGACGCGGTGATTAAAGTCATCGGCGTCGGCGGCGGCGGCGGTAATGCTGTTGAGCACATGGTGCGTGAGCGCATTGAAGGTGTTGAATTTTTCGCGGTAAATACCGATGCACAGGCGCTGCGTAAAACGGCGGTTGGGCAGACGATTCAGATCGGTAGTGGTATCACCAAAGGACTGGGAGCTGGCGCTAATCCAGAAGTTGGCCGTAATGCGGCTGATGAGGATCGCGATGCACTGCGTGCGGCGCTGGAAGGTGCAGACATGGTATTTATTGCAGCAGGTATGGGTGGTGGTACTGGTACAGGTGCTGCGCCGGTCGTTGCTGAAGTGGCAAAAGATTTGGGTATCCTGACCGTTGCTGTCGTGACTAAGCCTTTCAACTTTGAAGGCAAGAAGCGTATGGCCTTCGCGGAGCAGGGGATCACTGAATTGTCCAAGCATGTGGACTCATTGATCACCATCCCGAACGACAAACTGCTGAAAGTGCTGGGGCGCGGTATCTCCCTGCTTGATGCGTTTGGCGCCGCGAACGATGTGCTGAAAGGCGCAGTTCAGGGTATCGCCGAACTGATTACTCGTCCGGGTCTGATGAACGTGGACTTTGCAGACGTACGTACCGTGATGTCTGAAATGGGCTACGCAATGATGGGTTCTGGCGTGGCGAGCGGTGAAGATCGTGCGGAAGAGGCGGCTGAAATGGCTATCTCTTCTCCGCTGCTGGAAGACATCGACCTGTCTGGTGCGCGCGGCGTGCTGGTTAACATCACGGCGGGCTTCGACCTGCGTCTGGATGAGTTCGAAACCGTAGGTAACACCATCCGTGCATTTGCTTCGGATAACGCAACTGTGGTTATCGGTACTTCTCTTGACCCGGATATGAACGACGAACTGCGTGTAACCGTGGTTGCAACAGGTATCGGCATGGACAAACGTCCTGAAATCACTCTGGTGACCAATAAACAAGTTCAGCAGCCAGTGATGGAGCGTTACCAGCAGCATGGTATGGCACCGCTGACGCAAGAGCAGAAACCGGTAGCTAAAGTGGTGAACGACAATACGCCGCAAACCGCGAAAGAGCCGGATTATCTGGATATCCCTGCTTTCCTGCGTAAGCAAGCTGACTAAGATTAAGCTGGAATTTGGGTTACCAGGCTCTTTGTGCTAAACTGGCCTGCCGAATGTATAGTACACTTCGGTTGGATAGGTAATTTGGCGAGATAATACGATGATCAAACAAAGGACACTTAAACGTATCGTTCAGGCGACGGGTGTCGGTTTACATACCGGCAAGAAAGTCACTCTGACGTTACGCCCTGCGCCGGCCAACACCGGGGTCATCTATCGTCGCACCGACTTGAATCCACCGGTAGATTTTCCGGCCGATGCCAAATCTGTGCGTGATACCATGCTCTGTACGTGTCTGGTCAACGAGCATGATGTACGGATTTCAACCGTTGAGCACCTGAATGCTGCGCTCGCGGGCTTAGGCATCGATAACATCGTTATCGAAGTTAACGCACCGGAAATCCCGATCATGGACGGTAGTGCCGCTCCGTTTGTTTACCTGCTGCTTGATGCTGGTATCGACGAGCTGAACTGCGCCAAGAAATTTGTTCGCATCAAAGAGACTGTTCGTGTCGAAGATGGCGATAAGTGGGCTGAATTTAAGCCGTACAATGGTTTTTCGCTGGATTTCACCATCGATTTCAACCATCCGGCTATCGATTCCAGCAATCAACGTTATGCGATGAACTTCTCTGCTGATGCATTTATGCGCCAGATCAGCCGTGCGCGTACGTTCGGTTTCATGCGTGATATCGAATACCTGCAGTCTCGTGGTTTGTGCCTGGGCGGCAGTTTCGATTGTGCCATCGTTGTTGACGATTATCGCGTACTGAACGAGGACGGTCTGCGTTTTGAAGACGAATTTGTGCGTCACAAAATGCTCGACGCGATCGGTGACTTGTTCATGTGCGGTCACAACATTATTGGTGCATTTACCGCTTATAAATCCGGTCATGCACTGAATAACAAATTGTTGCAGGCTGTCCTGGCAAAACAGGAAGCCTGGGAATATGTGACCTTCCAGGACGACGCAGAACTGCCGTTGGCCTTCAAAGCGCCTTCAGCAGTACTGGCATAACGACATTTATACTGTCGTATAAAATTCGACTGGCAAATCTGGCACTCTCTCCGGCCAGGTGAACCAGTCGTTTTTTTTTGAATTTTATAAGAGCGATAAGAAACGGTGCGAACGCTGTTTTCTTAAGCACTTTTACGCACAACTCATCTTCATTCCTGCTGTGGACTTCGGGCTTTAATGATAAGATTTGTGCGCTAAATACGTTTGAATACGATCGGGATGGCAATAACGTGAGTGGAATACTGACGCGCTGGCGACAGTTTGGTAAACGCTACTTCTGGCCGCATCTCTTATTAGGGATGGTCGCGGCGAGTTTAGGTTTGCCTGCGCTCAGCAATGCCGCCGAGCCGAACGCGCCCGCAAAAGCGACAACTCGCAACCACGAGCCTTCCGCCAAAGTTAACTTTAGTCAGTTGGCTTTGCTGGAAGCGAACACGCGCCGCCCGAACTCAAACTATTCCGTTGATTACTGGCATCAGCACGCAATTCGCACGGTAATCCGTCATCTTTCCTTTGCAATGGCGCCGCAAACGCTGCCTGTTGCCGAAGAATCTCTGCCTCTTCAGGCGCAACATCTTGCTTTACTGGATACGCTCAGCGCGCTGCTGACTCAGGAAGGCACGCCGTCTGAAAATGATTATCGCATTGATTATGCGCATTTTACCCCGCAAACAACATTCAGCACGCCCGTCTGGATAAGCCTGGCGCAAGGCATCCGTGCAGGTCCTCAACGCTTCAGCTAACAACAATAAACCTTTACTTCATTTTATTAACTCCGCAACGCGGGGCGTTTGAGATTTTATTATGCTAATCAAATTATTAACTAAAGTTTTCGGTAGTCGTAACGATCGTACCCTGCGCCGGATGCGCAAAGTCGTCAATGTCATCAATGCCATGGAACCGGAGATGGAAAAACTCTCCGACGAAGAGTTGAAGGGAAAAACCGCAGAGTTTCGCGCGCGCCTGGAAAAAGGCGAAGTGCTGGAAAATCTGATCCCGGAAGCCTTCGCAGTCGTGCGTGAAGCAAGTAAGCGCGTCTTTGGTATGCGTCACTTCGATGTACAGTTGCTCGGCGGTATGGTTCTTAATGAGCGTTGCATCGCAGAAATGCGTACTGGTGAAGGTAAAACCCTGACCGCAACGCTGCCTGCTTACCTGAACGCATTAACCGGTAAAGGTGTGCACGTTGTTACCGTCAACGACTATCTGGCGCAACGTGATGCTGAAAACAACCGTCCGCTGTTTGAATTCCTCGGCCTGACTGTCGGCGTCAACCTGCCGGGAATGCCTGCGCCGGCAAAGCGTGAAGCCTATGCGGCTGACATCACTTACGGTACGAACAACGAATACGGCTTCGACTACCTGCGCGACAACATGGCATTCAGCCCTGAAGAACGTGTACAGCGTAAACTGCACTATGCGCTGGTGGACGAAGTGGACTCCATCCTGATCGATGAAGCACGTACGCCGCTGATCATTTCCGGCCCGGCTGAAGACAGCTCGGAAATGTATAAGCGAGTGAACAAAATCATTCCGCACCTGATCCGTCAGGAAAAAGAAGACTCCGAAACCTTCCAGGGCGAAGGCCACTTCTCGGTTGATGAAAAATCTCGCCAGGTGAACCTGACCGAACGTGGTTTGGTACTGATTGAAGAACTGCTGGTGAAAGAAGGCATCATGGCGGAAGGTGAGTCACTGTACTCTCCGGCCAACATCATGCTGATGCACCACGTAACGGCGGCGCTGCGCGCTCATGCACTGTTTACCCGCGACGTCGATTACATCGTTAAAGATGGCGAAGTTATCATCGTTGACGAACACACCGGTCGTACCATGCAGGGGCGTCGCTGGTCCGATGGTCTGCACCAGGCTGTTGAAGCCAAAGAAGGTGTGCAGATCCAGAACGAAAACCAGACGCTGGCTTCTATCACCTTCCAGAACTACTTCCGCCTGTATGAAAAACTGGCGGGGATGACCGGTACTGCTGATACCGAAGCATTCGAATTCAGCTCAATTTACAAGCTGGATACCGTAGTCGTTCCGACTAACCGTCCGATGATTCGTAAAGATCTGCCAGACCTGGTCTACATGACCGAAGCAGAAAAAATTCAGGCAATTATCGAAGATATCAAAGAACGTACCGCGAAAGGCCAGCCGGTGCTGGTGGGGACTATTTCCATTGAAAAATCGGAGCTGGTGTCAAACGAGCTGACTAAAGCCGGTATCAAACATAACGTCCTGAACGCCAAATTCCACGCCAACGAGGCGGCGATTGTTGCTCAGGCAGGTTATCCGGCTGCGGTGACTATCGCGACCAACATGGCGGGTCGAGGTACTGACATTGTGCTCGGTGGTAGCTGGCAGGCAGAAGTTGCCGCGCTGGAAAACCCGACCGCAGAGCAAATTGAAAAAATCAAAGCCGACTGGCAGGTGCGTCACGACGCAGTACTGGCGGCAGGTGGTCTGCATATCATCGGCACCGAACGTCACGAATCTCGTCGTATCGATAACCAGCTGCGCGGTCGTTCTGGTCGTCAGGGGGATGCCGGTTCTTCCCGTTTCTACCTGTCGATGGAAGATGCGCTGATGCGTATTTTCGCCTCTGATCGCGTTTCCGGCATGATGCGTAAACTCGGGATGAAACCAGGCGAAGCCATTGAGCACCCGTGGGTGACCAAAGCGATTGCTAACGCCCAGCGTAAAGTTGAAAGCCGTAACTTCGATATTCGTAAGCAACTGCTGGAATATGATGACGTGGCTAACGACCAGCGTCGCGCCATTTACTCCCAGCGTAACGAACTGCTGGATGTCAGCGATGTGAGCGAAACCATCAACAGCATTCGTGAAGATGTGTTCAAAGCGACCATCGATGCTTACATTCCGCCACAGTCACTGGAAGAAATGTGGGATATTCCGGGTCTGCAGGAACGTCTGAAAAACGATTTCGACCTCGATTTGCCGATTGCCGAGTGGCTGGACAAAGAGCCTGAACTGCATGAAGAGACGCTGCGTGAACGTATTCTGACGCAATCCATTGAAGTGTATCAGCGTAAAGAAGAAGTGGTTGGCGCTGAGATGATGCGTCACTTCGAGAAAGGCGTGATGTTGCAAACGCTCGACTCCCTGTGGAAAGAGCACTTGGCGGCGATGGATTATCTGCGTCAGGGTATCCACCTGCGTGGCTATGCGCAGAAAGATCCGAAGCAGGAATACAAACGTGAATCGTTCTCCATGTTTGCAGCGATGCTGGAATCGCTGAAATATGAAGTTATCAGCACGCTGAGCAAAGTCCAGGTGCGTATGCCGGAAGAAGTTGAAGAGCTGGAACAACAGCGTCGTATGGAAGCCGAGCGTTTAGCGCAAATGCAGCAGCTTAGCCATCAGGATGACGACTCTGCAGCCGCAGCTGCGCTGGCGGCGCAAACTGGCGAGCGCAAAGTAGGACGTAACGATCCTTGCCCGTGCGGTTCTGGTAAAAAATATAAGCAGTGCCATGGTCGCCTGCAATAAAAGCTAACAGTTGACATAAAAGGCGCAGGATTCTGCGCCTTTTTTATAGGTTTAAGACAATGAAAAAGCTGCAAATTGCGGTGGGTATCATTCGCAATAAAAACAACGAAATTTTTATTACTCGTCGTGCCGCAGATGCGCACATGGCGAATAAGCTGGAGTTTCCTGGCGGTAAAATTGAAATGGGCGAAACACCGGAACAAGCGGTGGTGCGTGAACTTCAGGAAGAAGTCGGGATTACCCCACAACATTTTTCGCTATTTGAAAAACTGGAATATGAATTCCCGGACAGGCATATCACTCTGTGGTTCTGGCTGGTCGAAGGTTGGGAAGGGGAGCCGTGGGGTAAAGAAGGGCAACCCGGTGAGTGGATGTCGCTAGTCGGTCTTAATGCCGATGATTTTCCTCCAGCCAATGAACCGGTAATTGCGAAGCTTAAGCGTCTGTAGGTCGGATAAGGCGTCACGCCGCATCCGACATTTGCACAAGATGCCTGATGCGACGCTGGCGCGTCTTATCAGGCCTACGTGCGGCATCAGACAAAATGTTACTGCTTTGGCTCTTCGCTCCAGTCATCACTCTCAGAAAGATCGCCGCTGCTGGGGATTCGTTTTTCTTCAGCAGCCCATTCTCCGAGGTCGATCAACTGACAACGTTTGCAACAAAATGGCCGAAACGGGCTGATTTCACCCCACATCACAGTTTTCCCGCAGGTTGGGCAATTCACCGTAATAGTTTCTGACATCGTAACTCCTTAGCAGCAAGCCAGTTCAAAATCCAGGCGCTCTGGCACCAGACCATTTTCACTGTCCAGCGGCATAAAACGAATCGCAAAACGGCTTTTATGACCGGAAATTTGCGGATAAAGCTGTGAATCAAGCGCCAGATTCAGCCGCAGCAGATCAGCGTCTTCGCCATTATCCTGATAAAAACCGTTCAGGCTGGTTTGTTTACGAAAAGGAGCCGACTGGCGAATCAGATCCAGCACCATGGTAAGTGCCTGGGTGAGCGGGTTCAGGCTGGCAATCCAGGTTGCTACCTGGCTGTCACGCTGTGACTGGGGTAAATGTAGCCAAATATGCAAAGTGGGCAAATCAAAGCTACAACAGCCGCCAGGTATGCTCAGACGCTGACGCACTAAGGCAATCAACCTGTCTTCACGCAGAAATTGCCCGATACGCGGCGCAGAAATCAACACGCTACCCGCTGCTTTTAACTGCTGAATTAATGCTTCAATACGGCTCTGATCAACGCCTGGCACGCCAATCCAGGTTTGAAGTTTACGTTGCTGGCGGTCAAGCTCTTTCAATAGCTCAGTGCGCACTTCTCCGCGCTCGAAAACATCCAGCAATTCACTGACATTACGGAAGAAATGCAGAGCGCCAGCGTAGTCAACAATGGGTAAATTTACGGTGAGTTGTTGAATTAAAAACTCAATGCGCAGCCATGTACGCATTTTTTCATTTAGTGGATGTTCAAAAAGGACCTGGGTCTGCATTACGGTTTTTCCTGTGAGACAAACTGCGACGCAAGCTGCAAATAGTGTGCGTGCAGGCGGGCAACATCCGATGCAATAGCATCCGGTGCGCCGTTATTATCAATGACGTCATCTGCCACGGCAAGACGGGCTTCGCGCGTTGCCTGGGCAGCAAGAATTTGTTCGACATGGTCGCGAGTAACATCATCGCGCTGCATGGTACGCTTAAGTTGCGTTTCTGGGCTGACATCCACCACCAGCACACGATTCGCTTTTTTATACAGTGAGTTTTCTACCAGCAATGGCACAACCCACAGTATATAGGGGGAAGTTGCCTGCTGGATCTGACCTTGCGTCTCCTGCTGAATCAGCGGATGCAGCAGGGAGTTAAGCCAGTTTTTCTCTTCCGGGTTGGCGAAGATCCGCTCGCGCAAGACCCGGCGCTGCAATGAGCCATCAGCAGCAATCATGTCAGCACCAAAGTGTTCAGCAATGGCACGTAGCGCAGGTGCACCTGGTTCAACCACCTGACGCGCAATAATATCGGCATCAATGACGTTAATTCCGAGGTCTGCAAACGCATTTGCAACGGTACTCTTGCCACTGCCAATGCCTCCCGTTAAGGCAACTATATACCTCATAATTTATATTCCCGGGAATTCATCATGATTATCAAAACGTTAAAAATGAGCGTACAAAAGCGAAATTGATGGAACGTTCGCTCATTATTTACCAGGTAAATTTATGGGATTGTAGCGTAAAAAAAGACAATTTCGCAGTCTTGCGCCACATCGATTAGTGCGTATGATAGCGTCACTGGAGTTGCGCTCTTATCCTTATAGCCATTAACCCCAGGAATCCGCACATGCGTATTGAAGAAGATCTGAAGTTAGGTTTTAAAGACGTCCTCATCCGTCCTAAACGTTCTACTCTTAAAAGTCGTTCCGATGTTGAACTGGAGCGTCAATTCACCTTCAAACATTCAGGTCAGAGCTGGTCCGGCGTGCCGATTATCGCCGCGAATATGGACACCGTAGGCACTTTTTCCATGGCCTCTGCGCTGGCTTCTTTTGATATTCTTACCGCTGTGCATAAACACTATTCTGTCGAAGAGTGGCAAGCGTTTATCAACAATTCTTCCGCTGATGTGCTGAAACATGTGATGGTTTCTACCGGCACGTCTGATGCGGATTTCGAAAAAACCAAACAAATTCTCGACCTGAACCCGGCATTAAACTTCGTTTGTATTGACGTGGCGAATGGTTATTCCGAACACTTCGTGCAGTTCGTTGCGAAAGCGCGTGAAGCGTGGCCGACCAAAACCATTTGTGCTGGCAACGTAGTGACTGGTGAAATGTGTGAGGAGCTTATCCTCTCCGGTGCCGATATCGTTAAAGTTGGTATTGGCCCAGGTTCTGTCTGTACAACTCGCGTCAAAACAGGCGTCGGTTATCCGCAACTTTCTGCGGTAATCGAATGTGCCGATGCTGCGCACGGTCTGGGCGGGATGATCGTCAGCGATGGTGGCTGCACCACACCGGGCGATGTCGCGAAAGCCTTTGGCGGCGGTGCTGATTTCGTGATGCTCGGCGGTATGCTGGCAGGCCACGAAGAGAGTGGTGGTCGCATTGTAGAAGAGAACGGCGAGAAATTTATGCTGTTCTACGGCATGAGCTCCGAGTCTGCGATGAAACGCCACGTTGGCGGCGTTGCGGAATATCGCGCTGCAGAAGGTAAAACCGTTAAGCTGCCGCTGCGTGGTCCGGTTGAAAATACCGCGCGTGATATTTTAGGCGGTCTGCGTTCAGCTTGTACATACGTTGGGGCTTCACGCCTGAAAGAGCTGACCAAGCGCACCACGTTTATCCGTGTGCAGGAACAAGAAAACCGTATCTTCAATAACCTGTAATCTCCCAACGCTGGCGTGGATCACCACGCCAGCGTTATCCCATCCCACTCATCGCATCGCCTAAATGGAAAATTGGCAGGTACATTGCCACCACTAGCGTACCGATAATTCCTCCTGTAATGACCAGCAACGCCGGTTCCAGTAAGGCTGCAAGATTATCTGCCAGCGCCAGCGTGTTATCCCGATGATGGTGAGCGAGATTCTCCAGCATGAGATCCAGCGAGCCGGATGCCTCTCCTGTTCTCACTAATTGCAAACAGAGTGGGCTAAACTCACCGGCATTTTTTAGCGCCAGCCAGATGGGCTGACCGTTACTGATATCGTGCTGGATTTGTGTCAGAAGTTGCGCCCAGTACGGGCAGCGCATTGTTTCTCTGACGCTCTCAACCCCTTGTAAAAAAGTAATTCCTGCACTTTGTGTCAGCGCCAGAATCGTAAAAATCTGCGTGAGTTTTTGTCCCCGCATCAGGGAACCCATAATTGGGATGCGTAACAGCAATTTCTGTCGCACGATAAGCCAGGTCGGACGGCGCATCAGCAACTTATTGGCTATCGCCAGCAGAAAGCCGAACAACACCAGCAACCAGCCCCATTCACTACTAAAGTCTGCCAGCGTCATGATCCCCTGCGTTAGCGCCGGTAGTGGGGTATTAAAGGTCTTATAGATAGCGGCAAACTCCGGCAGAACAAAATGCAGCATTGCCATAACCACCATGATTGCCATCGCTAAAATGATGATGGGATAACGCAACGCTGATTTCACTTTGTCGGTCAACTGACGTTGGGCTTTTTGCTGGCGCGCCAGTTCAAAGCAGCATTCATCCAGCTTACCGGTCAGTTCACCCGTGCGGATCATCGCCTGATAGAGCGGTGGGAAAACCTCTGACCAGGGTAATAAGGCATTGGAAAAGGCAACGCCCTGTTCGAGATCGTGCGCCAGCGATTGCAGCAATACTTGCCATTGCTTACAGGGATGCTGTTCCGCCAGCAGCGCCAGCCCTTCAGAAAGGGTTAAGCCGGCTTTGAGTAGCGTCGCCAGTTGATGAATGACTTCCGCGCTTTTATCTCCTCGCCACTGTGCAGAATTGATGGCGATTCGCTTCAGACGCAGTGGGGTAACCGTCTGTTGCTGTAGCGCAAAAATCAACAAAGTACGGCTTTCTGCCCATAGCATCCCATCTTGCATATTGCCGTCGCCGGTTATGCCATGCCAGCGCCAGAGTTGCTTACTCGCCATGCGGCATCCCCAATACGCGGATTAACTCTTCAAAGGTGGTTAAGCCTTGCTCCACGGCCAGGCAGCCGTTTTCAAAAAGCGTGCGCATTCCCGCCTGTCGGGCGTGCGTTTCCAGCGATTCAACGTCGGTATTAGCGGAAATAATCTGACGTATGACCGGTGTTATAGGCAGAACTTCAAACAAGGCCGTGCGACCATAAAAACCGTGGTAGCAGTGTCTACAACCGGGTGCTTGCCAGCGGGGCAGCGGCGATGTCCATACATTGTCGGGAATATGGATGGGTTTCCCTTGCTGCAGGCGACAATGCGGGCAAAGTTTGCGTACCAGCCGCTGGGCTATCACCAGCGTGAGCGCCGATGAAAGCATCCAGCGAGCAACGCCCATTTGCTGTAAACGCACCAGCGTTTCGCAGGTGGAATTAGTGTGTAGCGTGGACAATACCAGATGACCCGTTTGCGCGGCTTTAATGGCGATTTCTGCCGTTTCGCCATCGCGGATCTCTCCGATCATGATGACATCGGGATCCTGGCGTAATAACGCGCGCAAAACGCCCTGAAAGGTAAGACCGGCACGTGGATGGATTTGCGTCTGGTTTAGCCCGGTGATGGGGATCTCAACCGGATCTTCGACGCTACAAATATTAATATCAGCGGTATTCAGCGTTTGCAGGGCGCTATAAAGCGTGACGGTTTTTCCGCTTCCGGTTGGCCCAGTTACCAGCACCAGTCCTTGTGGTTGCTGTAGGGCATGAGCAAAGTCCGCCAGTTGTAACGGCTGCATTCCCAGCGTGTTGACATCCAGCGCCTGGTTTACCTGCTGTAACAACCGTAATACCACCTTTTCACCGCCCCGACATGGCAAGGTTGCAATACGAAATGAGACGGCGTTCCCTGCCAGTTCGACAGTGAATTGCCCGTCCTGCGGCAGGCGATGTTCCGCAATATCCAGGCTTCCCAGCACTTTTAATCTGGCGGTTAATGCGGCTCCGGCATCCCGTGGAACATCTGGTAAAGGATGCAGCACGCCGTCGATACGCAAGCGGATACGGTAGGCGCTGTTCGCTGGTTCGATATGAATATCAGACGCGCGTTGTTCCAGCGCAGATTGTAACGTTTGGGTCAGCAACTCTGCCTTGAGCTGATGTTTCTCCTGAACGGTTACGGGCAACGTTTGTTGTGAGCGGCTGGCATGGCCTTCCATTTGCTGGCGCGTCCAGCAGGTGATCTCAATGCGTTTAGTGGTGGCAAAATGTAAGGCATCGAGGAATTCATGCGAAGGCGCATCGACTACCGCAACATGAACCACCTCTTCGCTGGCATCCAGCAAGACTCCCTGATAACGCAGACACAGGGCGGTGAGCTGTGAAATATTCATTGCCGCTCCTTAGTTGGCGTCATCAAAGCGGAAGACATCTTCGCAGGCTTGCTGCAATGCGCTGTCACTTTGAATATTGCAGTTGCGCGTCCAGCCGGTGACGCCGTTTGCGTTATCCCAACCCGGTGTCATGATGACGTTTAAACCATTAAGACTTTCTTGCCCGGTCAGCGACACCACGCCCTTCGCCACGCTCATGGCAGAGACATAGCGAGTGGTGGTGGGCGAGGGGATACCATTGCTACCGCCGTCACAGGTGTCTAATCCACCATGTTCCAGCGCGCACAATTCTACGGCAGTACGGTAAGGCACAAAGGTTTGTAGCATGTCGGTGAGTGCTGCTTTGCGCAGGTAGTTCTGATAAGCGGGAATGCCGATGGCGCTTAAAATGGCAATAATGCCAATAACCACCATCAGTTCGATAAGTGTAAAACCGCGTTGCTTGTCCATCTGTTTCGCTCCTTGATTTCGTTGGCGCTACTTTGGCAAACGCCATCGGTACAGGCGAGGGGAAAAAAACGAAACGGGAAGGCGGCTTCCGGGGTTTTTTATTACGTTGCAGCGAAAGACAAGAAATTTGCGAGGCGTTACGAAGAAAGATGGGGGAAGGGAGGATTATCCGCCCGCTACGGAGCGGATAAATCTGTCAGCAATTAGCGAAAACGCATTGAAAGGTCGAGTGCCTGTACGTGTTTAGTTAGCGCGCCGACGGAGATAAAGTCCACGCCCGTTTCGGCAAATTCGCGCAGAGTTTTGTCGGTGACGTTGCCAGACACTTCCAGTAGCGCCTTGCCGTTGGTGCGTTTGACGGCTTCGCGCATCTGTTCTGTTTCGAAGTTATCCAGCATGATGATATCGGCACCTGCTTTCAGGGCTTCATCAAGTTCTTCCAGATTTTCTACTTCGACTTCTACTGGCGCATCAGGGTGCAGCCAGGACGCTTTTTCGACCGCCTGACGCACTGAGCCGGAGGCAATAATATGGTTTTCTTTGATCAGGAAGGCGTCAGAAAGCCCCAGACGGTGATTCGCTCCGCCGCCGCAAAGTACCGCGTATTTCAGAGCCGAACGCAGACCAGGCAAGGTTTTGCGCGTATCCAACAACTGCGTGTTGGTGCCTTCCAGTAATTCGACATAGTGGCGAACCTTACTGGCAACCCCGGAAAGAGTTTGCACAAAATTGAGCGCCGTGCGTTCGCCCGTTAACAGCACGCGGGATGGGCCTTCAAGTTCGAACAAGGGTTGATTGGCGTGGATGAGTTCGCCGTCATCCACATGCCAAATAATGGTGACATCGTCGCCTGCCAGTTGAATAAACACCTCTTCAACCCAGCGTTTGCCGCAAAATACGCCATTTTCGCGGGTGATCACCGTGGCATGAGAGCGAGAATTTTCCGGTAAAAGTTTTGCCGTAATGTCGTTGTTGGCATCGACTGTTCCGCCTAAATCTTCTCGCAGCGCCTGAGCCACCGCGCCGGGGATATCGAGATTAATGCGTTCCAGCAGCTCGTCACGTCGGGTGTCAGGGTTATAGCGGCGAGGCGGCATGTTAAAACTCCAGATAGCTAACGAATCATAAGGTAGAAACATGCTACTCTGAACCGGGTATTAGCACCACATATAAGGAGATCCTGCATGTTGTTAGAACAGGGGTGGCTGGTCGGCGCGCGCCGCGTTCCCTCACCACATTACGATTGCCGCCCGGATGACGAAACACCCACCCTGCTGGTGGTGCACAATATTAGCCTGCCTCCAGGTGAGTTTGGCGGTCCGTGGATTGATGCATTATTCACCGGAACTATTGATCCGCAGGCACATCCCTTCTTTGCTGAGATCGCCCATTTGCGCGTTTCCGCCCACTGTTTGATTCGCCGTGATGGTGAAATTGTCCAGTATGTTCCTTTCGATAAACGCGCCTGGCACGCGGGGATATCTCAGTATCAAGGTCGCGAACGCTGTAATGATTTTTCTATTGGGATTGAGCTGGAAGGCACCGACACGCTGGCTTATACCGATGCGCAGTATCAGCAACTGGCGGCGGTTACGCGGGCGCTGATTCATCGCTATCCAGATATCGCTAATAATATGACGGGGCATTGCGATATTGCGCCGGATCGTAAAACCGATCCTGGTCCTGCATTTGATTGGGCACGGTTTCGTGCGCTGGTCAGCAAGGAGACAACATGACGCTATTCACAACCTTACTGGTGTTAATTTTTGAGCGCCTGTTTAAGTTGGGCGAGCACTGGCAGCTTGATCACCGTCTTGAAGCGTTCTTTCGGCGGGTGAAACATTTTTCGCTGGGGCGCACGTTAGGTATGACCATTATTGCGATGGGGGTGACTTTTTTGCTGTTGCGCGCGTTGCATGGGTTATTGTTCAACGTCCCGACGCTGCTGGTATGGCTGTTGCTTGGTTTACTGTGTATTGGCGCGGGTAAAGTGCGTCTCCATTATCATGCATATCTGACAGCCGCTTCACGTAACGATAGCCATGCCCGTTCCACAATGGCTGGCGAATTAACCATGATTCATGGTGTTCCTGCAGGTTGTGATGAACGTGAGTTCTTGCGCGAGCTGCAAAATGCACTGCTGTGGATCAATTTCCGTTTTTACCTGGCGCCGCTGTTCTGGTTGATTGTAGGGGGAACCTGGGGGCCAGTTACGCTGATGGGTTATGCGTTTTTGCGTGCATGGCAATACTGGCTGGCGCGTTACCAGACGCCGCATCATCGTTTACAGTCCGGTATTGATGCCGTGCTTCATGTACTGGATTGGGTGCCGGTTCGCCTTGCGGGCGTGGTATATGCCTTGATCGGTCACGGAGAGAAAGCATTACCAGCCTGGTTTGCTTCGCTGGGTGATTTCCATACTTCGCAATATCAGGTGTTAACGCGTCTGGCGCAGTTCTCTCTGGCGCGTGAACCGCATGTTGATAAGGTGGAGACGCCGAAAGCAGCGGTTTCAATGGCGAAGAAAACTTCGTTCGTGGTTGTGGTGGTGATTGCGCTACTGACGATTTACGGAGCGTTAGTGTAAAAATTGTAGCCCTCACCCAGCGCGGGTGAGGGCGTAGAGAAATTAATGCGCTTTTACGGCTTTTGCGGTTTTCTCTTTAAACAGATAGCCGATGCCTAACACGAGCAGCCATACCGGGATCAGGTAAACCGAAATCGCCATTCCCGGCGTCATCAGCATAATTACCAGTACCGCCGCCATAAACAGCAGGCAGATCCAGTTACCCAGCGGATAGAGCAGAGCAGGGAAACGGGTAGCCACACCTTGTGCTTGTTTGGCGCGACGGAATTTCATATGCGCAAGGCTAATCATCGCCCAGTTGATCACTAGTGCAGATACCACCAGCGCCATTAACAGTCCGAATGCGGACTCTGGGGCAAGGTAGTTAATCAGTACGCACAATGCCGTAACCAACGCAGAGACCAGAATGGTGTTTACCGGTACGCCGCGTTTATCGACGGAAGCGAGCATTTTCGGTGCGTTCCCCTGTTGTGCCAGACCGAACAACATACGGCTGTTGCAGTAGACGCAACTGTTGTAAACCGAAAGCGCCGCCGTCAACACCACGATATTCAGGGCGTTAGCGACAAAAGTATCGCCCAACTCGTGGAAGATCAGCACAAACGGACTGGTATCGGCGGTAACGCGCGTCCACGGCATCAGGGAGAGCAGAACGGCTAAGGAACCAATGTAGAAAATCAGGATGCGGTAGATAACCTGGTTAGTCGCTTTGGGAATACTTTGCTCCGGGTTATCTGCTTCTGCTGCGGTGATGCCTACCAGTTCCAGACCACCGAACGAGAACATGATAATCGCCATCATCATTACCAGCCCGGTGAAGCCGTGCGGCAGGAAGCCACCTTGATCCCAGAGGTTGCTAACGCTCGCCTGCGGGCCACCGTTGCCGCTGAACAGCAGCCAGCCACCGAAGATGATCATCGCCACCACCGCGATAACTTTGATAATGGCAAACCAGAACTCCATCTCGCCAAACACTTTAACGTTGGTCAGGTTGATGGCATTGATCACCACAAAGAATACGGCGGCCGAAGCCCAGGTGGGGATTTCCGGATACCAGAACTGAATGTATTTGCCGACGGCAGTAAGCTCTGCCATGGCAACTAAAACGTACAGTACCCAGTAGTTCCAGCCAGAGGCGAAACCAGCAAAACTGCCCCAGTATTTATAAGCAAAGTGGCTGAAGGAGCCTGCTACCGGTTCTTCGACCACCATTTCACCTAACTGACGCATGATCAGAAAGGCGATAAAACCGGCAATAGCGTAACCCAGGATAATCCCTGGCCCTGCGGACTGTATTACGGAGGCGCTTCCCAGGAATAGTCCTGTCCCTATCGCGCCACCCAGCGCGATAAGCTGGATATGGCGGTTTTTAAGGCCGCGCTTTAGCTGCTCGCCGTGCTGTTGACCTTCCATCATGAAACCTCGTGCGGTGATTGTTTTTTTGATCTACGCAGTGATGCGTGTGTAAGTTTGCAATTCCGTTTGTTGTATTAATTTGTTTACATCAAAAACGTTTGAATTGTTACAAAGGGACTTCCGTCAGATCAAGAATAATGGTATGCGCCAGTGAATGCACTCGCTTTATGCCAGGTTGAAGATGAGTTGCCTAAAAAGAAATCGTTTGTAAAGGAAAGCCCCGAAACA
The DNA here is from genome assembly GCF_002965965.1 of Escherichia sp. MOD1-EC5495. Classification (NCBI taxonomy): domain Bacteria; kingdom Pseudomonadati; phylum Pseudomonadota; class Gammaproteobacteria; order Enterobacterales; family Enterobacteriaceae; genus Escherichia; species Escherichia sp. MOD1-EC5495. The sequence goes on from NZ_PTRI01000009.1 coordinate 151,068, forward strand.
CCCCATCGCAATAAATGAATATAAATTCATTTTAATGGCATTAAAAATCGAAAAATTGGTAAGTGAATCGGTTCAATTTGGATTTTTATAGTTTAATAAACGTTAAAAAAACCATTGCTCACGTAAAGTCTACATTTGTGCATAGTTACAACTTTGAAACGTCATATGTGTCAAGTTGTTAAAATGTGCACAGTTTCATGATTTCAATCAAAACCTGTATGGACATAAGGTGAATACTTTGTTACTTTAGCGTCACAGACATGAAATTGGTAAGACCAATTGACTTCGGCAAGTGGCTTAAGACAGGAACTCATGGCCTACAGCAAAATCCGCCAACCAAAACTCTCCGATGTGATTGAGCAGCAACTGGAGTTTTTGATCCTCGAAGGCACACTTCGTCCGGGCGAAAAACTCCCACCGGAACGCGAACTGGCGAAACAGTTCGACGTCTCCCGTCCCTCCTTGCGTGAGGCGATTCAACGTCTCGAAGCGAAGGGCTTGTTGCTTCGTCGCCAGGGTGGCGGCACTTTTGTCCAGAGCAGCCTCTGGCAAAGTTTCAGCGATCCGCTGGTGGAGCTGCTCTCCGACCATCCTGAATCACAGTATGACTTGCTCGAAACACGACACGCCCTGGAAGGTATCGCCGCTTATTACGCCGCGCTGCGTAGTACCGATGAAGACAAGGAACGCATCCGTGAACTCCATCACGCCATAGAGCTGGCGCAGCAGTCTGGCGATCTGGACGCGGAATCAAACGCCGTACTCCAGTATCAGATTGCCGTCACCGAAGCGGCCCACAATGTGGTTTTGCTTCATCTGCTAAGGTGTATGGAGCCGATGTTGGCTCAGAATGTCCGTCAGAACTTCGAATTGCTCTATTCGCGTCGCGAGATGCTGCCGCTGGTGAGTAGTCACCGCACCCGCATATTCGAAGCGATTATGGCCGGTAAGCCGGAAGAAGCGCGCGAAGCATCACATCGCCATCTGGCCTTTATCGAAGAAATTTTGCTCGACAGAAGCCGTGAAGAGAGTCGCCGTGAGCGTTCTCTGCGCCGTCTGGAGCAACGAAAGAATTAGTGATTTTTCTGGTGAAAATTAGCCAGAAGATGTTGTAAATCAAGCGCATATAAAAGCGCGGCAACTAAACGTAGAACCTGTCTTATTGAGCTTTCCGGCGAGAGTTCAATGGGACAGGTTCCAGAAAACTCAACGTTATTAGATAGATAAGGAATAACCCATGTCAGAACGTTTCCCAAATGACGTGGATCCGATCGAAACTCGCGACTGGCTCCAGGCGATCGAATCGGTCATCCGTGAAGAAGGTGTTGAGCGTGCTCAGTATCTGATCGACCAACTGCTTGCTGAAGCCCGCAAAGGCGGAGTCAACGTAGCCGCAGGCACCGGCGTCAGCAACTACATCAACACCATCCCCGTTGAAGAACAACCGGAGTATCCGGGTAATCTGGAACTGGAACGCCGTATTCGTTCAGCTATCCGCTGGAACGCCATCATGACGGTTCTGCGTGCATCCAAAAAAGATCTGGAACTGGGCGGCCACATGGCATCCTTCCAGTCTTCCGCAACCATTTATGATGTGTGCTTTAACCACTTCTTCCGTGCACGCAACGAGCAGGATGGCGGCGACCTGGTTTACTTCCAGGGTCACATCTCTCCGGGCGTTTACGCTCGTGCTTTCCTGGAAGGTCGTCTGACTCAGGAGCAGCTCGATAACTTCCGTCAGGAAGTTCACGGCAATGGCCTCTCTTCCTATCCGCACCCGAAACTGATGCCGGAATTCTGGCAGTTCCCGACCGTATCTATGGGTCTGGGACCGATTGGTGCTATTTACCAGGCTAAATTCCTGAAATATCTGGAACACCGTGGCCTGAAAGATACCTCTAAACAGACCGTTTACGCGTTCCTCGGCGACGGTGAAATGGACGAACCGGAATCCAAAGGTGCGATCACCATCGCTACCCGTGAAAAACTGGATAACCTGGTCTTCGTTATCAACTGTAACCTGCAGCGTCTTGACGGCCCGGTCACCGGTAACGGCAAGATCATCAACGAACTGGAAGGCATCTTCGAAGGTGCTGGCTGGAACGTGATCAAAGTGATGTGGGGTAGCCGTTGGGATGAACTGCTGCGTAAAGATACCAGCGGTAAACTGATCCAACTGATGAACGAAACCGTTGACGGCGACTACCAGACCTTCAAATCGAAAGATGGTGCGTACGTTCGTGAACACTTCTTCGGTAAATATCCTGAAACTGCAGCACTGGTTGCAGACTGGACTGACGAGCAGATCTGGGCACTGAACCGTGGTGGTCACGATCCGAAGAAAATCTACGCTGCATTCAAGAAAGCGCAGGAAACTAAAGGCAAAGCGACGGTAATCCTTGCTCATACCATTAAAGGTTACGGCATGGGCGACGCGGCTGAAGGTAAAAACATCGCGCACCAGGTTAAGAAAATGAACATGGACGGCGTGCGTCACATCCGCGACCGTTTCAATGTGCCGGTGTCTGATGCAGATATCGAAAAACTGCCGTACATCACCTTCCCGGAAGGTTCTGAAGAGCATACCTATCTGCACGCTCAGCGTCAGAAACTGCACGGTTATCTGCCAAGCCGCCAGCCGAACTTCACCGAGAAGCTGGAGCTGCCGAGCCTGCAAGACTTCGGCGCGCTGCTGGAAGAGCAGAGCAAAGAGATCTCTACCACTATCGCTTTCGTTCGTGCCCTGAACGTGATGCTGAAGAACAAGTCGATCAAAGATCGTCTGGTGCCGATCATCGCCGACGAAGCGCGTACTTTCGGTATGGAAGGTCTGTTCCGTCAGATTGGTATTTACAGCCCGAACGGTCAGCAGTACACCCCGCAGGACCGCGAGCAGGTTGCTTACTATAAAGAAGACGAGAAAGGTCAGATTCTGCAGGAAGGGATCAACGAGCTGGGCGCAGGTTGTTCCTGGCTGGCAGCGGCGACCTCTTACAGCACCAACAACCTGCCGATGATTCCGTTCTACATCTATTACTCGATGTTCGGCTTCCAGCGTATCGGCGATCTGTGCTGGGCAGCTGGCGACCAGCAAGCGCGTGGCTTCCTGATCGGCGGTACTTCCGGTCGTACCACCCTGAACGGCGAAGGTCTGCAGCACGAAGATGGTCACAGCCACATTCAGTCGCTGACTATCCCGAACTGTATCTCTTACGACCCGGCTTACGCTTACGAAGTTGCTGTCATCATGCATGACGGTCTGGAGCGTATGTACGGTGAAAAACAAGAGAACGTTTACTACTACATCACTACGCTGAACGAAAACTACCACATGCCGGCAATGCCGGAAGGTGCTGAGGAAGGTATCCGTAAAGGTATCTACAAACTCGAAACCATTGAAGGTAGCAAAGGTAAAGTTCAGCTGCTGGGTTCCGGTTCTATTCTACGTCACGTCCGTGAAGCAGCACAGATCCTGGCGAAAGATTACGGCGTAGGTTCTGACGTATATAGCGTGACCTCCTTCACCGAACTGGCGCGTGATGGTCAGGATTGTGAACGCTGGAACATGCTGCACCCGCTGGAAACTCCGCGCGTTCCGTACATCGCTCAGGTGATGAACGACGCACCGGCAGTGGCATCTACCGACTATATGAAACTGTTCGCTGAGCAGGTCCGTACTTACGTACCGGCTGACGACTACCGCGTACTGGGTACTGATGGCTTCGGTCGTTCCGACAGCCGTGAGAACCTGCGTCACCACTTCGAAGTTGATGCTTCCTATGTAGTGGTTGCGGCGCTGGGCGAACTGGCTAAACGTGGCGAAATCGATAAGAAAGTGGTTGCTGACGCAATCGCCAAATTCAACATCGATGCAGAAAAAGTTAACCCGCGTCTGGCGTAAGAGGTAAAAGAATAATGGCTATCGAAATCAAAGTACCGGACATCGGGGCTGATGAAGTTGAAATCACCGAGATCCTGGTCAAAGTGGGCGACAAAGTTGAAGCCGAACAGTCGCTGATCACCGTAGAAGGCGACAAAGCCTCTATGGAAGTTCCGTCTCCGCAGGCAGGTATTGTTAAAGAGATCAAAGTCTCTGTTGGCGATAAAACCCAGACCGGTGCACTTATTATGATTTTCGATTCCGCCGACGGTGCAGCTGACGCTGCACCTGCTCAGGCAGAAGAGAAGAAAGAAGCAGCTCCGGCAGCAGCACCAGCGGCAGCGGCGGCAAAAGACGTTAACGTTCCGGATATCGGCAGCGACGAAGTCGAAGTGACCGAAATCCTGGTGAAAGTGGGCGATAAAGTTGAAGCTGAACAGTCGCTGATCACCGTAGAAGGCGACAAGGCTTCTATGGAAGTTCCGGCGCCGTTTGCGGGCACCGTGAAAGAGATCAAAGTGAATGTTGGCGACAAAGTGTCCACCGGCTCGCTGATCATGATCTTCGAAGTTGCGGGTGAAGCAGGTGCGGCAGCTCCGGCTCCGGCGGCTAAACAGGAAGCAGCTCCTGCAGCAGCACCAGCGCCAGCGGCTGGCGTGAAAGAAGTTAACGTTCCGGATATCGGCGGTGACGAAGTTGAAGTGACCGAAGTGATGGTGAAAGTGGGCGACAAAGTTGCCGCTGAACAGTCACTGATCACCGTAGAAGGCGACAAAGCCTCTATGGAAGTTCCGGCTCCGTTTGCAGGTGTTGTGAAGGAACTGAAAGTCAACGTTGGCGATAAAGTGAAAACTGGCTCGCTGATTATGATCTTCGAAGTTGAAGGCGCAGCGCCTGCGGCGGCTCCGGCGAAACAGGAAGCGGCAGCGCCGGCTCCGGCAGCAAAAGCTGAAGCTCCGGCAGCAGCACCGGCTGCGAAAGCCGAAGGCAAATCTGAATTTGCTGAAAACGATGCTTACGTTCACGCGACTCCGCTGATCCGTCGTCTGGCACGCGAGTTTGGCGTTAACCTGGCGAAAGTGAAGGGCACAGGCCGTAAAGGTCGTATCCTGCGCGAAGACGTTCAGGCTTACGTGAAAGAAGCTATCAAACGTGCAGAAGCGGCTCCGGCGGCGATTGGCGGCGGTATCCCAGGTATGTTGCCGTGGCCGAAGGTGGACTTCAGCAAGTTTGGTGAAATCGAAGAAGTGGAACTGGGCCGTATCCAGAAAATCTCTGGCGCGAACCTGAGCCGTAACTGGGTGATGATCCCGCATGTTACTCACTTCGACAAAACCGATATCACCGAGCTGGAAGCGTTCCGTAAACAGCAGAACGAAGAAGCAGCGAAACGTAAGCTGGATGTGAAGATCACCCCGGTTGTCTTCATCATGAAAGCCGTTGCTGCGGCACTTGAGCAGATGCCTCGCTTCAACAGTTCTCTGTCGGAAGACGGTCAGCGTCTGACCCTGAAGAAATACATCAACATCGGTGTGGCGGTGGATACCCCGAACGGTCTGGTTGTTCCGGTATTCAAAGACGTCAACAAGAAAGGCATCATCGAGCTGTCTCGCGAGCTGATGACCATTTCCAAGAAAGCGCGTGACGGTAAGCTGACTGCGGGCGAAATGCAGGGCGGTTGCTTTACCATCTCCAGCATCGGTGGCCTGGGTACTACCCACTTCGCGCCGATTGTGAACGCACCGGAAGTGGCTATCCTCGGCGTTTCCAAGTCCGCGATGGAGCCGGTGTGGAATGGTAAAGAGTTCGTGCCGCGTCTGATGCTGCCGATTTCTCTCTCCTTCGACCACCGCGTGATCGACGGTGCTGATGGTGCCCGTTTCATTACCATCATTAACAACACGCTGTCTGATATTCGCCGTCTGGTGATGTAAATAAAAGAGCCGGCCCAACGGCCGGCTTTTTTCTGGTAATCTCATGAATGTATTGAGATTATTAGCGAATAGACAAATCGGTTGCCGTTTGTTGTTTAAAAATTGTTAACAATTTTGTAAAATACCGACGGATAGAACGACCCGGTGGATAATGGGCGTCATAAAAAAAACGTCAGACCCGCCGGAGATAAATATATAGAGGTCATGATGAGTACTGAAATCAAAACTCAGGTCGTGGTACTTGGGGCAGGCCCCGCAGGTTACTCTGCTGCCTTCCGTTGCGCTGATTTAGGTCTGGAAACCGTAATCGTAGAACGCTACAACACCCTCGGCGGTGTTTGCCTGAACGTCGGCTGTATCCCTTCTAAAGCACTGCTGCACGTAGCGAAAGTTATCGAAGAAGCCAAAGCTCTGGCTGAACACGGTATCGTCTTCGGTGAACCGAAAACTGATATCGACAAGATTCGTACCTGGAAAGAGAAAGTGATCAATCAGCTGACCGGTGGTCTGGCTGGTATGGCGAAAGGCCGCAAAGTAAAAGTGGTCAACGGTCTGGGTAAATTCACCGGGGCAAACACCCTGGAAGTTGAAGGTGAGAACGGTAAAACCGTGATCAACTTCGACAACGCGATCATCGCAGCGGGTTCTCGCCCGATCCAACTGCCGTTTATTCCGCATGAAGATCCGCGTATCTGGGACTCCACTGACGCGCTGGAACTGAAAGAAGTACCAGAACGCCTGCTGGTAATGGGTGGCGGTATCATCGGTCTGGAAATGGGCACCGTTTACCACGCGCTGGGTTCACAGATTGACGTGGTTGAAATGTTCGACCAGGTTATCCCGGCAGCTGACAAAGACATCGTTAAAGTCTTCACTAAGCGTATCAGCAAGAAATTCAACCTGATGCTGGAAACCAAAGTTACCGCCGTTGAAGCGAAAGAAGACGGCATTTATGTGACGATGGAAGGCAAAAAAGCACCCGCTGAACCGCAGCGTTACGACGCCGTGCTGGTAGCGATTGGTCGTGTGCCGAACGGTAAAAACCTCGACGCAGGCAAAGCTGGCGTGGAAGTTGACGACCGTGGCTTCATCCGCGTTGATAAACAACTGCGTACCAACGTACCGCACATCTTTGCTATCGGCGATATCGTCGGTCAGCCGATGCTGGCACACAAAGGTGTTCACGAAGGTCACGTTGCTGCTGAAGTTATCGCAGGTAAGAAACACTACTTCGATCCGAAAGTTATCCCGTCTATCGCTTATACCGAACCAGAAGTTGCATGGGTGGGGCTGACCGAGAAAGAAGCGAAAGAGAAAGGCATCAGCTACGAAACCGCCACCTTCCCGTGGGCTGCTTCTGGTCGTGCTATCGCTTCCGACTGCGCAGACGGTATGACCAAACTGATTTTCGACAAAGAATCTCACCGTGTGATCGGTGGTGCAATTGTCGGTACTAACGGCGGCGAGCTGCTGGGTGAAATCGGTCTGGCAATCGAAATGGGTTGTGACGCGGAAGACATCGCGCTGACCATCCACGCGCACCCGACTCTGCACGAGTCTGTGGGTCTGGCGGCAGAAATATTCGAAGGTAGCATCACCGACCTGCCGAACCCGAAAGCGAAGAAGAAGTAATTCTTCGTGTGCCGGAACATCCGGCAAATTAAGAAGCGGCTATTCTGGCCGCTTCAGATTGTTGACAAAGTGCTCGTTGTTGATGCCGGATGCGGCGTAAACGCCTTATCCGGCCTACAAAATCATGCAAATTCAATGCATTGCAGGTGCCGTGTAGGCCCGATAAACTTGCGCATCGGGCGATTCGATGTTTGTCATCAGTCTTAAGCGGCTAACAACGCCGCTTTTTTTACGCCTGCAATTTACCTTTCCTGTCTTCTTGCTCCACGCTCAGACAACCGTTCACGTACCGCTGACCGTTGTTCGTTATTCAGCCTGGCAGTATGGTTACTGTCGTTTAGACGTTGCGGGCGGTTCTCCTGAACTTTCTCCCGAAAAACCTGACGTTGTTCAGGAGATGCCGATTGAATACGCTGGCGGGCGTTATCACGCTGTTGTTGGTTCAGTGGGCGTTGCTCAGGTGATGCAGACTGAATACGCTCATGCGCTGCCTCTCTTTGCTGCTGGTTCTGCGGGTTAGTCTGCATTTTCTCGCGTACCGCCTGGCGCTGTTCGGGTGACGCGGACTGAATACGCTGACGCGCCACCTCTCTTCGCTGCTGGTTCTGCGGGTTAGTTCGCATTTTCTCGCGTACCGCCTGGCGCTGTTCGGGTGACGCGGACTGAATACGCTGACGCGCCACCTCTCTTCGCTGCTGGTTCTGCGGGTTAGTTCGCATTTTCTCGCGTACCGCCTGGCGCTGTTCGGGTGACGCGGACTGAATACGCTGACGCGCCGCCTCTCTTCGCTGCTGGTTCTGCGGGTTAGTCTGCATTTTCTCGCGTACCGCCTGGCGCTGCTCAGGTGAAGCGGACTGATAACGCTGACGAGCGGCATCCTTTTGCTGCTGGGTCAGTGGTTGGCGACGGCTGAACTCGCGAAAATCTTCATAATTGCCATAGTGTTCCGCTTCATTAAACCGCTGTGCCGCAGCCTGACGCTGGGTATCGCGTGTAGTCTCAGGTGTGGAGTGTGTTCGTTGCCGAAACTGGCTTGCCGCAGCCTGACGCTGACTGTCGCGCGATGGTGCAGGAAGCGACGTGGCGCTCATGCCGCCACTGACATCGGTTTGATGAAACCGCTTTGCCATATCCCTGTCATGATAAGGCACACCATCTCGATAGTTTGGGTTGTGCCGCCATGCCATATTCTTATCAGTAAGATGCTCACCGGTGATGCGGTTGAAATTGTTGACGTCGATATTGATGTTGTCACCGTTGTGTTGCCAGCCGTTGCCGTCACGATGACCGCCATCGTGATGATAATCATCATCGTCATGATGATGATGGTCATGATCGTCGTCATCCCAGTCGATGCTGCTGAATAACGCGTATGTAGTGGCGACGCCCATGCTGTAGCCGAAACCGCGCACAAAGCTGTCAACAAACGGTTCTCCGGCTGGCGGCGGCAGATAAACCGGCGGATACGCGGAATTGGCCCAGTTCCCGTAAACCACGGTCGGGTTATAGTTGGGAATATAAACCATATCCGGATTGGTTGGTTCGATAGTTATTACGGTTGGTGCAGGCTCTGCAATGACGGGGCTGGCTGTTGAAACGGTATTGGATTGTATGACGGGAGCCGTGACAGCCTGTTTTACCGGTACAGCTTTCTTCGTTGTCGTAATGACTTTCTGTTCGGTTGATGACTTCAGCGATCCGGTTTGTTGCGCCAGTTGACGCAAACGCTGTACCGAGTCCATTACATCCTGCGGCTGCGCCAGAAACGCATCGCCGAGGTTTTGTACCCACTGCGGGTTTTCGCCCATCAATGCCATCAGCTGTGGAAACGCCACCAGTGATTTGACGCTGGCATCCCACGGCTGGTCAGCTACTGCCTGAATAGCAGCGTCACCTTGTTTAAGTGGATTATCGTGCGACCATTGCACTGCTTGCGCAACGTTTGCCGGATAGGTTGATGCCATTAACACTTGTGAAAGCAGAGAATCGGGGTACAGCGCGACAGGCGCGACCCATTGATCAATTTGTGCAGTACTGAAGGTAGATTTGACGACGGCGGGCGTTACTGGCGGCGCGGAAACCGTTGCAGGAAGCGTAGCTGTAGTGACAACAGGCACAGTTTGCGCTTCTACAGGCGTTTCCACAGTGCGGTTTTTTACATACAAAGCACCGGAAGTGGCACAAAGCCCGGCACTGCAAATTAGCGCCAGCACATGGGGTTTAAACGGCAAAGTCATTTTCATAATTCGGATCTCAAGGAAATCGCAATGGTCGGCGAACTGCCACCCGCAGGTGCTGTGAATCCGAGTATAAAGAGGCGGTAGTTTAAATTTTGACTAATCTTGGGATTCATTGAGAAAGGTGATTATCACCATGCGAATTAACGAGGTTTTTACGGAGAGAAACAATCTCTAGACCATCCTTAACGATTCAGCCACTTTTTTATGTTGCTTTTTTGTAAACAGATTAACACATCGTCAAAATCCTGCTATTCTGCCCGTTGCGGTACTGGGCATTTACCCTACAAACTGCTGTCTCACAGGAGCGTGAAGAGAATCGCCTGCCGCACTATGACAATGAGAGCGAGGAGAACCGTCGTGCTAGAAGAATACCGTAAGCACGTAGCTGAGCGTGCCGCTGAGGGGATTGCGCCCAAGCCCCTGGATGCAAACCAAATGGCCGCGCTTGTAGAGCTGCTGAAAAACCCGCCTGCGGGCGAAGAAGAATTCCTGTTAGATCTGTTAACCAACCGAGTTCCCCCTGGCGTCGATGAAGCCGCCTATGTAAAAGCTGGTTTCCTTGCTGCTGTCGCGAAAGGCGAAGCCAAATCCCCACTGTTGACTCCAGAAAAAGCCATTGAACTGCTGGGCACCATGCAGGGTGGTTACAACATTCATCCGCTGATCGATGCGCTGGACGATGCCAAACTGGCGCCAATTGCCGCCAAAGCACTGTCTCATACGCTGCTGATGTTCGATAACTTCTATGATGTAGAAGAAAAAGCCAAAGCAGGCAACAAATACGCGAAGCAGGTTATGCAGTCCTGGGCGGATGCCGAATGGTTCCTGAATCGCCCGGCGCTGGCTGAAAAACTGACCGTTACCGTTTTCAAAGTTACCGGCGAAACCAACACCGATGACCTCTCTCCGGCACCGGATGCATGGTCGCGTCCGGATATCCCACTGCACGCGCTGGCGATGCTGAAAAATGCCCGTGAAGGTATTGAGCCAGACCAGCCAGGCGTTGTTGGGCCGATCAAACAGATTGAAGCCCTGCAACAGAAAGGTTTCCCGCTGGCGTACGTCGGTGACGTTGTGGGCACGGGTTCTTCGCGTAAATCCGCCACTAACTCCGTACTGTGGTTTATGGGCGATGATATTCCGCATGTGCCAAACAAACGCGGTGGCGGTCTGTGCCTCGGCGGCAAAATTGCGCCAATCTTCTTTAACACGATGGAAGATGCCGGCGCACTGCCAATTGAAGTGGACGTTTCCAACCTGAATATGGGCGACGTAATTGACGTTTACCCGTACAAAGGTGAAGTGCGTAACCACGAAACCAACGAACTGCTGGCAACCTTCGAACTGAAAACCGACGTGCTGATTGATGAAGTACGTGCGGGTGGTCGTATTCCGCTGATTATCGGTCGTGGCCTGACCACCAAAGCGCGTGAAGCACTTGGTCTGCCGCACAGCGATGTCTTCCGTCAGGCGAAAGATGTCGCTGAAAGCGATCGCGGCTTCTCGCTGGCGCAGAAAATGGTGGGTCGTGCCTGTGGCGTGAAAGGCATTCGTCCGGGCGCTTACTGTGAGCCGAAAATGACTTCGGTCGGTTCTCAGGACACCACCGGCCCAATGACCCGTGATGAACTGAAAGACCTGGCGTGCCTGGGCTTCTCGGCTGACCTGGTGATGCAGTCTTTCTGTCACACAGCGGCTTATCCGAAGCCGGTTGACGTTAACACACACCACACGCTGCCGGACTTCATTATGAACCGTGGCGGTGTGTCGCTGCGTCCGGGTGATGGCGTAATCCACTCCTGGCTGAACCGTATGCTGCTGCCGGATACCGTGGGTACTGGCGGTGACTCTCATACTCGTTTCCCGATTGGTATCTCCTTCCCGGCGGGTTCTGGTCTGGTGGCATTTGCTGCCGCGACTGGCGTCATGCCGCTGGACATGCCGGAATCTGTTCTGGTGCGCTTCAAAGGCAAGATGCAGCCGGGCATTACCCTGCGCGATCTGGTACACGCAATCCCGCTGTATGCGATCAAACAAGGTCTGCTGACCGTTGAGAAGAAAGGCAAGAAAAACATCTTCTCTGGTCGCATCCTGGAAATTGAAGGTCTGCCGGATCTGAAAGTTGAGCAGGCCTTTGAGCTGACCGATGCGTCCGCTGAGCGTTCCGCTGCTGGTTGTACCATCAAGATGAATAAAGAGCCGATCATCGAGTATCTGAACTCTAACATTGTCCTGCTGAAGTGGATGATCGCAGAAGGTTACGGCGATCGTCGTACCCTCGAACGTCGTATTCAGGGCATGGAAAAATGGCTGGCGAATCCTGAGCTGCTGGAAGCCGATGCGGATGCGGAATACGCGGCAGTGATCGACATCGATCTGGCTGATATTAAAGAGCCAATCCTCTGTGCACCGAACGATCCAGACGACGCACGTCCGCTGTCTGCGGTACAGGGTGAGAAGATCGACGAAGTGTTTATCGGTTCCTGCATGACCAACATCGGTCACTTCCGTGCCGCCGGTAAACTGCTGGATGCGCATAAAGGACAGTTGCCGACTCGCCTGTGGGTGGCACCGCCAACCCGTATGGACGCCGCGCAGCTGACAGAAGAAGGCTACTACAGCGTCTTCGGTAAGAGCGGCGCGCGTATTGAGATCCCTGGCTGTTCCCTGTGTATGGGTAACCAGGCGCGTGTGGCGGACGGTGCGACGGTGGTTTCCACCTCTACCCGTAACTTCCCGAACCGTCTGGGTACTGGCGCGAACGTCTTCCTGGCTTCTGCGGAGCTGGCCGCTGTCGCGGCACTTCTTGGCAAACTGCCAACGCCGGAGGAGTACCAGACCTACGTTGCGCAGGTAGATAAAACTGCCGTTGATACTTACCGTTATCTGAACTTCAACCAGCTTTCTCAGTACACCGAAAAAGCGGATGGGGTGATTTTCCAGACTGCGGTTTAAAAAGTCAGCGCACGTGCTGCGCATAAACGAGACAATGCCCGGAGAATGTGATTCCCGGGCATTTTTTTATTTCTAAACCATCGCCGTTCCGCTGTTTTTCTCCGGTAAGGCTGCGATAATTACATCAATGGCGCAATGCGATTTCGGCGCATTGCCGGGAGCAGAGGAACACACTATGGATTACGAATTTCTGCGCGATATTACCGGAGTGGTAAAGGTGCGTATGTCCATGGGGCATGAAGTGGTCGGGCACTGGTTTAATGAAGAGGTGAGAGAAAACCTGGCCTTGCTTGATGAAGTGGAAGACGCCGCGCGCACGCTCAAAGGTAGCGAACGTTCCTGGCAGCGGGCAGGGCATGAGTACACGCTATGGATGGACGGCGAAGAAGTGATGGTTCGCGCCAATCAACTGGAATTCGCTGGCGATGAAATGGAAGAGGGGATGAACTACTACGACGAAGAAAGCCTGTCGCTATGCGGCGTTGAGGATTTTCTTCAGGTGGTGGCGGCTTACCGCAATTTCGTGCAACAGAAGTAACTAAATCAGGCGGAGCCTCGGTGCTCCGCCTGAGCCGTTAAATAGCTGGCATATTGCGCCCGTAATAAATCTCGCGCATTTCTTTCCACAGCGCAGCGGTAATTTCTTTGCGCTCGCTGTCGGTCAAATCTTCCGGTTTGGTGTGGAACATGTAGTGCTTAAGGTCGAACTCTTTAAGCAACATCTTGGTATGGAAGATATTTTCCTGATAGACATTTACATCCACCATGTCATACAGCGCCTTCATATCCTCGGACATAAAGTTCTGAATCGAATTAATCTCATGGTCGATAAAGTGCTTCATACCGTTGATGTCACGCGTAAAGCCGCGCACGCGATAATCAATGGTTACGATATCGGACTCAAGCTGATGGATCAGGTAATTCAGCGCCTTCAGCGGAGAAATCACGCCGCAGGTGGAAACTTCTATGTCGGCGCGGAAGGTACATAAACCGCCTTCGGGATGGCTTTCCGGGTAGGTATGTACGCAAATATGACTTTTATCGAGATGGGCAACGACCGTTTCTGGCAGTGGGCCGGGGTGTTCTGTTTTGTCGATGAGTTTCGGGTCAACCGGTTCTTCACTCACCAGAATAGTGACGCTGGCACCCTGTGGTTCGTAATCCTGGCGGGCGATGTTAAGAATATTGGCCCCGATAATGGAACAGGTTTCTGACAGGATTTCGGTCAGACGGTTGGCATTATAGAGTTCATCGATATAAGCAATATAACCGTCGCGCTCTTCGGCGGTTTTGGCGTAGCAGATATCGTAAATACAAAAACTCAGACTTTTGGTCAGATTATTAAAGCCATGCAGTTTCAGTTTTTTCAATTTCTTATCTTCTCCTTAGGACGGCTGTGAAGCCAGTGCGTCTTGCAGATACTGAGGTAAGGCAAAAGCTGCCGTATGGACTGCCGGGTTGTAATAACGGCATTTCAGGCCAGAAGCGAGAAAACGCGCCTGAATAATTTCGGTAGAGAGATGGCGTAAGGCGTCGTTATCTGTCGCCCATGCAAAGGTCATGATGCCGCCGTAATAGGTCGGGATCGCCGCCTGATAAAAGCCAACGTCGCTGAAGTAATGGCTGAGTTTGCGATGACTGTCGATAGCCTCTTCCTGCTGTAAAAAGCAGACGCCGTTTTGTGCGACGAAGATACCGCCAGGATTCAGGCAGCGTTTGCAACCTTCATAAAATGCTGAGGTGAACAGGCTTTCGCCGGGACCGATGGGATCGGTACAGTCGGAGATGATCACGTCGAAGGTCTGGCTGGTTTGATTAACGAAATTGACGCCATCGTCGATCACCAGTTTAAAGCGCGGATCGTCGTAGCTACCGGCGTTATGGTTTGGCAGATACTGACGGCAGAACGACACGACACCCGCATCGATTTCCACCATCGTGATTGACTCAACGTTTTTATGCCGGGTCACTTCTCGCAGCATGGCACCGTCACCGCCGCCGATGATCAGCACATGTTTCGCGTGACCGTGAGCCAGTAGCGGAACATGGGTCATCATCTCATGATAGATAAACTCGTCGCGCTCGGTGGTTTGTACTACGCCATCCAGCGCCATCACGCGACCAAATGCGGCGTTCTCAAAAATGATCAGATCCTGGTGATCGGTCTTTTCATGATACAGAACGTTATCTACAGCAAAGTACTGCCCAAACTGGTCGTGTAGCGTTTCATGCCACCGTTTTTTTTCGGCCATGGGTTGATACCTCCTTTGTTAACACCCGTAAAAAAAGGGCGCAACATAATAGCTAACATTGACCGCAGATGCACGGTCAATATTTCTACAAAAAGGTATCAGGGATTATTTGACGTAGGCAAGCAGGCTTAAGGAATCGCGAGCCAGGGCTTTGCACTTTTTAGCGACGGGAATACCAATACCGCTGAGATCGCGGTAGCTGTCTTCACCGAGGGATTTCATGTCGAAGGTGTCGTAATTGCTGAGATCCCACTGGTTTTGCTGGGCGAAAAAGACCAGTGCGCGACGAATTTGCCCGTTAGGTAAGTTCTGGTAACCGCAATCGTTCTTCAGAAAAACAAAAACAGCCGTTAAATCGGCCATATCTTCGGCTTCAGACTCGCTGAGCGCGTAACTGTTTGCGCATACAGCCATCAGGCTGCCGAATAATACTGTTCTGAAAAACGTCTTCATTGCTTCTACCAGGACTTAAAGATGATAAACGTTAGCACACTGCGAGCGAGGCGACGACCATTATTGTGGATTAAATTGTGTCTGTGGCTTGACCTTCCTGTAAGGGGAAGGACTATGCTCAACGTTTGATTTTGTTTCGCCTGCTTAAGAATAAGGAAATAACTATGCAACGTCGTGATTTCTTAAAATATTCCGTCGCGCTGGGCGTGGCTTCGGCCTTGCCGCTGTGGAGCCGCGCAGTTTTTGCGGCGGATCGTCCAACGTTACCGATCCCTGATTTGCTCACGACCGATGCCCGTAATCGTATTCAGTTAACTATTGGCGCAGGCCAGTCCACTTTTGGCGGGAAAACCGCAACTACCTGGGGTTACAACGGCAATCTGCTGGGGCCAGCGGTGAAATTACAGCGCGGCAAAGCGGTAACGGTTGATATCTATAACCAACTGGCGGAAGAGACGACGTTGCACTGGCACGGGCTGGAAGTGCCGGGGGAAGTGGACGGCGGCCCGCAGGGGATTATTCAGCCTGGTGGTAAACGCACGGTGACGCTGAACGTTGATCAACCTGCCGCTACCTGCTGGTTCCATCCGCATCAACACGGCAAAACCGGGCGTCAGGTGGCGATGGGGCTGGCTGGGCTGGTGGTGATTGAAGATGACGAGATCCTGAAATTAATGCTGCCGAAACAGTGGGGTATCGATGATGTCCCGGTGATTGTTCAGGATAAAAAATTTAACGCCGACGGACAGATTGATTATCAACTAGATGTGATGACCGCCGCCGTGGGCTGGTTTGGCGATACGCTGCTGACCAACGGCGCTATCTACCCGCAACATGCTGCTCCGCGTGGCTGGCTGCGTCTGCGTTTGCTCAATGGCTGTAATGCCCGCTCGCTCAATTTCGCCACCAGCGACAATCGCCCGCTTTATGTGATTGCCAGCGACGGTGGTCTGCTACCTGAACCGGTGAAGGTGAGCGAGCTGCCGGTGCTGATGGGCGAGCGTTTTGAAGTGCTGGTGGAGGTTAACGACAACAAACCGTTTGACCTGGTGACGCTGCCGGTCAGCCAGATGGGGATGGCGATTGCGCCGTTTGACAAGCCGCATCCGGTAATGCGGATTCAGCCGATTGCTATTAGTGCCTCAGGTGCCTTACCTGAGGCGTTAAGTAGCCTGCCTGCTTTACCTTCGCTGGACGGATTAACGGTACGCAAGCTACAACTCTCTATGGATCCGATGCTCGATATGATGGGGATGCAGATGCTAATGGATAAATATGGCGATCAGGCGATGGCCGGGATGGATCACAGCCAGATGATGGGGCATATGGGGCACGGCAATATGAATCATATGAACCACGGCGGGAAGTTCGATTTCCACCATGCCAATAAAATCAACGGTCAGGCGTTCGATATGAACAAGCCGATGTTTGCGGCGGCGAAAGGGCAGTACGAGCGTTGGGTTATTTCTGGCGTGGGTGACATGATGCTGCATCCGTTCCATATCCACGGTACGCAGTTCCGTATCTTGTCAGAAAATGGCAAACCGCCAGCGACGCATCGCGCAGGCTGGAAAGATACCGTTAAGGTGGAAGGTAATGTCAGCGAAGTGCTGGTGAAGTTTAATCATGATGCACCGAAAGAACACGCTTATATGGCGCACTGCCATCTGCTGGAGCATGAAGATACGGGGATGATGTTAGGGTTTACGGTGTAAAAATACTGTATTCGGGAAGATGCCCGGATCTCTCCGGGCTTTAAACTGATGACAAACGCAAAACTGCCTGATGCGCTACGCTTATCAGGCCTACGCACCATACGATTTTGTAGGCCGAATAAGGCGTTTACGCCGCATCCGGCATGAACAAAGCGCACTTTGTCAGTAATCTGAGCGAATCTTACTTCACATCATCCGGCAGCGCATAAGCCACAATATAGTCGCCCATCTTCGTACCAAATGAACCGTGACCGCCTGCGGAGATCACCACATACTGCTTACCATTCACTTCATAGGTCATCGGTGTTGCCTGACCGCCCGCTGGTAGACGACCCTGCCACAGTTTTTCACCGTTGCTCATGTTGTAAGCGCGCAGGTAGTTATCTGCCGTAGCGGCAATAAACAGCACGTTACCCGCCGTGGAGATTGGTCCGCCAAGCATCGGCATACCCATGTTGAACGGCACCGGAACCGGCATCGGGAACGGCATACTGTCCTGCGGCGTACCAATACGTTTCTTCCACACCACTTCATTGGTTTTCAGATCCAGCGCCGAAATATAACCCCATGCTGGCTGTTTACACGGCAGACCAAACGGTGAAAGGAACGGGTTGAGCGTGACGCCATACGGCACGCCGTACTGCGGCTGAATACCGGATTCCGTACCCGTGCCTTTGGCATCTTTCGGTTGTTCCATTGGGTTGCCAGGGCCGCGCGGGATCAGTTTCGAAACAAATGGCAGCGCCATTGGGTTGGCAATTGCCACTTCACGATTCGGATCAACGGAAATCCCGCCCCATTCGAACATCCCCAGGTTACCCGGGAATACCAGCGTACCCTGTTCAGATGGTGGGGTGAAAATGCCTTCATAGCGCATCTGGTGGAACATCACGCGGCACACCAGTTGGTCAAACATGGTAGCGCCCCACATATCCGCGCCGCTCAAATCTTTCGTCGGACGGAAGCTCAGTTCAGAGAACGGTTGGGTCGGGGTAACGTAATCGCCTTTCGCTGCGCCTTGTGGCACTGGTTTTTCCGGGGCAGGAACCACCAGTTCACCATTACGACGATCGAGCACAAAAATGTTGCCGGTTTTCGCAGGAGCATAAATAACCGGCACCTTCTGACCATTAACGGTGATATCCGCCAGCGTCGGCTGTGCCGGAAGATCCATATCCCACAGGTCATGGTGAACGGTCTGGTAACTCCACGCCAGTTTCCCGGTGGTGGCATTCAGCGCCAGAATCGAGCTGGCATAACGTTCCTGCTCCGGAGTGCGGTTACCGCCCCAGATATCTGGCGTGGTCACGCCCATCGGCAGATATACCAGATCCAGCTTCGCGTCATAGGCCGCAGGTGCCCAGGAGTTTGGCGAGTTAAAGGTAAATGTGTGCTCGTCAGACGGGATGGCGTTCGGATCTTTCGCGCCCGGATCAAAGGCCCATAGCAGCTCGCCGGTGTTGACATCAAAACCACGGATCACGCCAGACGTTTCGCGGGTTGAGAAGTTATCGGTGACTGAACCGGCCATCACGATGGTTTTATCGGTAATAATCGGCGGCGAAGTTGGCTCATACAGACCCGGTTTGGTGTCCGGCATGTTACTTTGCAGATTGAGCACGCCTTTATCGGCGAAGGTTTCGCACAGCTTCCCGCTTTCAGCGTTGAGTGCAATCAGGCGACCATCATTGACCGGAAGTATGATACGACGCGGACAATCCGCCATCACTTCCGACGAAGCGGTTTCTGCTTTGGCTTCATGATAAGAGACGCCGCGACAGGTTACGTGCTGGAAAGATTCGTTGGTTTTCAACTCAGGATCGTAATGCCATTTCTCTTTACCGCTGGCGGCATCGAGCGCAAACAGGCGCTGGTGAGCGGTACACAGGTAAAGCGTGTCGCCTACTTTAATTGGCGTGACTTCATTGGTGATTTCGCCCGGATCGTTAGGCTGTTTGACATCGCCAGTACGGAATACCCACGCTTCTTTCAGCTTATGGACATTATCGGCGTTAATTTGCTTCAGTGGTGAAAAGCGTTGACCTTCCTGATTGCGACCATACGCAGGCCAGTCCTGATCGGCAACGGGGGAGATAGCTTCGGCAGGTGTGGCATCGGCGCTTAAGGTGCCGTTGATTTCCTGCGGATCGTTAAATCCCGCCCAGGTGAGAATTCCGCCGCTAATCAGCAACGCCACTACCAGCGCGGCAACTGCGCCACTGGAAGGAATGACCAGGCGACGCCAGACAAACGGCAGGATCAGCCAGATGCCGAAGAAGACCAGAATGTCGCTGCGCGGGGTCAGCGCCCAGAAATCGAAACCGACTTCCCAGACGCCCCAAATCATGGTGCCGAGCAGCAGAGCCGCGTACAGCCAAAGTGCGGCGCGTTTACTGCGCCACAGCATCCAGGCGACGCCGAGCATCACAAGGCCTGCAATAGGGTAGTACCAGGAGCCGCCAATCGTGACCAGCCAGCCTCCGCCAATGAGAAGATACAGCCCGCAAAGAGCTGCAAAAAGGGCTGTTAGCGTGACGAGTAATCGCCGCGAGCCGGTATTGTTAATTGCCATAAAGAAACACCATTTCAATTCATTAATATTTTAGTAGCAATTAATTATAGGTTTTAACATGTGTGATCGTCATCACAATTTGAGCTTTATTAACAGATTCCGCCAATGAATAGTTTTACTGGTATACTGCGTGTCTTGCGCTTTGCTGCGGTGCCGAAGCCAGCCCGTGCGAAGTGATTTGTTTTTAAATCATATGGTTAGAGATATGAAACATACTGTAGAAGTAATGATCCCCGAAGCGGAGATTAAAGCGCGTATCGCCGAACTGGGTCGTCAGATTACTGAGCGTTACAAAGACAGCGGCAGCGATATGGTGCTGGTAGGCCTGCTGCGTGGCTCATTTATGTTTATGGCGGACCTGTGCCGTGAAGTTCAGGTATCTCATGAAGTCGACTTTATGACCGCCTCCAGCTACGGTAGCGGCATGTCCACCACCCGTGATGTGAAAATCCTCAAAGATCTGGATGAAGATATCCGTGGCAAGGACGTGCTGATTGTTGAAGATATCATCGACTCGGGTAATACACTGTCGAAAGTGCGTGAAATCTTAAGCCTGCGCGAACCGAAGTCGCTGGCGATTTGTACGCTGCTGGATAAACCGTCCCGCCGTGAAGTGAACGTCCCGGTAGAATTTATCGGTTTCTCGATCCCGGATGAGTTTGTGGTGGGTTACGGTATTGATTACGCACAGCGTTACCGCCATCTGCCGTATATCGGCAAAGTGATTCTGCTGGACGAGTAAGTGCGGATTTGCCGGATGTGTTGCATCCGGCATGGCGAATTTATTTGTGGTTGATGTGCTTCAGCTTGAGGTTGGAAATCCCGTGACGGTAACGTTGCTCCAGGGTTTCGCGGTTGGTGGCTGTGACATCCAGGTCACGCAGTAAGCCGTCGTGAATGCCGTAAGCCCAGCCGTGAATGGTGACTTTCTGCCCGCGTTTCCACGCTGATTGCATAATGGTGGAGTGACCCAGGTTATATACCTGTTCCATTACGTTCAGTTCGCACAGGGTATCCAGACGACGTTCCGGCGGCATTTCGCCGAGCAATGAGCTATGTTTGAACCAGATATCGCGGATGTGCAGCAGCCAGTTGTTGATTAGTCCCAGTTCCGGGTTTTCAACAGCAGCTTGCACGCCGCCGCAACCATAGTGGCCACAGATAATAATATGTTCAACTTCGAGAACATCCACTGCATACTGAACCACGGAGAGGCAGTTTAGATCGGTGTGAATGACCAGGTTAGCAACATTACGGTGAACAAAGAGTTCGCCCGGCTCAAGACCGGTTAAACGTTCTGCAGGAACGCGACTGTCGGAACATCCAATCCATAGAAAGCGCGGTTTTTGCGCTTGTGCCAGTTTCTCAAAAAACCCGGGATCCTCTTCCACCAGCATTTTTGACCATAGTGCATTATTGCTGATGAGTGTATCTATGTCTTTCATGGAGGTTAACGACCTGTAACCAAATAATTACGTTTGGCTAATATAGGGCAACTCCGGGACGATTTAAACCACAGATAAAGTGTAAGAACGTAAGGTAAGTAAAAATTTATGACCATTGCACTGGAACTTCAACAGCTTAAAAAAACCTATCCAGGCGGCGTTCAGGCGCTTCGTGGAATAGATTTGCAGGTCGAGGCGGGTGATTTTTATGCGCTTCTGGGGCCGAATGGGGCCGGGAAATCGACCACTATCGGTATTATCAGCTCGCTGGTAAATAAGACCTCCGGGCGCGTCAGCGTATTTGGTTACGATCTTGAAAAAGATGTCGTCAACGCCAAACGCCAGTTGGAGCTGGTGCCGCAGGAATTTAACTTCAACCCGTTTGAAACCGTACAGCAAATAGTGGTGAATCAGGCGGGGTACTACGGCGTAGAGCGCAAAGAAGCGTACATCCGCAGCGAAAAGTATCTTAAACAGCTCGATCTATGGGGAAAGCGTAACGAACGTGCGCGTATGTTATCTGGTGGGATGAAGCGCCGTTTAATGATCGCCCGTGCGTTAATGCATGAACCTAAACTGCTAATTCTTGACGAACCAACTGCAGGTGTGGATATCGAACTTCGCCGCTCAATGTGGGGCTTTTTGAAGGATTTAAACGACAAAGGCACCACCATCATTCTCACCACGCACTACCTGGAAGAAGCAGAAATGCTGTGCCGCAATATCGGCATTATTCAACACGGTGAACTGGTGGAGAATACCTCGATGAAGGCGCTGCTGGCGAAGCTGAAATCGGAAACCTTTATTCTCGATCTCGCACCGAAAAGCCCGTTGCCGAAGCTCGATGGCTATCAGTACCGACTGGTAGATACCGCCACGCTTGAAGTTGAAGTGCTGCGTGAGCAGGGGATCAACAGTGTGTTTACGCAGTTAAGCGAGCAGGGCATTCAGGTATTAAGTATGCGTAACAAAGCCAACCGTCTGGAAGAGCTGTTTGTGTCACTGGTTAATGAAAAACAAGGAGATCGCGCATGATGCATCTTTACTGGGTGGCGTTAAAAAGCATCTGGGCGAAAGAAATTCATCGCTTTATGCGTATCTGGGTGCAGACGCTGGTGCCGCCGGTCATCACCATGACCCTTTACTTTATTATCTTCGGCAACCTGATTGGTTCGCGCATTGGTGATATGCATGGCTTCAGCTATATGCAGTTCATCGTACCGGGGCTGATCATGATGTCGGTGATCACCAATGCCTACGCCAACGTCGCTTCATCATTTTTTGGTGCCAAGTTCCAGCGTAATATTGAAGAGTTGCTGGTCGCTCCGGTTCCAACGCACGTGATTATCGCCGGATATGTCGGCGGTGGTGTCGCGCGCGGGTTGTTTGTTGGCATTCTGGTGACGGCGATTTCGCTGTTCTTTGTGCCGTTTCAGGTGCATTCGTGGGTATTCGTTGCTTTAACGCTGGTGCTCACAGCGGTGTTGTTCTCCCTTGCGGGTTTGCTGAACGGTGTGTTTGCCAAAACGTTCGATGACATCAGCCTGGTGCCAACCTTTGTGTTAACGCCACTCACGTATTTGGGCGGGGTCTTTTACTCCCTGACTTTGCTGCCGCCGTTCTGGCAAGGGCTGTCGCACCTGAACCCAATCGTTTATATGATCAGTGGATTCCGCTACGGCTTCCTCGGCATTAATGATGTGCCGCTGGTCACTACTTTTGGCGTGCTGGTTGTTTTTATTATTGCGTTTTATCTGATCTGCTGGTCGCTGATCCAGCGTGGGCGCGGCTTGCGTAGCTAAGTCTATCTCCTCTCCTCCGGATGCGGGGGAGGGGAGTTTTGACGGCTATCACCCTTTATCAACAATGGTCAGGGTAGACTGATTTTCGGCTAAGGAGGAAAGCGATGTTAGGTTGGGTCATTACCTGTCACGACGATAGGGCGCAAGAGATACTGGATGCGCTGGAAAAAAAACATGGTGCACTTATCCAGTGTCGGGCAGTGAATTTCTGGCGCGGGTTAAGTTCAAATATGCTTAGCCGCATGATGTGCGATGCTCTGCATGAAACGGACTCTGGCGATGGGGTGATTTTTTTAACCGATATAGCAGGCGCTGCACCTTATCGCGTTGCGTCGTTATTAAGCCACAAGCATTCTCGTTGTGAAGTCATTTCTGGGGTGACGTTACCGTTAATTGAGCAGATGCTCCCCTGTCGGGAGACAATGTCCAGTGCGGCATTTCGAGAGCATATCGTGGCATCAGGAGCGCCTGAAGTCAGTAGCCTCTGGCATCAGCAACAAAAGAATCCCCCTTTTGTCCTCAAGCACAATTGGTTCGAGTATTAAATCGCATTCTGATTTTGCTACACTAACTGCGTTGTTTCTCGCCTGGTAGTTTCCTCATGATTAAAAAGATAATTTTCCTGGTGCTGCTGGTTTCATCTGCTGTCAGCGCAGCACTTCCCACGCGTTATATGCAAACCACTCAGGATGCGACTATCTGGGGAAAAATTGGCGATAACACGGTAACTGTCGGTAACATTCGTGCCGGGCAGATTATTTCGGTCATCCCAACCGCAGCCGATTATTATGAATTCAATTTTGGTTTTGGTAGGGGGTATATTGATAAAGGTCATCTTGAGCCTGTACAAGGGCGGCAAAAAGTTGAAGATGGTCTGGGCGATCTGAATAAACCACTGAGCAACCAAAATCTTATTACCTGGAAAGATACGCCGGTATATAACGCGCCCGATGCAGGCAGTGCGCCATTTGGTGTGCTGGCCGATAACTTGCGTTATCCCATTATCAATAAATTGAAAGATCGCCTGAATCAAACCTGGTATCAAATTCGTATTGGCGAACGTCTGGCCTATATCAGTGCGCTGGATGCGCAGCAGGATAATGGTATTCCTGTATTGACCTACCATCATATTTTACGCGATGAAGAGAATATCCGTTTTCGGCATACTTCGACCACGACCTCGGTACGTGCATTCAATAACCAGATGACCTGGTTGCGCGACAGGGGATATACCACGTTGACCTTGTATCAACTGGAAGGATATCTGCGTAATTCGATGAATCTACCCGCTCGCGCGGTTGTGCTGACGTTTGATGATGGCTTGAAATCAGTGAGTCGTTATGCATATCCCATTCTGAAAGAATACGGTATGAGGGCGACGGCATTTATTATTACCTCTCGCATCAAACGTCATCCACAGAAATGGAATCCGCAGTCATTACAGTTTATGAGTATTTCTGAACTGCATGATGTCAGCGATGTTTTTGATTTCCAGTCACATACCCATTTTTTACATCGGGTTGATGGTTATCGCCGACCCATATTACTTAGCCGCAGTGAGCATAATATTTTGTTTGATTTTGAACGTTCACGTCGGGCGCTGACGCAATTTAATCCGCATGTATTGTATCTTTCTTATCCGTTTGGCGGATTTAATGACAAAGCGGTTAAAGCGGCAAATGATGCCGGATTTCATCTGGCGGTGACGACCATGAAAGGTAAAGTTAAACCGGGGGATAATCCCTTGTTGCTAAAACGGCTTTATATCTTAAGAACGGATTCGCTGGAGACGATGTCGCGGCTGGTGAGTAACCAGCCGCAGGGGTGATTATCAGGCAACCTGAACCGGGATCGCTTTTGCGGTACGTTTCATTTCGTTGTCGCCTTCAAAGTAGGCGACGTTTGGCCGCCAGGTACGGGCTTCGGCATCTGGCATAGTGACGAAGCTGGCGATGATGACAATATCGCCGACGCTGGCGCAGTGAGCCGCCGCGCCGTTGACAGAAATAATTCTCGAACCGCGCTCTGCCGCGATGGCGTAGGTGGAGAAACGCTTGCCGTTGGTGACATTCCAGATATCAATGGCTTCGTTTTCGAGAATACCGGCTGCGTCAAGAAAATCCTGGTCAATGGCGCAAGAACCTTCATAGTGCAGGTCCGCATGAGTCACTTTCACGCGGTGGAGTTTGCCCTGCAGCATCGTGCGAATCATAACTTCTACCTTTCTACCCTGTCGTTAACGAAGCAGGCGGAGCCTGCTTTGAGAAAATTCTCACGCAGTATTGCCCGATTTTTGTTTAGTGTCTACTCATCTGACGGCATTTGCATCAGCAGTTTGCGTACCGCGCCGAAGCCCGCCATGCAACGCCTGTAACCGATTGAAATTTCTCTGAACGCTGCTCGGTAAACAACAAAGAGGCGGCTGACGACTGCGTGCCTTGACTGGATACTGCCTTCACGCAAGACAACACGGAAGGCAGGTAAGATGGACGCACCAAGTACCACGCCGCATGACGCGGTGTTTAAACAATTTTTAATGCATGCGGATACCGCTCGCGACTTCCTCGACATACACCTGCCTGAGGAATTGCGTGAGATCTGCGATCTCAACACGCTGCATCTGGAGTCGGGAAGTTTCATCGAAGAGAGCCTGAAAGGGCACAGCACCGACGTGCTCTATTCCGTGCAAATGCTGGGTAATCCCGGCTATCTGTATGTCGTGATTGAACATCAAAGTAAGCCGGACAAAAAAATGGCCTTTCGCATGATGCGCTACTCTATTGCTGCCATGCACCGACATCTGGAGGCTGACCACGATAAGCTGCCGCTGGTGGTGCCGATTCTGTTTTATCAGGGCGAGGCCACACCTTACCCGCTCTCCATGTGCTGGTTTGATATGTTTTACTCACCGGAACTGGCGCGACGCGTCTACAACAACCCTTTCCCGCTGGTGGATATCACTATCACGCCGGATGACGAAATCATGCAGCACCGGCGGATTGCGATCCTCGAACTGCTGCAAAAACATATTCGCCAGCGCGACTTAATGTTATTGCTGGAGCAACTGGTCACGCTGATTGACGAAGGGTACACTAGCGGAAGTCAGTTAGTTGCCATGCAAAACTATATGCTGCAACGCGGTCATACTGAACAAGCGGATTTGTTTTACGGTGTGGTGAGAGACAGGGAATCGGGAGGGGAGTCTATGATGACGTTGGCGCAGTGGTTTGAAGAGAAGGGAAGACAGGAGGTAAGACAGGCGGTGAGACAGGAGGTAACACAGGAAGTAAGACAGGAAGTAAGTCAAGAATTCGCCCAACGTCTTCTGAGTAAAGGAATGTCTCGGGAAGACGTTGCAGAGATGGCAAATTTACCTCTTGCTGAGATTGATAAACTGAGTAATTAAGTTGTCGGTATTATCAGTTATAGCCAGATAATTGTTATTGTTAACTGACCAGATAATTAAGGGAACCTATGGACATAAAGACACGGAGAGAAACCAGGCAGACGTTGGCGCAGTGGTTTGAAGATAAGGGATTTCAGAAGGCGTATCAGGAGGCGTTTCAGAAGGGATATCAAGAGGGACTCCAGAAGGAAAGGCAGGAATTCGCCAAGCGTCTTTTGAGTAAAGGGATGTCTCGAGACGATGTTGCAGAAATGGCCAATTTACCTCTTGCTGAGCTTGATAAGCTGATTAACTAAATTGCCTGCGATATGAATAATTGCTTACAGACGTCATCGCCATGACGTGGGCAAATGAATAACTGGCGCCATCAGCCGTAGCGCCAGTTAAATATTACGCCAGCTCGACCATTTTGTTGTCGATCAGGCGAGCGTCGCCAAGCCAGGCTGCTACCAGAATCACGGCGCGTTTGCTGTTTTCAGTGACTTCCAGCAACGTGTCAGCATCACGAATCTGAATATCATCGGCGCGGAAACCTTTTTCATTCAGTTCTTGCCCTGCAATAGCAATAATCTCATCAAGATCCCGCTCTCCAGCCTGCAATTTGTCTGCAATCGAACATAAAACCTTGTACAGACCAGGCGCAATTTTGCGTTGTTCTGCCGTCAGATAACCGTTACGAGAACTGAGCGCCAGACCGTCTTTGGCGCGCATAATCGGCACACCGACAATCTCAATATCAAAGCCCATATCGGCAACCATTTTGCGGATCAGCGCCAGTTGCTGAAAATCTTTTTCACCGAAGCAGGCGATGTCCGGCTGGACAAGGTTGAACAACTTGCTAACGATGGTTGATACGCCGCGAAAATGTCCCGGACGGCTGGCACCTTCCAGCATGGTGGAAAGACCGGGAACATCAACATAGGTGTGGGTTTCTGTACCGTTCGGGTAGATCTCTTTTACTGATGGAGCGAAAACCAGATCCACTTTACGTTTGTTTAGCTTCTCGCAGTCTTCCTGCAAGGTGCGTGGATAGCGAGCCAGGTCTTCCGGGCGGTCGAACTGCATCGGGTTAACGAAAATACTGACGACGACCACATCGGCGCGGGCTTTGGCTTCATCGACCAGCTTCATATGGCCATCGTGCAGGTTACCCATGGTAGGCACCAGCGCCACGCGCTTGCCTTCCATACGCAGGCGGCGAATTTGCTGGCGCAGCAGCGGAAGGGTTTCGATAATTAACACAACGTGACTCCTTAATGGAAACTGTGTTCTTCGCCCGGGTAAACGCCGGACTCCACTTCAGCCATATACTGCCGTACAGCAGCGCGGATGTCGCCCGCTTCGGCAAGGAAATTTTTGGCGAATTTAGGGATGTGACCACCGGTTATGCCGAATGCGTCGTGCATCACGAGGATTTGTCCGTCGGTTACATTCCCCGCGCCAATACCGATAACCGGAATCGCCAACGCCTCGGTAATACGTTTTGCCAGCTCAACCGGTACGCATTCCAGCACCAGCAATTGTGCGCCTGCGGCTTCTAACGCTAATGCGTCATTGAGTAAACGGTCGCCTGCATCGCCGCGCCCTTGCACTTTATAACCGCCGAAAATATTCACCGACTGCGGCGTTAAGCCCAAATGCCCACACACCGGAACGGCACGTTCGGTCAGCATTTGAACTGTTTCTACCAGCCAGGCACCGCCTTCGATTTTGACCATATTCGCACCCGCGCGCATGACAGTTGCGGCGTTTTCAAATGCTTGTTCAGGAGTGGCATAAGCCATAAATGGCAGGTCAGCCAGCAGCAGACAGTTTGGCGCACCGCGACGAACGGCGGCTGTGTGGTAGGCGATATCTTCCACAGTGACGGGGAGGGTGGAGTCATGTCCCTGAACCGTCATTCCAAGGGAATCACCCACCAGCATGACGTTAATTCCTTCATCGGCAAACAATTTTGCAAAGCTATAGTCGTAAGCAGTGATGGTGGCGAAGCGTTTTTTGTCCTGTTTACATTTTTGCAGCAGGGAAATGGTAGTCGGTTTCATAACGTGTCCTGATGGCTAATGTCAGATCTGTTGGCATTCTATCAGGAGGATAAGGGGGGGCAATCGTTTTAGTGGGGCACATCGTCAGTTGCCCGACGATGTGCCTTATGTGAATCAAGGGTAGGTGATCTGGAAAGTACTGGTCGCTTTAAATTCCCCTGGGGTAATCTGGTTACTCCCATCCTGCTTTAATGTTGCCTGGAAATGAAGGGGCTGGGAAGTTCCCCGATCCTTTTCAGGATAAATACCGCCACTACTGTCAGTTTCAGATTCATAATCTTTGTAAACTGAACTATTGTTATTTGGTTCGAGAATAACTTTTTGTGAATGCACAGAATTGGGTAAGCCTTCAATAAGAACGCCAACGCCCGTAGCACTATCTGAACTTGTTAATGTATTACCCAGCAACTGTCGATTTGAAATCCCAACTTTTGTCGATGTCATTTTTGCTTCAATGTTGCGTATGCGGATACAGTTTTGCAGGGAAATATCAAAGGGGACTGGCGACGCTGAATTTGAAGATATTTGTCCCGCAGTGTACTCCCCTAAATTAACCGTTGAACCACTGACGGTGGGACCGGTAAGTGCGGATGTAAAACAGGTGGGCAGCGTAATATGTAAATTTACCAGGTTAAAATCGATATAGATATAATCACTGCTAATATTTTGACCAGCGTTATAGGATTTAAAACTATATAAATAATTTGACGTGGTCTTTAATCCAACCTGCTGATTAGCCGTTGGGTTAAATGTTTGATCAGTATAAAATTCAATGGCGAGATTCTGAACTATACCACCGATAGCCCAGTATGAGCCTTCTTTATTTGCATAGTTATTGCAATAACGCTGTAGGGTGTTGTTGTTAATATTGAAACTAAAAATGTATTGATCTTGTTCACCAATGTAAAACTCATTGATAGAGGCCACTGTATTCCAGGCCGTCCAGATTTTCGATATTTTTAGTGTGTAATAGAGGCCTGGAACAGTAGTTTCAAATAATTGATGTCCACCGTAACTTTTGCCTGAATTAACCATTTTATGCTCTAGAGTCATCGGCGCACCACTGGCACTGCTACTTGTATTACAAAAAAGTACGCCGTCTCCGTCGACGCCTGCAGAGTCTAGCTCTATAAAATTTAGGATGACTCCAGTTGGGCCAAGTTGAGTTGGTTTATAAAATACAAGATTGTTCGTACCCGCCGAATAACGAAATGTCGCCCTACCTCCTGTAGTTGGACCTGCAAAACCTGTAGGTGGTCCCTCATTACCAGCAATAATACTGGTGTTGTTAGCCTTTGCCGTAACACTCAAAATCAGCACGCATATAAACGTTAAAAAATGAAACATTGCTTTCATAATCACTCCATTGAACATAAAATTATCTTATCCAATATCAGCGTATTTATTCATAATAAATATCAATTAAGACATTACTGGTGACTTGTCCGGATGTTATAGGCACGGAAGTATTGATTTTTTGCATTCGCGCATAAAATTTCCAGGTGGAATTATTCATTGCTGATGTCATTACTGGATAGAATGATCGAGAAGTTCCTGTACTACTTAGAACATTAAATTTATTTGCCGGATCCTGGATGGAAAAAATGACTACGCCGACATTAGTCGCCCCTGCCGCATTATCGTTAGCAAAAATTTGTTGGGAGCCTGCTGCCATCACGCCATTGAGTGCTCTGAAGTCTATATGTAACTGACTGAGAACATCTCCTGTTTCCTGAAATGCGCAGTCTGTAACAGTAACTGTAAATTCTTTTCCCCCAGGTTGATAATCTTCTGGGGATGTATTATCGGAAAAGTATCCCACACCGACGACCCCCAGATCGATATTACCCAGATTACTGACTCCGCTTTGACAGGTACTATTTTTTACATTTGCCGTCATATCAATATCCATGCCGGCAATAGCGGGAGAGGCCGTGGACAATATTAAAGACAAAAACAAACCTGTTTTTTTCATCATATTACGTTGGGTGGGATGCATGGTGAGTTCCTGAATATGATGGCCTGTTAGTTGTAGGTTACGGTGAATGTTGCCGGAGCAGAAAAGGTTCCGGCGGTGACATTACTGACAGTTTTGTCTTTATCCACTACCAGGCGGGCGCTCATTGGGTAATCCACAACATTGTTGCCCGTTGCAGTTGCGATCGTGACTTCTTTATTTGCAGGTGCAACGCAACTAAATTGTGCCGCATTGCCTACTGCGGGAGTAGTCGTACTCCAGACTTCTACGGCAACGGCGCTTGCTTTACCTGTGCCGGTAGAACCATTGGCAAAACCGGGACCATCGTTATTTATTCCTTCACAAGTTGCGCGTTTAGTCAGATTAATCTGGGCTTTTTTCCCAGGAATACCTGCACAGTCTTTAAACTGTAATTTAAACGTTTTAATCTTGGATTTGGCATTGATTTCAGAAATATAAACATCACCAAATTCCACAACAGATATGGGTTGATTGCTATCATTGAGCAGCTTTGCGTCGCAGGTCCCCATCTCTACAGTAGTAACAACGGTCAGTCCAAGGCTATCAGTAGCCGCATATAAAGGATTAGTGAACTGAAATACCGCCAGAGCTAAACCAATGGATAATCCAGAACGTAATTTTTTATTTATCATTATTGTCATCCTTATTATTCATAGATGAAATTGAATGTCGCTTTTGCGCGAAAGTTTCCTGGAACGCCTTGTCCTGCCGATGTCTCGCGTAGCGCAACGGTCATTGCAAGACCACTGGTATTGATTTCTGTTAAACTCCAGCGAATTTTTTCTGCGCTGTTTGGTTTCAGAAATGTTGAATCATCTGCACTCTGCCTTTTTATTCCCATACCTATATAATCGGTTGTTGAGGAGGAATCCGATGCAAGTGGGATAATCAGTTTTGGAGAGGTGCCGGACTGATTACCTGACAGGGTAGTGTCGATCCAACTGATTCCGCTGCTACACCCACTGGCAACTAATTTAAAGTCTGCCTGGGCTTCTGTTGCTGCATTAACAATTTTATCCAGCCCCATATTGGGCATTCTTAATGTGTAATTATCGTTTCCATCATTTGTGACGCTAGAGCCATTTAATGCAGTCAGAGTGATATTACAGGTTGTTGCTTTAACTGTTGCCGTAAAATCAACATTAATATCTTCAGCGAACGCTGATGGTGATAATAGCAATCCCATCAGTATCACTAATTTATGCGGTATCATTTTTATCATTTGCATCCCTTATGGTTACTGAATTTGACAACTAATCCCATTGATAATAAGCGTTTGTGCTATTTTTTCTGGCTCTGCATTTTGTTGATAATGGGCAAGACAACTGACAGGTTTACCCTCTTCGAGCCATTTAACCTGGATATTTCCCTGTTGTTCGATACCACGAACAAAAGCCTGACCACCTTGACCAACGTTGCCAATAACATTGCCTCGTTCGTCATATATATCTGCCGCAAAAGGAATGTTTTGACCATCACTGCGTTTAATGTTCAAAATGGCAGATTGTCCCTGTACCGTTTCAAAACCGGCGAAGATCACTGACCCCTGACGTGGTACGGCAACTGTACTGGTGCTTTTCAATTCAACATCATTTTCAATGTCTGTAATATCCAGAGCAATGCGGTTTTCATGATAAGGAGAAAGCGCACTGGTAACGCCATAGCTGGATTTGCCCCTATATTTCCAGACACCTGTTATCACTTAACCCATTACTGGCCT